>CAYURR010000089.1:0-11717 GCA_964446745.1 uncultured Defluviitaleaceae bacterium | reverse complement strand
TAAGCGTCGGCATCGGCTTGTTTATCTGCTTTATCGGTCTGAGTAACTGCGGCCTTGTTGTGCCCAGCACCGCCACTACCGTCACCCTTGGTAATATTAAGGGCCTTACCGTCATCCTCTCCATTATCGGTGTTATCGTCACAGTCGTTTTGATCGTAAAGAAAGTAAAGGGAGCCCTGCTTTGGGGCATCCTCGCAACATATGTATTGGGCCTGATTTGTCAGCTCACAGGACTTTATGTGCCAAACCCGGAGATCGGAATGTTCAGCCTGTATCCGACCAATTCCGCAGGGCAAATTGCGCTGTTTTCCGCTCCGCCGTCGATATCGGGCTTTAATCTGATATCCGCGTTACAGAGTGGCGCGTTCTCAAACTTCAACCTGTTCAACTTTATCGTAGTTGTGCTCGCGTTCTTGTATATCGATATATTTGACACGATCGCGACATTGATCGGCGTATCGGAAAAGGCCGGCTTCGTCAAAAAGGACGGCTCGATACCGAACCTCAAACAGGCTCTTCTGGCCGATGCGATCGGTACGACTGCAGGCGCCGTGCTCGGTACATCCACCGTCACGACCTATGTCGAGAGCGCGACCGGTGTCTCCGAGGGCGGACGCACGGGTCTTACCGCAGCCGTCGTTGGTGTGCTGTTTTTGTTCTCGTTGTTTTTCGCGCCTGTGTTTACGGCGATCCCGGGCTTTGCTACGGCTCCCGCGCTGATCGTTACGGGTCTGTACATGATCGAGACCGTTACGCGTATCAACTTCACGGACTTCACCGAGGGCTTCCCGGCTTTCCTGTGTATCGTTATGATGCCGCTTACCTACAGCATCTCGACGGGCCTTGCGTTCGGTGTGATCTCGTTTGTTGTTATAAAGCTTTTGACCGGCAGGGCCAAGGAGCTCAACATCATGATGTACATCGTAACGGCCTTGTTTATTCTTAACTTCATCTTCGGTTAATATTCGCAGCAAAATAAAACGGATCCGCGGGGCCTTATTTGCCCCACGGGTCCGTTGTTATCGGAAACACATTACGATAAGAGGAAGTATACAAATGTTAAAAGATATAAAGCCGTTATTCTACATACTCACAATCTGCGGATGTATGCTTTTGACCGCATGCGGTCTTACACCCAACGCGAAGATCGAACAGCAAGCCATCGCGCTCGCGCAGGACACAGCCCAGGTGCCCAAGCCCGCGACTGCACCGCCCGAGGACGATATGCCCGAGGTGGAAACATCGGCAACTGCAGAAACACCTGCCCCCACCCCATCACCCTCGCCCACTACTGATCCGCTGCAAAATGTCTCTAAGAAGCCCGAACCAACGCCGGATTATACCCAATATGACACGGTCATCGAGAACGCGCGTCTGATGAACCCCGAGACCCGCACGGATCTCTCCGCTGTAAATATCGGCATCAAGGACGGCAAGATCGCCGCGATATCAAAAGCCCCGCTACATGGCGAGCAAAGCTATGATGTAAGCGGTTATATCGTAGCGCCGGGCTTTATCGACATCGACTCCTACGAGCCGAACAACTTCGGCGAGAAATACAAGATCGCGGACGGTGTCACGACGAACCTTTTGATGCATGGTGGCGCGGCGAACGCGAAATCATGGTACAACAGCTGGAACAGAAACCCGCGTAAGGTAAACTATGGCGCGTCCAACTTCGTCACAAAGATCCGCTCTTCCCTCGGATACGGCATCACAACCCCGATGACAAAGGAGGCGGATTTGCAGAGGCTGTCGGACACCATCGCACAGAACATCATCGACGGCGCGCTGGGTGTCTCGATCAGTACGGAGTACACGCCGGGCGTGCAGGGCGCAGAGATGCTCGCGGCGTTCAAGGTTGCGGCACAGTACGGCGTAGGCACATACCATCACATCCGCTACTCCACCAACAAAGGCGAAAATAACAGCATAAAGGCCTTGCAAGAGGTCATAGACCTGTCAGAGGCCACAGGCGCTTCGATACATATATTACATATCACGAGCACAGGCTCCACCTTCTGTGCAGACGAGGCATACTCGCTTATCGAGAGCTACATAGACAAGGGCCTCGACATTACAGCCGATCTCTATCCATATGATTCCTGGGCTACATACTTAGGCTCCATGCGCTTCTCAAAGGGCTGGCAGGACCGTTTCGGTCTCGACTATGGGGATCTGCAGCTCGCAAACCACTCGGCACGTTTCACCGAAGCTGACTTCGCACGCTACCGCTCGCAAAACAGGCTCGTCATAGCAAATGGCTCGATACCCGAGGAAGAGGTGCGTCTAGCTCTCACGAAACCCTATGTCTATACCGCGAGCGACACGATCTTAGAGACATCGCTGGACAGCCATCCGCGCGGCGCGGGCAATTACGCGCGCCTGATCGGTAAGTATGTGCGCGAGGAAAACGTGCTGAGCCTGATGGACGCGCTCGCAAAGACCTCATACCTACCCGCGAAGCAGCTCGGCCCCGCGTCCTATGACATCCGCGGAAAGGGCCGCATCGAGATAGGCGCGGACGCGGATTTGGCGATATTTGATTTTAACACCGTGATCGACAAGGCTACGAATGAGGATGTCGCTCAGTATTCCGAGGGCTTTAAGTATGTGTTTGTAAACGGCGAGCTCGTCTATGACAATGTAAACGGCGACCACATTTTCCCGAAGTCCACACCGGGCAAGCCCATCTATTCGCATGTCAAGAGCCCCGATCAGAGTCAACAGCCTATACGTTTGACCGACGCGCACGGCGAGACCGTCGATCCCGATCAGACCGATTTAGACGCGCTCGATGTCTACGAGCTGTTCGGTATGGAATATGTCTCCGCATCCGCTTTTTGTGGCATGAACAACCTCAGCTATGAATTAGCAGAGGACGGCGGCATAGTGATCGATACATCCGATAAAACCAATGAGCGCACCGCTCCGCTCGCGTCTATGGCCGTCTCCGATACAGCCTGTGAGATATTGGGCACTGAGACATATCTCGATGGTATGCCTTTGATCTTTAAGGGTGAGATCTACATATCGCTTAAGGATGCGCTACAGATCGCGGAGTATGCACAAGCCACCGAACAATAATATTGTATTTATTTGTTGAATAATGCTAACATTATGTTATAATGTGCAGACATATAGTGAATTCTTCACAATCCCTACTACACATCCGAATGGAGGGCTTCACTTGTATCTTGCGCATATTGAAAAGGACCAAAACAGAGAACAATCGCTAGAATCACATTGCCTGCATTCAGCCACGTTTGCCGCCCAGTTGGGCAAAAGCATCGGGCTGGAGCAGGCATGTTTTTTTGCTGGGTTATATCATGACATCGGTAAATCTACATCAGCGTTTCAAGAATATCTAACTGATGAAAACAGCAAGCACAAGCGCGGTGAGATTACCCATTCGACCACTGGTGCACAGCTGATATCAGAATTCATCCACAAAACGTTCATTCCAACCGGCAAAAACTTCGCGGCAGCGCTTTCGGCTCAAGTCCTTGCTATGGCGATCGCATCGCATCACGGTACTCTCACGGATGTGCTTACACCGGATGGCCACTTCGTCTATTTGGACACCATGCGTAAGCCCGAGGAAAAAACACGCAAGCAAGAGGCATATGCAAATCTGAGCCCCGAGTTCCTTTCCATCACTGAGGACAAGCAGAGGATGAAGCAAGCAATCGACGAAATATTGCTCGCAGCCGAGCGGATAAAGGGATATTCACAAAATAATAAAACAGAATTCTTCTTAGGCTTGGGACTGCTCGCACGGCTTATCTATAGCTGCTTGTTAGACGCAGACAGGCAGGATACATACGAATTCATGACCGACAGCAAAATGCCAGCTGCATTCATGCCATGGGAGGAATGCTTGAGCCGCCTTAAGGCTTATTTGTCAAACAAGCCCTCGGGCAAGGCTATCAATCTCTTGCGCATGGAGATATCCGAACAATGCGAGGCAGCTGGCTTGTCTGAACGCTCGATCTATAGGCTCACACTACCATGCGGCTCCGGCAAGACATTGGCGGGTCTGCGCTTCGCGATCAAGCATGCCATGGAGCATAAGAAGGAGCGCATCATCTACGTGGTGCCGTTTATCACGATCATTGATCAAAACGTAAAGGTTGTGGCCGGGATTTTAGCACAAGAGGGTATCTTGCTCGAGCATCACAGCAATATATCAGAGGACGCAATCAGTTACACCAGTGAAGTCCTCTCGCAGAACTGGCACAGCCAAATCATCTTTACCACAATGGTCAGCTTTTTAGACAGCATATACGGCAGCGGCTCCAAGCGCGCTCGGCGTATGCAAGCCCTAATTAATGCCGTTGTTATCTTCGACGAAATCCAGACCGTGCCGATTAAGTGCATCTCCCTATTTAACGGCGCAATCAATTTCCTGACCGGGATCTGCAAGACAACCGCCGTGCTCTGCACAGCCACCCAGCCGACCCTCGAATACCCGGATCACCCGCTCCGTGGTCTCCCTGACAGCCGGATCATCCGCGACGAGGAGAAATACTTCGCGGGCTTTAAGCGTAACCGAGCAGTCGATGCTACGATCGTCGGCGGACACGATATCGATATGTTAAAGGATTTTGTGGTCGAGCAATACGAGCGCTTCTCGACAGTGCTCGTAATCGTAAACACAAAGCGCGTCGCATTGGAGCTCTACACCGCTCTGCGATCCGAAATCGGCAACGTGCATCATCTGAGTACAAATATGTGCGCTGCCCACCGTATGGAGGTGCTCGGTCGTATTGAGCCGGACAAAGACGAGCCGGTCGTATGCGTAAGCACCCCGTTGATCGAAGCCGGTGTGGACATCAGCTTCAATTGCGTAATACGCTCCGTGACCGGGTTAGACAGCATCGCACAAGCCGCCGGACGCTGCAACCGCGAATGCAAGCCTTTTTCGGACAACGAGGACGGACACGATTACCAAGTCTTTATCGTGAACCCGAAGGATGAGAACCTTGATTTTCTGCCCGAGATCAAGAAGGGCCGTGATATCACAGTCCGGATGCTCAATGAAATGAGGGCCGATAAGAGCCTATACGACGGTGACATCATGTCCCAAAAGGCCATAAAACAATACTTCGAATACTATTACAGCAATCTCAAGGACGAGATGGACTATTACTGCAAGCCGTTAAACACCGAGCTGTACGATCTGCTCTCGTCTAACAACACAGGACGGAAGGCATATCAAGCTATACCTGATGTGAACCTAAATGAAACAGTTTTGATCCAGAGCTTCAAGACCGCAAACGAATATTTCTCGGTTATAGACAGCATCACGACCCCCGTGCTGGTTCCGTTTGGCAGCGACGGTGTGAAACTGATAGACGACATTCAAGAAAGCTACGACCTAAAGGAGCAATATCAGCTATTGCGTAAGGCGCAGCGTTACAGTGTCAATCTGTTCAGATATGAGTTCGAGTTGTTTAGTAAGCTGCAGGCGATCCGACTGATCAATGACAAGCTCAATATCTATGCGCTCAGCGACGAATACTACGACTTATATGCCGGTATCACCACGCACCGGGATATGAAAAATGAAATCGTGTGAGGTGATTTATGAACACAACAGTGCAATTCAAGGTTTACGGACGTTACGCGCTGTTTACGGACCCCGTGACGCGTGTAGGCGGCGAGAAATGCAGTTATCAGGTCCCGACCTATCAAGCGCTCAAGGGTATTTTGGAATCGATATACTGGAAGCCGACATTTATCTGGTATATCGACAAGGTGCGCGTGATGAACAAGATCACCACCGAAACCAAGAGTATGCGACCCATTCGTTACAACGATGCCACAAAACCCGATCTCGCGATCTACACCTATCTCTCCCATGTAGAGTATCAGGTCCTCGCGCATTTTGAATGGAACCCGCACAGGCCGGATTTCACAAAGGACCGCAACGACAACAAGCACATGGCTATCGCGAACCGCATGATCGAGCGCGGCGGTAGGCGGGATATCTTCTTGGGTACGCGTGAGTGTCAGGGTTATGTGGAGCCCTGCGTGTTTGGTGAAGACGAGGGCTTCTATGACGACTACGGTAGATTGAGTTTCGGCATGATGTTCCATGGCTTTGACTACCCGGACGAAACCGGTGTCAACAAGCTATGTACCCGGTTTTCCGCTGCAATCATGGACAATGGGATCATCGAGTTCATTGCCCCAAGCGCATGCAGCCTCAGGCGCGAGATCAAACCCATGACCCCCAAGTTTTTCCCATCTACGTTACCGGCAGAGGCAGGTGAGATGGTATGAGCTTTCTGCAAAAGTTATACGAGACCTATGAGAACTGCAGCGATGTGATTGGTAAGCGAGAGAAGGACAAGCTGCCGCTGATACCGATATGCCACACCACAAACAACGCACAGATCGAGGTTGTGTTGGATATAAACGGAAACTTTCTGCGCGCTTTTGTAATCGGCAAGGATGATGCAGAAACGATCATACCGTGTACGGAGGAATCCGCGAGCCGCTCGGGCAGCGCGATATATCCGCACCCGCTCTTCGACAAGCTCTCATATGTCGCCGGGGATTTCACACGCTATTGCAGTCGCAAGTCCGCAGAGTATTTTGAGAAATATATCGCACAGCTGAGCCAATGGGCCGAGGCCGATCCGAATAACAGCAAGCTGCAGGCCGTGTTTAACTACCTCTCTAAGAGCCAACTGATCACGGACCTCGTCGAGTTTAAGATCATCTGTCTCGACGCAACGGGCATGATCATGGAAAACTGGACCGGCTCGAAGGAGGACAAGCCCGCGATCTTCGGCGTGACCACCGCATACAATCCAAAGGCCAACGACGACGGAGAAGAAAAGGGTTCCGGCGGACAGAGCGAGGCATTTGTGCGCTTTGCCGTCGAGAAACAGGGCGATCCACACCCCGAACTCTGGTGGGATCGAACGCTTTGGGACAGTTTTATAGACTTTTATCTGAACACCCGAACGGATTGCGATCTATGCATGATCACGGGTGAGACACTTCCATATATAGGCAGCCACTCGAAGAAGATCCGCAACAGCGGCGACGCCGCGAAGATCATCTCCGCGAACGATAAAACTAATTATACATATCGCGGGCGATTTACGGACCCGAGACAGGCCGCGAGCATCGGCTTCGAGGTCTCACAAAAGGCTCATAATGCATTGCGCTGGCTAGTGGATCGGCAGGGATTTAAAAACGGCGACGGCCCCCAGACCTTTGTGGCCTGGTCCACCACCGATAAACCGATACCAAGCCTGGTTGCGGACGGATACGACTTTTACAACGACCTACAAGATGATGAGGTCGTGATCGACACAGCCGAGGCTTACGCAAGGCGTTTGAACAACGCAATGGCCGGATACAAACAGGATTTAGGCTTCAAGGACGATATCGTGGTTTTGGGTTTGGACTCGGCCACCACGGGGCGCCTCAGCGTGATCATGTATAAGCTTTTATCCGGCTCGGATTTTCTCGAGCGCATAAAGAAATGGCATAGCACCTGCACGTGGATCCATTACCGCAAGATCGATAAAAAGCCCATACGCTACATGGGAGCCCCCTCCCCTAACGACATAGCGCTCGGGGTATTTGGCAAATCCAACGGTAAATCGGACGAGAAGCTCAAGAACAACGTGCGTGAGCGTATCATCCGGTGCATTGTGGGGGATTTACGATTGTCCGCTGATATCGTAAACCTCGCAGTGCAAAGGGCACGTAACCCGCTCGGCCACGAGAACTGGGAATGGGAACGGATATTGAGTGTTGCATGCGCTCTATACAATAAATTATACGAGGAGAGGTGTTACCAAATGGCATTGGAGGAGGGCAGACACACGAGGGATTATCTGTACGGGCGGCTGTTGGCCGTGGCGGATAAGTTGGAGGCAAGAGTGCTGTACGAAGCCGAGGTGAACCGTGAAACAAATGCGATGCGGTATATGAGCAGCTTTTCATCCCAGCCATATAAAGTATGGCAGATCATATACAAGGCTATCGCGCCATATAGGTCACAACTGAACGGCAAGTCCAGAAATTTCTATGAAAACCTATTTACCGAGATAATAAACAACTTTGAACCTGATCATTTTATGGATAATGGCCCGCTGAGCGGGGAGTTTTTATTGGGATTCTATTGCCAACGAGAGGCGTTACGCAAAAAGGAGGATAATTAATCATGGGAAGCATATCGAATAAGATCGACTTTGCAGTAATCATCAACGTCAAGAACGCGAACCCGAACGGCGATCCGCTGAACGGGAACCGTCCGAGGGTAAACTATGACGGGCTCGGCGAGATATCCGATGTATGCATCAAGCGCAAGATACGCAATCGGATCATGATGATGAACGAAAATATCTTGATTCAATCCGACGACAACCGCGTGGACGAGCACCGTAGCATTAAGTCTCGCGTTGAATCGGTAGTGGGTAAGATCAAAGACGCAGACAAGCTTGCGATGATGGCAACCGAGTCCTGGTACGACGTACGAGCCTTTGGCCAGGTGTTCGCATTCAAGGGTGTCGATGTGTCCGTGGGTGTGAGAGGACCTGTTTCCATCCATGCGGCTGTGAGCCTATGCCCCATCAACATCAGCTCAATGCAGATCGTCAAAAGCGTAAACAGCATAGACAACGCAAAAGATATAAACAAGAAGACCGAGGACACCATGGGTTTGAAGCACAGGGTCGATAGTGCGAATTATGTCTTCTACGGCAGCATAAACCCGCAACTCGCTAAAAAGACCGGCTTTAGCGACGCGGACGCAGAAAAACTCAAGCAGGCTTTGATTACACTATTTGAGAACGACGCGTCGTCTGCAAGACCCGAGGGTAGCATGGAGGTTCACAAGGTCTATTGGTGGACGCACAACTGCGAAAGCGGTCAGTATTCCTCAGCAAAGGTGCACCGCTCATTGAAGATTGCATTAAGCGAGGGCATCAATGAGCCCAGATCGATCGAAGACTATACCATCACTACAGAGGATCTGCCGGATTTGATCCCTCAGGTTTACGAAGGCAGATGATATGTATGCCGATGATGAACTATTACCGCTGTCGGGCATACAGCATTTCGCCTTCTGCCGCAGGCAATGGGCTTTGATACATATCGAACAGCAATGGCAAGAGAATGTCCTAACAGTCGAGGGGCACATCCTACACGAGCGCACACATAACGCAGAAATCCGTGAACGCAGAGGCAAGGTTCTGACCGTTCGCGGATTGAATGTGAGTAGTGCAGAGCTGGGTATTTCCGGCGTATGCGACGTGGTGGAATTTCACGAGGATGAGCGTGGTGTGCATGTATTCGGCGAGGACCGCTTATATACAGTCGTGCCCGTGGAATACAAACGCGGCAAGGCCAAGCCCGATAACATCGACGAGGTGCAGCTGGCTGCCCAGGCCATGTGCCTTGAGCAGATGCTTTTATGCAAGATACCCGTGGGATATATCTATTACGGCGAACCGCGCAGGCGCGAAAAAGTTGAGATATCCGACGGCCTGCGCGAGAGCGTCCGACAGATGCTATCCGAGATGCACGACCTATTCGCACGCTCCCATACCCCGAAGGTTAAACCCACAAAGGCATGCAAGAACTGCTCCCTGGCGGATATATGCCTGCCCAAGCTCAGTAAGACTAAAACGGTAAGGGAATATATGCAAGCTTATACGGAGGGGGAATAGCGCTTGAGAATTATGCAAAACACCCTGTATGTGCTGACGCCGTCCAGTTATTTAAGCCTCGACGGGGAAAATGTCGTGGTGCTGCAGGATGACAAAGAGGTCAAGCGCATCCCGCTACACAACCTCGAGAGTATCATCACCTTCGGCTACACAGGTGCCAGCCCCGCACTGATGGCAAAATGCGCTGAGTATAAGATCGCGCTGAGCTTTATGAGTCAAAACGGGCGTTTTCTCGTAAAGGTCGTAGGCAAGGAGGCCGGCAATGTCATCCTGCGAAAGACACAGTACCGACACTCCGACGATATCCATAAAAGCGCGGAATACGCACGTAATTTTTTAATAGGTAAGATTCATAACAGCAGGAGCGTGATCAATCGCGCCATCCGAGATTATCCGCTGAGGTTGGATTGCGAACGCCTCCAAAGAACAGCGGACGAGCTCAAGTTCGGCATAGAAGCGATCAAAGCCTCCGATGACTTGGACAGCATGAGGGGCATCGAGGGCGAATGCGCCAAGGCATATTTCGGTGTCTTTAACCACTTAATCTTGCAGCAGAAGGAGGATTTTGTTTTCTCCGGTCGTAGCAAGCGCCCTCCTAAGGATGCCGTGAACGCGATGCTTTCGTTTCTGTATACGCTATTGGCGCATGATGTATCCGCGGCGTTGACAGCCGTAGGCCTAGATGCGTACGTAGGCTTTCTGCACAGGGATAGGCCCGGTAGGATCTCACTGGCTCTGGATGTAATGGAGGAGTTGAGACCTATCGTGGTCGACCGCTTTGTGCTCACGCTGATAAATAAGTCAGAGGTGAAGGTCAAGGGCTTTACATTGACAGAGAGCGGCGGCGTTGTCATGGACGATGACACACGCAGGTCCATCCTCGGCAGCTGGCAGACGCGCAAGAAGGAGGAAATAACGCATCCGTTCTTGAACGAAAAGATCCCATGGGGTCTAGTGCCATATACCCAAGCCCTTTTACTCGCCCGCCGCATCCGCGGCGACATAGACGAATATCCACCATTCTTTTGGAAGTAGATGATTCTATGTTTGTATTAATCACTTACGACGTATCCACCGAATCCGATGGCGGCAAGCGCAGACTGCGCAAGGTCGCCAAGCAATGCCAGGACTACGGCCAACGCGTCCAAAACTCCGTATTCGAATGCATCATAGACCCCGCGACATTTAAGGTGCTACAGAACAAGCTCGAAGGAATTATAGATAAAGAAGTGGATAGTCTGAGATTTTACTACCTCGGCAGCAATTATCAAAACAAGGTCGAACACGTAGGCGCGAAGCCTTCGACGGACTTGGATGGGACGTTGATGGTGTAGCGGGATGGCGAGAGCTTAGACAACAGCCGGTGCGAATGGGAAGTGATCATAGATTTGCCAGGGGTTTCGCACCGGGTAGTATTGGTGTGGAGGGTGATTTGGGGAGAGTATGTAGGGATTGGGGCTGTGGGGAAATGGGGAGAGGATCAGGTTTTTGGATAGTTTGGATATAAATTTGGATATATTGGTTGTTTGATTGGTTATTTTTGCTGTCGCTCCCTTCGCGGGAGCGTGGATTGAAATCGCAGCTCGACGAGGGAACCAAGAAGGTCATAGTGTCGCTCCCTTCGCGGGAGCGTGGATTGAAATTAAACAAGGCATTAAACATTTTTACAAACTCGCTGTCGCTCCCTTCGCGGGAGCGTGGATTGAAATTCCACGGTCGCCCCTGTTTGTACTTTAGGCAAAAGTCGCTCCCTTCGCGGGAGCGTGGATTGAAATTAATTGAAAATACTTATGCGGACGAAAATTACAACGTCGCTCCCTTCGCGGGAGCGTGGATTGAAATTCATTATTATCCTTTATGTGGAGAATGTATTGATATGTCGCTCCCTTCGCGGGAGCGTGGATTGAAATAGTTTTGGGGCTTGCAATTACAATTGCCCATATTGGTCGCTCCCTTCGCGGGAGCGTGGATTGAAATATCCTGCTAAGTTTTTGGTTGCTCGATACACTGGGTCGCTCA
>CAYURR010000088.1:0-11797 GCA_964446745.1 uncultured Defluviitaleaceae bacterium | reverse complement strand
CATTGGATTATGAATGAAAATCCACTTTACATCGAGCTAATAACGTTATGATTCTCATTTCTTTGTGAATTTCATAAATTTATTCCAGAAAGGAGAAAAAGTAATGAAGAGAACCAATGTTTTTTTAAGTGTTGCATTAGTCTTAATCATGATGCTCACGGCGTGTGGAGGGCAATCTTCACCGAGCACTGCTCAGGCACCCGCTGGAGAAGCGAAGGTTGAGGATAAGGCAACAGAGGCTGAAACTACCACAACGACAGAGAATACCGCAACAGCTGAAGAAACCGCTACATCAGACAATGTGTTGCGTATAGCATTGGATCAAGATATAGAAACCCTTGATTCGCAGCAAAACACCGCAGACTACACAGCGTCGGTCGCAGAAGGAACCACAGAAGCGCTGTTACGCGAGCACAACGGAGAGTATTTGCCGGGTATGGCTGCAAGCTACTCGACAGACGATTACATAACATGGACATTTGTAATTCGTGACGATGCTTGCTGGAGTGACGGTACCCCGATAACAGCCCAAGATTTCGAATATTCTTGGAAAACGATATTCCACCGCGATGAAGCTTCGAAGGTTACGCTTTTCTTCGAAGGGCTAAAGAACTACCCAGCAGTTAAGGCAGCGGTAAAGGAAGGCAAAAAAGGCGACGACCTTAAAGCCGTCACCGATACACTGGGCGTAACCGCAAAGGATGACCGCACACTCGTGGTTGAGCTCGAGGGTGCTCGCCCATGGTACTTGACAAACTTTTCATCGACATACTTTGCACCTATCAAAAAGGACATTTTTGAAGCAAACGGCATCAAGTACGGTTCTTCGAAAGATTTGATGGCTTACAACGGCCCCTTTATGGTAGAGGATTGGAAGTACAACGAATCAGTCAGACTTGTTAAGAACCCGAACTACTGGAACAAGGATAACATCAAGCTTGATGCGGTTGAGCTTTACATAGTAAAGGATGTCGAGCCAAGGGTTAACATGTTCCGCGAGGGAAAGGTGGACGTTGCAAAGGCTTCGAGTGAATATTATCAGACCATGGCCGACCAAGTCTTTTCCGAGGAAGGTTCGAGCTGGCGTTATATCCTGACAAATCAGTCCCGCCGCAATGCTGACGGCCAAGTGGTAAACAAGGCGATTTCAGACTTGCTTGCAAACCGCGATTTCATTTCGGCTTTATCGTACGCGATAGACCGCACCGTGCTTTATTCGCAGGTCATTGTAGACCCGACGATCTTTGCAACAGCTCAGGTTGTTCCCGGTCACACGCCGCTCAACAACGCCGCAAGCGAGACCTTTGATGCGGGTAGAAAACGTGGCGGTTATACAAGCCCGTTCTCGGTTACTGCTGACGAGGCAAAAGCAAAAGAGTATCTGAAAAAAGCAATGGATACGCTTGGTTATGCAGACGCATCACAAATCCCGACTATCACCCTTGTTTGCGCGTCAAACACAGACGTCGTTACCATTTGCGACTTCATCCGCCTCTCCTGCGAAGAAACCTTGGGGATAAAGATCGAGGTAGAACCGGTAGAATTTAATGTCCGTGACAGCCGCATCATTTCCGGTGACTACGACCTTTTGATTATGGGTTGGGGACTTGATTACGCTGATGCGACGAGCATTTACGAGGTCTTTTCATCGAATCTGTTTGCAACCGGATGGCCGGAAGCAAACCATGATCAGTACAACACTTTTGTAGAATACATGGATAATATCGCTGCCGAGACCGATTTCGACAAGAGAGCGGAATTGCTTTTGAAGGCGGAAGATCATCTCTTGAAATATGGTCCGTTTATCACACTTAACTTTAGCGGATACGCGACACTCAAGAATAGCCGTGTGAACAACTTAGGCATTCGTGACATGGGTGCTCGCCACGACTACACATTCGTGACAGTTAAATAAATTGCACATTTTAGGGGAAAAACCAAATGAGTTTTTCCCCTGTTTTTAAATACCTTTCATTTCACGAAAGTGAGGGAGTTTATGACAAAGTATATATTACGGCGTCTAATAATATCTGTATTAACAATATTTATCTTAGTCACTGCCACGTTCTTTTTGCTAAAGCTTATTCCCGACGGATTGTTTTCCGATCCAAAACTCAGTCCGGAGGCACGAGCCACGTTAAGGGCACTTTACGGACTGGATAAGCCGCTTTTTAGTCAGTATCTCATATATATAAAAAATCTTTCACAGCTAAACATGGGTGAGTCGATTGCATATCCCGGGCGACTTGTCACTACAATGATTTTTGATCCGAAAACAGGTAACGGCTTGCCCCAGTCCATGAAGCTCGGCCTTTGCGCCCTCGCATTTTCAGTTATGATGGGTATCGGAATGGGTACGATAGCCGGCTTAAACCGCGGAAAAGCTTGGGATAAGGTTGTTATCGTTATCGCTCTCATAGGCGTTTCCGTTCCGAGCTTTATCGTTGCCGTTTCGCTCGTTACGCTGCTTGGTAATGTTTTAGGATGGTTGCCGACAACCGGCTTTGGCACTATCCGGGAAATGATATTACCTACGTTTTGCCTATCCCTCGGAACGATAGCTATGCTATCTAGGCTCATGCGTACATCGATCATCGAGCTCGAAAGCGCGGACTTCATCAAGACGGCGAACTCTCAAGGACTGAAAAAATCTACAATAATAATAAAGCATCAAATACGCAACGCATTGTTGCCGGTTGTTACGGTTTTAGGGCCGATCACAGCCACTTTGCTGACCGGTACATTTGTCGTTGAGTCGGTTTTTAATATCAAGGGTCTGGGTGGTTATTTCGTGGAATCCATTACAAACAGAGACTACGGCCTCGTTATGGGGCTTACGGTTCTATTTGGCACGTTCCTCATCGTTGCAAACCTCATAGTTGATATTTTGTATGGGTTTATCGACCCGAGAATACGCCTGTCAAAATAATATAGGAGGCAATTATATGGATGCAGAAAACAGCAGGTTGTTTCGCCATGTAGGCCCCAAGCAGGATAGAGATTTAAGCGGTTATGCTCACATCTCGTTTTGGGGTGATGTTGCACGGCGTTTTTTTTCCTCAAAGGCGGCAATCATTTGCTTGACCGTTTTGGTATTGATTTTTTTGGGCTGCCTTATCATCCCTGCAATAAATAAAGACCTCATCGTCGGTATAAAAGCCGCGTCTATAAACAAACCGCCATCGGCGAAACATTTAATGGGTGCCGATAGATTTGGGCATGACGTGTTTACAAAGGCTTGGATGGGTGGAAGACTTTCGTTCTTGGTTGGTTTTACGGCGGCGTTTATGCAAGCCGCGATAGGTGTCATCGTCGGCTCTATAGCCGGTTACTTTGGCGGCAAGGTCGATATGATCATTATGCGTACTATCGACGTGCTTATTGCCATCCCGTACTTGATTGTTGTATTGGCTATCCAAGTTATTTTGGGTAGGGGCGTATATACGATTATTTTCGCGCTTGTTGCCACGGGCTGGCTCAATACAGCGAGATTAACCAGGGGGCAAATACTCCAACTTAAAAACGAAGATTACATAATGGCGGCACAGTCTCTTAACGTTAAACCGATAAACATAATGCTCAACCATTTGTTACCCAATATTTTAAGCGTTGTGCTCGTTGCTATAACGCTTGCTATCCCGCAGGCCATGTTTTCAGAGGCATTTTTGAGCTTCATCGGCCTCGGAACCAGTGACGTGAGTTGGGGCTCATTGATACGCTCCGGCATGAACGTCCGCACGCTAAGCCCTTGGCAGCTAATTTGGCCGTCCGCCCTATTGGCCGGCACGATGTTATGCATACAGCTTTTAGGCGATTCGCTAAGGGATGCTCTTGACCCCAAACTGAGGAGGTGAGTTTATGGCACAGGATACATTATTAACAGTCAAGGATTTAAAGGTGGACTTCCATACATACAAAGGTGTGGTAACGGCTATCAGAGGAGCCTCGTACACGGTTAAAAGCGGCGAGGTTATGGCGATTGTAGGTGAATCCGGCAGCGGTAAGAGCGTGCTCACGCAATCGATTGTCAGGCTCACGTCAGGGGTTATAACCCAAGGTCAAATGCTATTCGACGGTAAGGATTTAGCTACATTGCCGATGAAAGAGCTTGAGCTCGTAAGAGGCAGGGACATCAGCGTTATATTTCAGGATGCCATGACAGCTCTGAACCCTACAATGCGTATCGGTGATCAGATAATCGGAGTTCTGATGAGGCATTTTGTTTTTACTAAAGCGCAAATGGAGAAGTTCGCCGACAATTTGCTCAATGAAATAAACGCGGCCAACAACAAACAAACGGTTGTAACCGAGTGGCTCAATGAAAATTTCCGTCCGAACGCTACTCAACTAACGAAATGGCGAACGGATATCGAAAAGGCTTTGTCCCAAACAAACGCTCGTGAGCAGATTCTATCTTGGATAAAAAACACCGGAAGCATGACAAAAGAACGTGCAAGGGAAACGGCCATCGAGTTACTGACAATGATAAAAATTCCCGATCCCGAAAAACGGTTGAAGCAATATATATTCCAGTTCAGCGGCGGTATGCGTCAAAGGATTATGATCGCCCTTGCTTTGGCTTGCCGTCCGAAACTACTTATTGCCGACGAGCCGACAACGGCTTTGGACGTGACAATAAAAACTGAGGTACTCAATATGCTTATTCAACTCGTATCCGAGTTGAAATCCGCTATTGTGCTTATTACCCATGACTTGGGCATTGTGGCCTCTTGCGCCGACAGAATCGGTGTAATGTATGCGGGCGAATTCGTGGAGACAGGCACCAGTGACGAGATTTTCTATAATCCGATGCACCCGTACACAAGGGGCTTGCTGAAGGCCATTCCTCGGTTGGATGCGAATGCCGATCAAGAGCTTGCGACTATAGAGGGTACCCCTCCCAATCTGACTTCATTGCCGGCCGGATGTCCGTTTTGTCTCAGATGTGAGTATGCGATGGCTGTTTGTTATGAGCAGAGCCCGCCGCAAACAGACTTGACCGGCACCCACAACGTACGTTGCTGGCTTATGGATGAACGAGCCAAAGATGTTCGTGAACAGTTTGGCTACGATCCTAATAGCAATAGGAGGTCAAAAAATGAGTGAGCGGATAATGGAGTTAAAGGATTTAAGCGTACACTTTAAACTGGACAAAAAGAATACGGTATTTGCCGTCAACAATATAAATCTTGCAATCGATAAAGGTGAGACATTAGGTCTCGTGGGCGAGTCCGGCTGTGGGAAAACCACCCTGGGTCGCGCGGTAAAGGGTATATATGCCGCTACAGGCGGCGATGTGTTCTATGAAGGCAAGCCGTTAAAGACATTGCGCGGAACTGCACGTCAGCAATATCA
This sequence comes from uncultured Defluviitaleaceae bacterium, assembly GCA_964446745.1. GTDB lineage: Bacteria > Bacillota > Clostridia > Lachnospirales > WQUN01 > CAYURR01. The sequence goes on along the minus strand of CAYURR010000088.1, from coordinate 6,442 downwards.
CAAGGAAGTGCAGATGATTTTCCAAGACCCTTATTCGTCGCTGGATCCGCGTATGACCGTGCGTGACATCATCATGGAGGGCATGAAAGCCAACAATTTAGGCACAAGTAAGGAAATGAGCCAGCGTGTCGATGACCTCTTGGAGATGGTCGGCTTGCACAGGGAACACGGCCGACGCTTTCCTCATGAATTTTCCGGCGGACAGAGGCAACGTATCGGCATAGCCAGAGCACTTGCCGTTGATCCGCGCTTCATAGTCTGTGACGAGCCTACCTCAGCGTTGGACGTTTCTGTTCAAGCGCAGGTTATAAAGTTATTGAACGAGTTGCAAAGCAGGCTGGGGCTTACATATATGTTTATATCTCATGACCTCGCGATGGTGAAATACGTTTCCAATAGGGTAGCTGTAATGTATCTCGGGGAGATCGTGGAGATCGCACCGACCGAGAGTCTTTACGAGAACCACTTCCACCCGTACACAAAAACTTTGCTGTCGGCTATCCAGATACCCGATCCCGTAGTTGAGCGAGGGCGCAAGAAGTTTCCTATCAGCGGAGATATTCAAAGCCCTATCAACTTGCCTCCGGTGGGTTGTAAGTTTGCTCCCAGATGCCCTTATGCTACAGAAAAGTGCAAGACGAGCATTTTTACATTGAAGGAAATCGTACCGGGGCATTTTGCAGCATGTGATAAAGCGGTTACGGGATGAGAGGGGACTATATATGATAAAGGTTTTACCCATTCGCGAGAGGGAACAATTTATGGAGGACAATATCAAAGACAGATTGAAAACCATATTGCCCATAGTTATGAAGGAAACAGGCTTTGATATGTGGATCGTCATGACAGACGAACAAAACGAGGATCCGGTTACAAAAACGTTGATCCCGCCATGCCTCCAGAACGCAAGGGGGAAAATGATATTGGTGTTTTCCTTGCTGCCCGACGGTACTGTTGAGGCTCAGACTGTTTCAAGGCCATCGGGCATTGAGCATATATACTTAAATAAATTCTACGGTATAACATCAACGGACTGGAAGGGGAAACAGATCACCCCTCCAAGTATGTCCGCGCTCGAATATGTCAAAAGCATTGTAGAAGCCTACAATCCCAAGAAGATCGGTATAAATACCGACTGCAGTCATCCTTATTGCGACGGGCTCACGTTATCCAATTACAATGCTCTAAAAAATGCATTGGGTGAATATGCCGAAAGGCTTATTTCAGCGACTGAGCTTGGGGTCAGATGGATGGAAACAAGGAGCAAAGCTGAAATCGCTGTTTACAATGACGTTGTAGGCATTGCACACGGAATCATAGCCGAGTGCTTTAACCCCGATGTTATAATCCCGGGCAAATCAACAGTCGATGATGCTCGATATTTCATGAGCCAGCGTATGTCGGATCTCGGTGTGATGCCGTCTTTTGAGGCTTCATGTGCTGTGTTCCGCCACGGTGAGCCGGGTATGCACAACGAGGGTATTACCATTATGCCGGGAGATATATTGCACTGCGATATGGGGATAGACTATTTAGGTTTATGTACGGACACACAGAAGCTTGCATACATACTTCGGCCGGGCGAAACAGAGGCTCCCGAAGGGCTTAAAAACGCATTGAAAACAGCCAACAGACTTCAAGACATCGTTTGTTCATTGATAAAGGTCGGTAAAACCGGTAACGACGTATTGGAGCAGGCGCGGAAACAAGCCATAGACGAGGGAATAACACCGTGCATCTACACCCATCCACTCGGGGTTTTTGCTCACGCTCCCGGCCCAAGCATCGGGCGTTTCGGCAATCAAAAGGCTGATGTCCACGGCGAGCCTGAATTTCACCCATCGACCGTTTATTCTCTGGAACTGAACGCTACCGTAAAAATCCCCGAATGGAACGGCGAGAGCCTAATGACATGCATAGAGACGGACATATATTTCGACGGCGATACGGTTCATTATATTGCAGACAGACAAACGGAGCTTATTTTGATATGAAAACAATAATGGACTATTTTGAAGACATTTGCGCGATACCTCATGTGTCCGGGCATGAAAAAGAAATAGCGGATTATGTTGAAAGCTTTGCGGCCATAGAAGGACTTACGTGCATTCGGGACAGTCTGCATAACTTGATAGTGACGAAACCCGCTACTGCCGGATACGAAAACGCGCCTGGAGTAATGTTACAGGGGCACTTGGACATGATCGCAGCCAAAAAAAGCCATGTCACCACAGATATGTTGACCGAGCCGATAAAGCTCATTCGTGAAGGTGACATCTTACGAGCAGATGGTACTACCCTCGGGGCAGATGACGGAGTTGCCGTCGCTTATATGCTGGCTATATTGGCAGACAAAACACTTAACCACCCAAGGCTTGAATGTGTATTCACCGTGCAGGAGGAAGTCGGTCTTATCGGAGCGTCCGCTTTGGATGTGAGTTCGTTGCATTCGAAGTATATGATAAACATGGATGCGGGGCCGGAGGGAGTATTCCTTGTAAGCTGTGCGGGAGGATGCCGTGTCAAGCTTTCAAGGAAACTCGATCGCGAAACGGTCAGTGCTGCCGGGTACAAGATAAAAATCTCAGGGCTAAAGGGTGGTTCGTCGGGTATGGATATTGGCAAGGAGCGTGCCAATGCCAACGTTATTATGGCTACCATATTGGATAGCCTACGAGATTACGGATTGCAGTTAGTCTCCATAGTGGGAGGCGGCGCGGACAATGCCATTCCAAGTGAAGCCTCTGCGACATTTGTACTCTCCGAAAAGCCCGATATCGAGAGCATTTCAAAGGACATTAAACACTCATGGAAAAGTGCCGATCCGAACATTGAGATAGAATTGTCACCGGCGACCGCTAATGAAGTCCAGACAAAAGAGGCTTTGACAAAAGACGACTCAAATGCCGTTATTGACTTGATGCTGTTACTTCCCCACGGTATTTCATATCTATCGGCCGATATGCCCGGGCTTATCCAAACCTCAACCAATTTTGCCGCCGTCACCACCGGGGACAACCTCGAAATAAAAATGTCCTTGCGTTCATCTGACAATTTCCGTAAAGCGATACTCAAACGTAAGGTCGAATTGATCGCGCGTATATTCGGAGCAACTATGGAAGTAACCGGCGAATATTCGGGCTGGGAATATGAAAAGGATTCGCCGCTGCTTGATAAGGCTGTGGGTGTTTTCCGTGCTCTGTACGGCAAGGAGCCGAGCGTAGAGGGGCTTCATGCGGGACTTGAATGCGGTGTCATAAAAAACAAAATGCCGCATTTGAATATCCTCGCCATGGGCCCCGAATACAGAGCGATGCACACGGCAGACGAATGGCTCAATATACCGTCTTTCTATCGATTTTATGAGTTCCTTTTAAAGCTATTGGAGGCAATAAAGTGAAGGAAATGAACACATCAGCTTTAACGGAAGTCATGAAAGAAATGAAACCCAATTCGATCGGTTTATTGTTTTCAGGTAAACAGGTGGCAATGTCATGGGATATAGATTACCCTTTTTTTCCTAATCGCAATTTCCTTTACCTGACCGGATGGGAAAACAGCAACGCTGCACTTTTGATAACCAAAACCGACGGGGATGCGGATGTAAGGCTCTTTATCGCCAGGCAAAACGAGCATATGCGCATGCATTTCGGAAACCAGCCCTCTGAGGACGAAGCCGCGGCAGTCACGGGTATAAAGCAAATAAGCTTTATTGACGACTTGGAATGGTATGTATCGCGAGCCTTGCGGCGAAGTATTGACGATGTATATATGGACTTTACAAACAGAGGACTCGCAAGCGACGGAAAGGCGATTGAATGGGCGCAACTCATAAAAGAGCGCGTGCCGTATGTCAATATAAAAAGTATCAGTCCTATCATAGCCAAAAATCGCCGGATCAAGACCGATGATGAAATTGCATTGATAACGAAGGCCATAGACATTACCGCCAAAGGCTTAGAGGCAATGACAAAAGAGGTTGCACCCGGGCGGTACGAATATGAAATGGAAGCATATTTCAACTTCGGCACGGCACTTGCCGGTGGGCGGGGTTTTGCATTTCCTTCCATCATAGCCTCTGGGAAAAACAGCGCGTTGATCCACTATTCCGGCAAAAACGGCCGTTTAGAGGACGACAGCCTGTTACTTGTGGACGTTGGTGCCGAGTACGGGTTTTACGCCTCGGACATAAGCCGTACATACCCTGTCTCCGGAAAATTCAACCCATTACAGGACTATTTTTACAACGCTGTGCTCGAAAGCCAGCAATATCTGATCGAAGATTATTTGCGACCTCAGGCGGATCATAAGGCAACGCTTGATGCCGCTCGCGGTGTTCTAGCACCTTTTTTGACCAAAAAAGGGCTGATAACGTTAAAGAATGAGGCGGCAAAGTACCTGCCTCACGGTGTTTGTCACTTCATGGGGCTCGATGCACACGACCCAGGGGACATGGATGTGTTAGAGCCGGGTATGGTGATAACCTGCGAACCGGGTGTGTATTTCCCGGAATACGGCTTCGGAATTCGCATCGAGGATGACATATTGATTACACAAGACTCATGTAGGGTGCTCTCTGCACATATACCAAAAGTAAGGGGATAACATATGGATATAAAGTCAAAGATGAACCGTCGTTTCTGTGATTTGCAGGGAGGGCTTTTTTTGAAGGTTGCGAAAGCGGATGTTGGGGAGGGTGCGGGGAATTTCGTGAAAGCCGGCGGTGCGGTGATGGCGTGGGCTGACCCGTTTTTCCCGGATCCGGCCTTGCCAGAGTCCGTCAAAAACGCCATGAAAGAAGCAATAGACACGGGTTTTCCGGCGCATTACGTAATGCCGATCGGACAGTATGAATTGCGTGAAGTGTTGGCGGAGGAGATCAGCAAACAAACGGGGCTAAAAATAGACCCGAGCCGTAATGTTATCGTTACTCCCGGCTCGGACAGCGGCCTATTGTATTCGATGATGCCTTTTTTGACTGAAGGCGACGAGGTAATGGTGCCAGATCCCAGTTATCCCAGCAACTTCTTGAACCCTAAGCTTTTGGGCGCGGTGACTGTTCCTGTGCCGCTAAAGGAGGAGGACAATTACCAGCCGGATATTGCGGAGTTTGAGAAGCGACTCACACCAAAAACCAAGATGGTTCTGATTTCACATCCGAATAACCCCACAACCACCGTATTTCGCCGTGAAGGTATAGAGGCTTTATGCAGGTTCATCGTCGATAACGATCTCATTTTAGTTTCAGATCAAGCCTTTCAGGATCATATTTATGATGGGATAGAGTTTGTGCATCCATGCACGCTGCCTGGAATGTGGGAACGTACACTTACGGTGTGTTCCATATCAAAGGGGCTGGGTCTCAGCGGACTACGTATCGGTTATATTTATGCGGACGACCACATCATGGATGTGTTGTACGGAGGGGCAGTCAATGTACTTGGGGCTTCGTGTACATTGTCGTCTATCGGTGCGATTGCGGCTATAAAGGACAATGCTCATCTTGCATCCAATTACGAAAGACTGGAACGCCGCAGAAACCTTGCCTTCGAGGTATTCAGCAAAGTACCGGGGGTAACACTACGCAAAAGCGAAAGCGGGATTCTTACGTGGTTGAATATCAGCCGATTGGGGACAGCCGAATATGTTTGCAACCGTATCATGGAGGGTGCAAGAATTATGGTCAATCAAGGCACTCCTTACGGGGCAGAGGGCGAGGGACATATCCGCATAGTCACAGCCTGCTTCGCGGATGATGATGATGCTATTGCTCATTTTGAGCGTATCGGGAAAGTATTGAGGGATATTGCTGCTGAGAAGGGCATAATATAAGGTTCAGAAGAGGGTATAAGGAGCACTTAACAAACGATTTTTCCTGAATGAGCATGAAAAGAGTGATATGTCAAAAGCAAAGCTATTATCTACAAATATTGTAGATAAGCTTTGCTTTTTTATATCCGGTTTGCTACACTTTTAGTTTAGTCGAGAACTCAAATCTGATATAAAAATCAGAGAAGGAGTTTTTGGAATGAGGAGATATGATAGCGGATTAAAACATAAGCAATTAAATTAGCAAGAGAGATATGGCTAGCAATGCAGCCACGATTGTTCATTCAGACACAAGTGTTATGTACGCACTCTGAAACATCGCATAGCGTCCGACTTGCCCTATGAATGTGGTGTTATTAATTTGCTGTTCAATCTCGACTAAATTTCTTTGAATAAGGGTTTTGTCCATATCCTTAAAATATTCTAAGTTGGGGGTATCAAGTTTCACCTTCAGATTATTAAACCTTTCAGTAATTCCGGTTTGAGCCATTCCAAGTAAGAACCAAGTAGGTTTTTTTAGACTTCCGGCAATAAATTGTAATGGAACATAAGTACAATCGTTATGTAAAATTGCCGGTGTATAAAGCGGCTCGGCTTTCCCATCAATTGTAGC
>CAYURR010000087.1:0-11940 GCA_964446745.1 uncultured Defluviitaleaceae bacterium | reverse complement strand
CCCTCACAGCCGTCTGTGAATGAACTATTTGTCTTTTAAAGCCCATATCAAATGCTGTGCGTATCATCACACGCATAACAAAATCGCCGTATTTCTTTCCCCTCAGATCCTTTGGTACCGCAACCCTGCCGATTACGGCTTCGTTTCCGTCGTCCGTATATTCCGTGAGCATACGCGCGGTAGCCACGGGCTTTTCCTCGTCATATATAACCAAATGCAATGCAAACGCGTCATCCGCGTCCATTTCTATAGCGGGATCGATGCCCTGTTCCTCTATAAACACACTGCGACGTATCGAATGCGCATCCGCAAGATTCTCGTCGCCTATATACCATTTTCCCGACAGCATCAGTTACCCCCTGAATATATAAACACATTGCCGTACTCATCTATCTCCGCGTCCTGCTTTAATTTAGAAACAAAGAACAACGCGGGCACGTAGGCCTTACCCTCGTGCATCACTACCTCAATACCGCCGTTTAGACGCTGCTTATCTGTAAACAGCAGTACGTATTGCTCGCCCTTCGCAACAGAGATCGCGCGTTTATCCGCGAGCCAGTTAATCCTAAATCCCAATGCCAAGCATACATCACGCAGCGGCAGGTATACGCTGTTACCGTTTTTGTAGACCTGTGTGTTCAGTTGCTTGCCGTCTGTGAATATCCTGTCTCGATATATGCGCGTGTCGTTTTGCGACAGCACGATAAGCCCGCTCAAAAACCGATCATCAGACGCGTTTACGGTAATGACGTTAAAGATCGCGTTGTCGGTCATGTCGGTGAGTTTGTTATCCTTTGCGATCTCCACGAAAAAGCTGTAACGCTTGGATTCGCATATCAACCTAAAGCCCTCGGGCGGTGCCGCGTCATATTTGTCAAACACGCTCATCGTAAGGGCCAGCATGGGTTTCGTTTTCTTATCGGTGGGTACGTAATAAAAGAATAGCTTGTCAAGCGGCTTCGCAGATGAGGTGTTTTCACGTTCGCAGATAAGATAACCCTGCCAGAGCGGGGGTATTTGCATAGCGTAATCAGCCCCATGCCCGTATATGATGCCGTCTGATAGTTCCAGACGCGTCACGGAAGCCACAAACCCGTTTAATTGTCCAAGCATGGCATAAACGGGACGCTCAGCGCAAAAGATAAGTATAAAGATCAAAAGGCACGCAACTCTTTTTTTCATACCGCTCCCCTTCACGGATAGTATAACCTCACGGGCGTAATTTTACAACTTTATTATGAACGCTTCTGAATATTCTACATATTTTTGTAGAGGTAAACACAAAAACATGTTATACTTATTCCAAACAAGATTCACAAGGAGGTTATCCTATGAAACTCGTAATGGCAATCATTCATGACGAAGACGCATTCCACTTGATCGACCTTTTGAACGAAAAGGGTTACCCCATTACCAAGCTCGCCACTACGGGCGGATTCTTGCGGGCCGGTAATACGACGCTGATCTGTGGCGTTTCGGACGAACGCATACCCGAGCTCATCGACATAATCGAAAAGAAATGTAAAAGCCGCAAGCAGATCACATCCGTCAATTCCGCGCATTCGAGCACAATGGACAGCTACGCACCATACCCGGTCGAGGTAACGGTCGGCGGTGCCACGATCTTTGTAATGAACATCGAGGAGTTTAAAAAAGTATGAGGATTTCGGAGGTTACCTCCGCGCCTGTCGCGGAGGTTGCACCCGCCAGGGAAAAAGCTGAAAAAATCGATTTCAACTTTACGCTCTCACGGCTGGACGACGTAGGTCTATCCGAGCGTCTGAACGGCCTTATAACCGATATAACCACCCAGGGCAAAAAGCTCGCCGATCACATGGATATCGCGGATATGCGCAAATACCGTTCGTTGATAAAGGACTTTGTCAACGAGGTCGTAACGCATTCGCATAAGTTCTCACGCGAGAACTTTCTGGATCGTCGTGGTCGCCACCGCGTCTATGGCATCGTGAAAAAGGTCGATGAAAATCTCGACAACCTCGCGCAGGAGCTTTTAAAGAGTGAAAAGGACCACCTGAACATACTCGAGAAAACCGACGAGATCAGGGGTCTATTGTTAGATATCCTGTTATGAGTGGCTTCGGGGGGATCTTGGGTAATGCCGATGTCGTAAAGCAACTGCAGAACGCGCTTGCGACGGGCCGCATTTCCCAATGTTATATCTTTGACGGTAACGAGGGCACAGGCAAAAAGACGATAGCAAGACTGTTCGCAAAGGGGATACAATGCAAGGCCTCTACTGCCTCCGCATTTACCCCTTGCGGACAGTGCCTATCCTGTAAAACCTTTGACAGCGGCAATCATCCCGATGTCTTTTTTGTCGAGCCCAGAAAAACAAAGGCCGTGAGCGTGGACGATGTGCGCGAGCAGATCATCGACAACATGCAAACGAAGCCATATATGTATCCGTACAAGGTCTTCATCGTAAACCATGCATCGGCTATGACACCCGCGGCTCAAAACGCGCTGTTAAAAACGATTGAGGAGCCGCATGCATTCGGTGTGTTTCTGTTTGTGTCCGACAACCTCTCTGCATTTCTGCCTACGGTGCTTTCACGCGCCGTTATCTGTAAGATGAACCCTCTGCCCGAAGCCGAGATCATAAATTACCTTGTAGCCAACGGGATCGATTCCAATGACGCGCGTGTCTGCGCGGAGTTTTCATCGGGTAGTCTTGGCTACGCATTAAAGCTGGCCTCATCTGAGACCTTTGCGAATATGCGCAGGGATGTTACAACCGCGCTCTCGGCGTTGTCGGAGCCCGGCGCAGACCCGTTTGATCACTTCGCCGCGTTCGAGCCATATAATGACAACATCGCCGAGGTGTTGGATTTTTGCGCGCTCTGGTACCGTAACACACTCATACAGGGCCGCCAAACAACCGAATTTGATACAGGACTAATCCATGCCATAGATTCTATATACAAGGCCAAGCGCATACTCTCGCACAACGGAAACTTCCGCCTAACGATAGAGATGATGTTATACGACATCCATAATCATTGTATGCGCAGCGCTTAAAAAAGCCATTAAACGTTGGAGGTAAGAAATGATAGAGGTGATAGGTGTTCGCTTCAAGGCGGTAGGCAAGATATACCACTTTGACCCGAACGGCCTGCAGATGGAGAAGGGCACCCCGGTAATCGTCGAGACCGCGCGCGGTATCGAGTATGGTTTCACCGAGATACCGAACCGCTCCGTCGAGGATGACAAGATCATACAACCGCTGAAGCCCGTAATACGCATCGCGACCGAGCAAGACACCGCGGTTTACGAGCAGAACAAGCAGCGTGAGAAGGAAAGTTTCGAAATCTGTATAGAAAAAATAAAAAACCATGGGCTCGATATGAAGCTCGTGGACGTGGAGCTCACGTTTGATTTGAACAAGATTATCTTCTATTTCACATCAGACGGGCGCGTAGACTTCAGAGAGCTCGTAAAGGATCTCGCGGCCGTGTTTCGCATGCGTATCGAACTGCGTCAGATCGGTGTGCGCGACGAAGCCAAGATATTAAACGGGATTGGCATCTGCGGTCGCACGCTGTGTTGCGCGACGTTTCTGGGAGACTTCCAGCCCGTATCGATAAAGATGGCAAAGGAACAATGTCTGTCGCTGAACCCCACAAAGATATCGGGCACCTGCGGCAGGCTCATGTGTTGCCTCAAATACGAAGAAGAGACCTACGAATACCTGAATAAAGGCTTGCCGGGGATCGGCGACTTTGTGCGCACACCGGACGGCGACGGCGAAATACTGTCCGTGAATGTACTGAGGCAATCCGTCAAGGTTTCTATACGCAAGAAGCCCAATGATGTACCGATACTGACCTATTATCCGGTCAATGATATCAAGGTGCTCAAAAAGGCCGAAAACCCACAGCCCGAACACGGTCACGGCCACGCGTCGGTATAGCTATGGGCTTTGTATCCATCTATCCCCACGAGCGTCTCGAGGATCTGCAATGCGGTGGTCTTGTGATATTACAAAACCCCGCGTTGTTTTGTTTTGGCGTGGACGCGGTGTATCTGTCGGATTTTGCATGTGTATCACCGGGTGAGCGCGTACTCGATATCGGCACAGGGAATGGTATTTTGCCGATTCTACTGTCCCACAAAACAAAAGCCGGTCATTTGACCGGCATAGAGATACAGAATCAGAGTGCGGACCTCGCCGAGCGCAGTGTATGTTTGAATGCATTGTCCGATCGAGTAAGCATCGTGCGCGGTGATATACGCGAATGGCAGAGTTATTTAAAACCCGCGACATTCGAGGTCATCGTGACGAACCCGCCATATACCCCATACGGCGGGGGCATCTTGAATACGGGTCAGGCACGCGCGATAGCACGTCATGAGATATGTTGCGACCTACACGCGTTGCTACATGCCGCCGACAAGCTGCTCGTCCCCAACGGACGATTGTACATGGTACATAGACCCCAGCGGCTCGTTGATGTACTCTGTTTCTGCCGCGAGCATCATTTAGAGCCCAAGCGTATACAGTTCATCGGAGCCGAGCCCGGCAGAAAACCCGAACCCGAGCTCATGCTCATAGAGGCGAGGCACGGCGGTAACGCTATGGTAAAGGTAAATATCGGCTCATGATTAGACGTGCTTCATCACGTCATTCATCATGGGTATCGATGCGGACGCACCCTTCACGGTTACGGACATACCTGCAGCGACCGCAGCGCATTTAATCGCAATCCGGTCGCTGTCCCCACGTTCGATACACGCGAGATAGTAGCCTGTAAACGTATCCCCGGCTGCAGTCGTATCCACGACTGAGCCATGTGTATACGCGGATTGAGTAAAGTATTCCATATCCGACATAAACACCGAACCCTCCCCACCAAGCGTAAGCAATAGCTTCGCATTAGGAAAGCGTTCATGCATACAGCGCAGGATCATATCCGGCGCTTTTTCTTTTGTAAGCGCCTCCCCTTCCGTCTCATTCAAAATGAAGATATCCACGAGCTCCAACGGTAGGTTCAAGCAATTCTCGTTCATCGGTGACGGATTCAATACGATCCTTGCACCGCGTTCCTTTCCGAGCCACATCATCTGCGCGATCGCGGTCGTTTCATTCTGAAACAACAACATATCACCGGGCTTTATTAAATCCGCTACCTGTTTTGCATATGTATCGTCTAACATCAGGTTGGTGCCTCCATACAGCATAATGCAGTTCTGACCGTCCCTATTTACCTGTATGATCGCATGCCCGTTCACGCTGTCCACTTGTTTTACATTACTCACATCCACACCGCTCGATGTAAGTGTCTCCAGCAAAAACCCCGCTTGCTCGGATACGCATCCGCAATGCCTTACTTTTGCGCCCGCACGTGCAAGCGCAACCGATTGATTTAAACCCTTCCCTCCGGCGAAGGTATCGAGCCTCAGCGACGCGACCGTCTCACCGGCCTTCACAAAATCCTCAACACTATATACATAATCCACATTTAACGAGCCGAAGTTATATATCATATAAAAAAAACCCCCGTTAACATTTGACTTAACTTAATACAAATCTAAGAATCCGTCAACGTAAAACAGAAAGTCATAACACCTTTACCACGGATTTTCACGGATTTAAACCGATCTACACGGATTTATTTTTAATTGCTTTATCCGTGAAAATCCGTACTAATCCGTGTCAATCCGTGGTAATGGTTTTACTTTTCTATATTAAAACCTTTACGGCAAAGCCTATCGTTGCGGTTTCCCCGACCTCCAGATCCCCAACTACGATACCGAATTCCGGATTTGCGTCAAAAGGAGGATTTCCGCGTACCGTTGTCGAACAAGCTCTGTAGTTCATGCCCTCCGGTATCCGGTCATATATCATTACATTTTTCAACATGACATCGCCAGTATTGGTAAGCTCCAGCGTATACTCGACCTCTTCACCGCTGCGAGTAACCATAGACTTGTCCGCGCGGCTCGTAAGTTCCGCCTGCGCTTTTTTTGGTTCCTCGTATATAGGTATCCTGACCTCGTTTGTAAACATAGCATCCGTTATATTGTTATAGCTATAACTGACTTCGGCTGCGTTTGCTATCCGACCGCTCGCATCCTCGTCCACCGCGACTAGGTATTCTAGCTTTATCTCGCCGCCGGGCTCTATATCGCCCATCATTAGCCCCGTATCCAGGCTTTCATCCCTGTTCGGAGCCGGTACGATCGTCCAATCCTCTATCTGTGTCATCTCCGGTACTTCGTCCGCTATACTTACGCCCTCGATCCTTACCGACGAACGATTCTTTACGGTGACTGTGTATTTTATGCTTTCGCCGGGCTTTACCTCGTCCTTGTCGCCATGCTTTTCGGCTTCGACTTTTATGACGTCCGTAATTGTCTTGTTGCTTTCGCCCTCGTATCTTCTGTATATGCCGCTTTTGTAATATACCGCCTCGACCTTCGCCTTATTCACAAAGGGCCTTGCTATATTATTACCGCTCATATACTCCTCCATGGTTTCTGTTATGGCAATGAAAGAGGATGTCCCTCCTTCATTTTCAATATATGTCTGTAGCATGCCATTGTGAGGACACATAGGCATATAAATATAAAATCATAAATAATTATCGACTTTTTAACGATATGGTAATATAATCCGATGAATCATTCCTATAAGATTCGAGATGTTAAACATGGACAATATTACATACAAAACCCGCTTTAAGGAAATATTTGCGATCTCAACGCCTATCATTGTCGAGCAGATATTTATCAGTGTCATGGGCCTTGTAAACACCGCAATGGTCTCGTCCGTCGGCACGCATGCGATATCGGGTGTCGCTATCGTCGATAATATGTCTAACATCGTGATCGCCATATTCGCCGCTCTCACGACCGGCGTTGCGATCGTTACCGCGCGTTATACGGGTGCAAATGATATGCGTACGGCCTCCAAAGCCGGTGCACAGTCCGTGCTGATGTCCGTGCTGCTCTCGCTGTTTATCACATTGCTGTGTCTGTTGTTTCAAGGACCGATTATGAATCTCGTATTCAATGCTACCGCCGCCGATGTAAAGCAGGCCGGCGCGTCATATTTCTTCATCGTCAATTTCTCGCTCCCGATCCTCGCCGTTACACAGACGATTTTTGGCATCATACGCGGCAGCGGCAACACCGCCATGCCGATGTTTATCTCGCTCGCGATGAATCTGTTTAACTTCCTGTTCGGATATATATTTATCATGGGCATCGACCTGCCCTTTTTAAAGACACCGTCGCTGGGCGTTACGGGTGCTGCGTTGGCCATAAGCCTTGCGCGTGCGACAGGCCTCGGTCTCTCGGTCGTGTATATATTAAGATTTTCTAAGCGAATACGCTTTGACAGGCTCTCGTATTTTAAGCCCAATGTCGCATTACAGAAGGAAATACTCGGGCTCGGCGTACCCACGAGCATCGAATCCACGCTGTTTCAAGTCGGGCGTTTCATTACCCAGCTTTTTATTTCGGGCATGGGTACCGCCGCCATGGCCGCAAATGCCGTGGGTTCTGCGATATTTGCATTTATTAACGTGCCGGGCAATGCGTTCGCAACAGGCGTTATGATCCTGGTCGGGCAGCGCGTGGGGCGCAAGCAATATGATGACATAACAAAAACCACCGTATTTTCCGTGTTGCTCGGAATGGTGGTTATGCTGATGGTCTGTGTGACCGTCTACCCGCTGACGGGTGTATTTATATCTCTGTATAACTTAGACGGCGAAGCCGCCCAATATTTCTATTACCTCGTATTGACGGGCTGTATAGCCACGCCGATCTTCTGGTCCACCTCGTTTATAACCCCCGCAGCTCTGCGTGCCTCAGGCGATGTACGGTATACGATGTATACCGCTGTCGCGAGCATGTGGATATTTAGGATATTCGCGGGATACTTCTTCGGTATCGTACTGAAATGGGGCGTTGTGGGCGTATGGTGCGGCATGTATGTGGATTGGTTTGTTAGGAGTATATTATTTGTACAGAGGCTTCTGCGTAAGAAATGGAACTAGTTAAGCTGCGCCGTGTAACCTACGAAGTCGCTGTTGACGGCCTTTTCAAGCGCCGTTTGAACAGCCTCTATCAATATCCCCGATGTAATAGGATAGTCCGCGGACGGCGCTATCTGCGCGCTCTGTAGCCTGATAACCTCACCGGATATCTCTTCCATAGCCTTGCCGAAAAGGGGATAGAACACCTCTTGCGTCTCACCGAGATCCGTCATCGATACGGACAGTATCTTAGTCTCCGACACGTCAACCTTTACCTCGACGGGACGGCTATGTAGAACTATCCTGGATGTGTAGGTGCCGGGTACATACGGGTATATTGCGGATACCGTCTTATTCTTCGGCAAGAACATGTAGATCAGCATCAGTATAACCACGAGCCCTCCCAATGCCAAAAGGCCCGCCTTTACTATCTGCCTCATGGAAAATACAAATATCTTTGTCTGACCCATTCCAATACCTCCTTTCCAGCAATGAAACACATGTCGTTTCATTTGATATCTATAACAGTCTATTGAACATATACTCATTTTATGCAAAAAAGGAAGAGAACCTGATGAGCTTACGTTATATAACCGGCGTACCGCGCAGCGGTAAGACATATCACTGTATCCGGCGCATGCTCGATGCGCGTGAAATGGCCTCCGAAGGCCGTTATCCGGTCATTTACATCGTACCGGAGCAGTTCACGATGACCGCCGAGCGTATGCTGCTCGCGGCTGAATCCGAGCGAAGCGGTCAAGGTCACGGTGTCGCATTTTCGCATATACAGGTGCTGAGCTTTCAACGGCTCGCGTTCTATCTGTTTTCAAAGACCGGTGCGGCTGCGGGCACCTTCATCGATGACGTGGGTAAGACCATGCTGCTGCGAAAGCTTGTTTACGGGCTGCAGCGTGAACTTTCGGTATACGGCACGTCAGGCGACAAGCCCGGCTTCATAGAAAATCTCTCGTCCGCTATCAACGAGTTCTTCCGCTACGGTGTAAAGCCTGAGGCCCTGTCCGGAACATCAAACCCAAAGCTTTCCGACATATCTCTGATCTTTGACCACTATTTGCGTTACATACGCAATAACTATATCTCACATGACGAGGTGCTCGACCTCTGTGCCGCAAAGCTGGATGCCGAGAATATATTCGAGCATGCGCAAATATATATCGACGGCTTTTACAGCTTCACACCACAAGAGGAACGCGTGATCGCGTGCTTGGCAAAATCAGGCGAGGTACATCTGACCGTTATGCTCGACGAGGCGTTGAACCGCTTTACGAACCCTATATTCACAGACCCCTATTTCGAATCCAAACTCACGATAAACCGTTTGACACGGCTCGCATCCGAATACGGGTTTGCACTCGGCGAACCCGTATTGTTTGAGCCTCGCTCTTCACAGGCAGAGATTGCGGTCAAATACGCCCCTGAGCGTTACGCGGAGATCACGGCTGTATGTGAGGAGATTCTGATCTTAGTCAGAGATAAAGGTTACCGATACAGGGATATCGCTGTATTGGCCGGGGATGTTTCTTTGTATGAAAGCGTCCTGCGCCCGATGTTTGCGCGATATGATATCCCGATGTTTATCGATCTCAAACCCGACATTCTCTCGCATCCGCTCACTGAAATGATTCGAGCCTTGCTCGACATGGCTTTATTTAGACGTTCATATGAATCCATGTTTCGGTTCCTGCGCACGGGCTTTACAGATCTCGGCATGGACGAGATCGACAAGCTCGAAAACTATGTGCTTGCATATGGGATAAAGTCTTACAAATGGCATATGAGTGAATGGACCTATGGCTTGTCAAACGAGAACGCACGATGGGATTTTGAGGAGTTGCATCGAGCCAAATCACATATCGAGGCAGTTTTGCGCCCCGTAGACACATTGCTCGAGACAGACCACAAGCATCCGCTCAAGGACTTTGCGGCGATGATATTTGAGTTGCTGCTGGGTTTGAATGTGCCCGACAAGCTGACCGAGCAAGCCGCGCGCTTGGATACGTCCAAAGGCGGCGACATGTTTGCCCGTGAATACGCTATGCAGTATACGCAGGTCTGGGGCAAGATATGTCATGTATTTGATCGGATGGTCGAGATCATGGGCGACGAGTCCGTCAGTGTGAAGGAGTTTTCAACGATCGTAAACGCGGGGCTTGCCTCTATGGATATGGGATTGATACCGTCTACACTCGATCAGGTGATCATAGCCGATCTGAACCGCTCCCGACTGCCCGACATAGAGGTTTTGCTCGTGATCGGCGCTAACGACGGACTGCTGCCTGCTCCGCCCTCAGAGAGCGGATTGCTGACCGAGGACGAGCGCGAGATGCTCAGTACCGCCGGCGTTGAGCTTGCTCCCGATATGCGCAGACGCAGCATGGCCGATATGTTTGCGCTGCGTTGCGCTCTCGCAAAGCCCCGAAAACAACTCACATTTTTCTATAGCCTCTCGGACGCGTCCGGGAAGGCATTACGCCCTGCCGGGATTGTCAATACGATCTGCGCGGGACGAAAGATCGATCATAGCGCCGTGCTTGACCGCGGTAAACGCGCAGACGCGGGTGCACCCGCTCGCACATCGGTAGCCGATCCGGACAGACTGCTGCGTCCTCGTCTGTCGCCGGATACTATAGACCGTACATACGGCCAAAACCTCTTGATGGGTATATCACGGCTCGAGGCATACCGATCATGTCCGTTTGCATTTTTTATGCAATACAACCTCTCCGCATACAGACGCAGGATATATCAGGTCGAGAGCGTAGACATCGGCAACATGTATCACGATGTGCTCGAACGCTTTGACCGAAAGCTCGTCGAGACCGGAGAGGCTTGGCGCGTTATCGATACGGAGCGTATCTCGGAGCTTGTGGATATCTGTATGACCGACATGAATATCGTTTCGGACGAGAACGCATTCCTGGGCTCAGCACGCAACAAATACCTGCTCGAGCGCATACGCCGCGTTGCAAAGCGTTCGATATGGGCATTGTCCGAGCATATTAAGCGCGGGCGTTTCGAGCCGTTCGCGACGGAGTTTGAGTTCTCAACACTGACAGGCATAGAGATCGATCTGGGCCGTGACCGCAACGGCAAAACACGTAAGCTCGTGCTTACGGGGCGCATCGACCGAATCGATATCTTCGACGCCGGTAACGACATGTGCTATGTAAAGGTCATCGACTATAAATCAGGCTCTACACGCTTCAGCCTCGAGGATGTCTACCTGGGTATGCAGCTGCAGCTTCTGACATATATCAACGCGTTTATCGAAAACGGTAAGTCCATATTCGGGGACGCGTTCAAATATAAACTCATGCCCGGCGGCGTGTTCTATTTCAATATTGCCGATCCGATCGTGGACTACACAGACAGCTATACACGCGACGATGCACGCAGCGATTTCCTGTTGAAGTCATTTAAGATGTCCGGGCTCGTGTCAGCCGACCCGGAGGTCGTAAAGGCGTTAGATATAAACATCGAGACTGAACGCCAGTCACCGATCATACCGGTGTACATGAAAGCGGACGGAACCCTCGGCGCGAACTCGTCCGTCAAGACCACGGATGAATACAAGCTATTACTATCGTATGTAAAAGATACCCTCGCGCAGATCGGCAAGGACATACTCTCGGGCGAAATAAAACCGCTACCCGTAAAAACCAAAACAGGCAGCGGCTGTGATTATTGTGAATATAAAGCGATATGCGGGATAGAGGGATAGCTTACCACTCCCTGATGACCTCTATGGCCTTGTGGAGCTGTGTGTCCTTGTCCTCGGGTACATCAAAGATGGTCTCCTGGAGTTCCTCGGGCAGTTCGACGACGAACTCCGGGATGATACCCTCGCCGTGTATGCATATACCCTTCGGCGTGTAATACTTCGCTATGGTGACCTTTACGGCTGTGCCGTCCGAGA
>CAYURR010000086.1:0-12035 GCA_964446745.1 uncultured Defluviitaleaceae bacterium | reverse complement strand
CGCATTTCCGCCATATCTACCACCTGTTTCCATTTGTCCGAGTATTGAACCATTTATAACATCTTTCGTTCGATTAATCAAGCTGCCGGATTTGACATACGAAGGTATTTGGTGTACTTTTATGGAAGGGTTTCGAATAATAATTCACTACACTGTTATAAGGATGATTCAGATGCAACAGACCAATAAAACCGTAAAAATAGCCGCAGCTGCTGTGGTAACACTGGTTGCGGTAGCCACCGTGTTCTGGTTCGCTGCCGGAGAACGCATGTACAAGGACTTTTCGGCAAAGAAACGCCTGTATATAGCCTTTGAGAACACCAAGGCTCAGTTCCCTGCCTCGTTCGACGATATGATCGCCGCTCTGACCGCCCACGAGTGGTCGCAGGAGATCGTACTGTCTCTCAATGACTTCGAGATCAGCGGACTTAACCTCGACGACAACCTCAGGGCATTTCTTATGTCCGCAACACTGTATAACAAGAGCGCGTTTGATACAGACAACAAGCGTATGTTTGACAGCACGGACCTGAAGCTCGGCAACGTGTCGTTTTTGGGCGCGGACATATACGGCGACGAGGAGCTTTTGGCCATATCGATACCGCAGCTTACGGAAGGCTTTATCTCGATGCCCGCCCGTACGATCAACACATCCATAAACAATTCTATGCTCTCCACCGCGATCTATATCCCCGAGGACTATAGCGACGAGGTTTGCTATGGCATCTACACTGATGTCGCATTCTCCTATCTAAACTCACTTCGCATGCTAAAGATATTTCCCAGCACAACAATGAATGTGCGGGATTATTTGCAATCAACCGAATACGCCTATATCGGCAAGCAAAATGAGGCCGAGGTCTATACTATACACATACCGGCTGACGATGTTAAGCGCCTCTGTGGGGATTATCTGAACGGGCTCAGCACATACTACACATCCGCATATAACAACGAAGCCGCCTCCGGTGTTGTAAACGCCGTGATTGGACATTTAAATACTGCCCTACCCACGGATGCCTTGGTCATGAAGATCTTCGTGCAGGACGACAAGATAACCTCCGTTGAGAGCGTCTATACGCTCGGTGCCTCGGTGGATGCACCCGAATGTCATTTGAGCCTTTTATTCGAGAGCGGGGTAACGCCCAAGGATATAAAGTTTGAGTTTACTATGAACGGCAAGGACGAACCGCCGTTAAATATGCGTGGCATCGTATACGCGGACGAAAGTACCAAGCGTTTCGGGATCGATCTGAACAACATACGTGTCGCTACGGACGGTTTTATCGTGGACGCAAAGCTAAAGCTTACGGCCAACGCGGGTACGAACGGCGAATGCGCATCGTTTGACCAAGGCGCCGCCACAAAGATCGACGAGTTGGACATGGTGCAGATGATGGGCATATTCGGAAAGGCTATGCAAAACGAATTTATTAAAGGGATATTGGGGTTGGAGTAGATGCCGAAAAAGGAAGTGCAAAAGAAAGAGTCTCAAAAGAAAACCAAACCACCGATGGCAGCCGTTATTGATATCGGCTCGAATGAGCTGCGCCTAAAGGTCGCGCAGGGCGGCAAGGTCATCAAGACCATCGAGAGCCTCTCGTTCCCGCTCAGTCTCGGGCGCGATACATTTCACAACGGCAAGGTCAGCTTCGAAAAGGTCGATAAGGCCTGCACAACGATCAAGAACTTCCTGACCGTGGTCAAGCAATACGGGGTAACGGATATACGCGCGTTCGCGACCACAGCCGTACGTGAAGCCACAAACAGCAACTATATACTCGATCAGATCAAGATAAAAACCGGCCTCGATATTACGGTCATGGACGATATGGACGAGAAGTCCTATATCTACAAGCTACTCTCGACGATGCTCGATGAAGATATGCGGCAGTCATCCATGATGATCTATTTAGGCTCGGGCAACATCGGTATCTCCGTAACCGAAAACAATCGCATGCCCTTCATGCAAAACGTGAAGATCGGCGCGCTGCGCATTAGCGAGATATTCGGAGACATGCCCGAATACACAAGCGAATTCTACCAGATACTTGAGGAATATCTCAGCAGCTTTACCGACATGCTCGACAACGACATCCCGGACGCAATCGGTCATTTTATCGTTGCAGGGTATTTCAGCGCGTTGATAGCGGAGCTTTGCGGCGCGGAAACCAAGAACGACATCCGCTACATCCCAAAGGACCGTTTTTTAAAGCTTTATGACGACATCAAACACAAGACCTCAGAGCAGATTTCAGACGAATACAATATCCCATTCGAGCGTACCGAGCTGTTGTTGCCGGTCGTTTGTATATGCTACAACCTCATGGGCTTTACTAATGCGGAGCTGATCGTCTCGCCCGATATAATGGTATCGGATGCGATCCTCTATGAGATGCTGCGCCCCGACGAATTCGCCAAGCTCAGTAAGGATTTCTATAAAAACACCGTACATTCCGCGCAGGCTATCGCAAAGAAATATTTCGCGGTCGAGGAGCATTACAAAACCGTCGCGAAGTTTGCGCTTACGATATTTGACAAGATGAAGAAGATACACGGCATGGGTGCGGCTGAAAAGCTCTACTTGCACACATCCGCGATATTGCACGATATCGGCAAGTATATAAACCTGAAGGGGCATTATTACCAGAGCTGTAACATCATACGAGGTACGGACATCGTGGGCCTAAATGGCCTGCAGACCATGCTCGTTGCGGCTATCTGCCTCTATCATTCGCGACTGCTGCCGTCCGAAAACGACGAAATCTACCGCGACCTCAGCACGGAAGACAAGGTGCTCGTATCGAAGCTCGCGGCAATATTACGTATTGCCGACGCGCTCGATCGTAGCCACATGCACAAGTTTGACGACATAGATGTAAAGATCACCGACGACGAGCTACTGGTCACGATAAACACCGACGACAATATCGCTGTCGAGATGTGGTCGTTTAATCAGAAGGCAGCGTTCTTCGAGGAGGTCTTTGGGCTCAAGGCCGCGCTGCGTAAAAAACGCGGGGTCGGTGTATGAGAATAATCATAAGAACGGGCGATAATATATGAAAAAGGACGAAAAGAAGACAAAGCATGTCGAGACCGTCAACTATATAAACCGGGAGTTGTCTTGGCTACAGTTTAATGACCGTGTGCTTGAAGAAGCTCAGGATCGCACGAACAAGCTCATGGAACGCCTGAAATTCCTAGCGATTACCGCATCAAACCTCGACGAATTCTTCATGGTGCGTGTCGCGTCACTCTGGGAATTGGACGCCTCAAAGCCCTCCTCACCGGATTTCTCGGGTCTTACACCCTACAAGCAGCTCGAGGCAATCAGCAAGTCCGCACATGAAATGGTTCTGAAGCAATACAGCTGTCTGAACCGTTCGATTTTGCCCGCGCTCGAGAAAGAAAACATCTTTATCCTCTCTTACGACGAGCTCGACGATAAACAACAAACCTACGCAAACAGATATTACCAGAGCACCGTTTATCCGGTGCTTACCCCTATGGCGATCGATCAGAGCCACCCGTTTCCGCTATTAAACAATGTCTCGCTCTATGTGATCGTACAGATCGCGGACGATGACGATACACTGTTTGCGGTTGTACAGGTGCCCACGGTATTGCCGCGCATATTGCCTCTGCCCGCAGAGGATAAGCAGTGCTTTATCCTATTGGAGGATATCATCACAGAGCATATCGAAAGCCTGTTTACGGGCTACAAGGTTGAAAACACCTCAGTGTTTAGGATCACGAGAAGCTCTGATGTGTTCATCGACGAGGAGCTTACTCACGACCTGCTGAACGAGATGGAGCAGAGCATCAAGCGCCGTCGTTGGGGCGACCCCGTGCGCCTTGAAATTCAAAAGGATGCATCCGAGGCCGCACGCACATTTTTGCGTGAGGCGTTGAAGTTAGAGGATTTTGAGATATTCGATATCGGCGGGCCGTTGGATCTGACGGTATGGATGGGCTTTTCGTTTAAGCCCGCGTTCGAGCATCTGCGCAATGCGGTTTTACAACCGCAACCTGTCGTGGATTTCATGGACAAGGATATCTTCGATGCAATCAAGAGCCACGACATCCTCGTGCATCACCCATACGAGTCCTTTGACTGCGTAGTGAATTTCGTAAAGGCCGCCGCAAATGACCCAAAGGTACTTGCGATCAAGCAGACACTCTATCGCGTCTCTGGCGGCTCACCTATCGTACACGCACTGATGCAAGCCGCCGAAAACGGCAAGCAGGTCACCGTGCTCGTCGAGCTCAAGGCACGTTTTGACGAGGAGAATAACATCATCTGGGCCAAAAAGCTCGAGAAATCGGGTTGCCATGTCGTCTACGGGCTCGTGGGCCTAAAGATCCACTGCAAGCTCTGTCTCGTCGTGCGTATGGAGGATGACGGCATACACCGCTATGTGCACATGGGCACGGGCAATTATAACGACAGCACCGCGCGCATCTATACAGACCTCGGCTTCTTTACCTGTAAGGAAACCTTCGGCCAGGATGCATCATCGCTGTTTAACGTGCTGACCGGCTATACGACAAATACCACATACAATAAGCTCAGCGTCGCCCCGCTCACGTTACGCTCTATGTTTTATAAAAACATAGAGCACGAGACGAACAACGCGCTCGCGGGCAAAGAGGCCTGCATCACAGCCAAGATGAATTCGCTCGTGGACAAGGGTATCATCGACGCACTCTATAAGGCTTCGCAGGCCGGCGTACGGATACGCCTTATCGTGCGCGGCATATGCTGCCTAAAGCCCGGATTGCCCGGTGTCAGCGACAACGTCACCGTATGCAGCATCGTGGATCGTTTCTTAGAGCACAGCCGGATATTCTACTTTGAAAATGGTGGCAACCCAAGAATATATCTGTCCAGCGCGGACTGGATGCCTCGAAACCTGGATAGGCGCGTCGAGATAGCATTCCCGGTCGACGATCCGCGCCTCAAGGAACAGATCATCGAAATACTCGACCAGACACTTACAGATACCGAAAAACTCCGCATAGAGCAATCGGACGGCACATACGAACGCGTAGACAGACGCGGCAAGGAGCATGTGCATTCACAGATTCTGTTCCACGAGCAGGCGACGCGGCGTGTTAACGCGTATATGAGCGCCGAACATGAGCAGCTGTTCGTACCGATCACAAACAGCGGGGATGAGGCAAACACATGAACCCCATACAACAAACCACATGGATGCAAAAACGAGTAAAAGCCGATATACCGCTCATGTCAAAGACTATCGGCGTGAGCGAGATCGTAGCGCAGATATTGGTAAACCGCGGTATACGTACAAAGAATACCGTGCTGTCGTTTTTAAAGCCCGACCTGTCGCAGCTGCAGTCCTACTATTTGCTCAAGGGTCTTGACGGTGCGATACGCTGCGTGATGTCCGCGGTCGCGCGTAAGGAACGCATAGCCGTATATGGCGACTACGATGTGGACGGTGTGACCTCTGTTTGTATTTTATACAAGGCGCTGTTGAAATACGGTGCGGATTGCATCTATTACATACCCCATCGCGAGGAGGAGGGTTATGGCCTCAACGCCTCGGCGATCACACGCCTAAAGCAGATGGACATCGACCTGATCATCACCTGCGACAATGGCATATCAGCGCTCGCTGAGGCCGATCTTGCGAAGGAACTCGGCATGAAGCTTATTGTGCTCGATCATCACGAGCCAGGCTATATAGAGGACGCGAACGGCAACCGCGTAAACGTGCTGCCGAAGGCCGACTTCGTCATCGACCCGAAGCAAAATAAATGTGCGTATCGCTTCAAAGACCTCTGCGCGGCGGGGCTTTCATACCGCTTTGCTGAGGCGCTCTATGCGATCGCGCATATGGAGTTTCACGAACGGGACGAGTTTCTGGTGCTAGCCGCGCTCGCGACGGTCTGCGACATGGCACCGTTATTGGACGAAAACCGCGTGATTGTCAAATGCGGCTTGGACAAGCTAAATAAAAATAAACAGATAAATATGGGTCTCTATGCGATCATGGCCGCGCGCGGCATCACCGAGCGTGAGATCACCGCGTTCGAGGTCGGTTTTATCATCGGGCCGATGCTTAACGCCTCCGGGCGTCTCGAGCATGCGTCCAAAGCCGTTGAGCTGCTGCTCGCGGACAACGAACACCGCGCGAACGAGCTGGCTGCGTCATTAGCCGCGCTCAATGAGGAGCGCAAGGCCATGACCACAGCCTCTGCCGATGCGATACGCTCCGCGCTCGAGGATTCCACAGAAACAACAGACAAGGTGCTTGTAATCTACCGGCATGAGGTGCATGAGAGCATCGTGGGCATCGTCGCGGGCCGCATAAAGGATACCTACAACAAGCCCGTGATCTTACTCACGGACGGCGACGGATTGGGCGCGGATCTCGTGAAGGGCTCGGCGCGTTCAATCGAAGGCTACAACATCTTCGAGTCGCTGTATGCGATGCGCGACCTGTTTGAGCGTTTTGGCGGGCATGCAATGGCGGCGGGTGTCACACTCAAACGCGAAAACATCCCTACCCTAAAGCGCCGCTTAAACGAAACTTGCACATTGACAGAGCAGGATTTTGTAAAGGTTTACCGGATCGATTACGCGCTCAGACTTGAGATGGTTACATATGAGCTCGCAAGGGAGCTCTCCGCGCTCGCGCCATACGGCAAGGACAACCCCGAGCCGTTGTTCGGCATAAAAGGTTTGAAACCTACACAGCTTAAATTCATTGAAGAAAAGAACACGATGATATTGACGTTTGAGACCATCGATGCACGTCAGGTACGGGCGATAGGTTTCGGACTAAACGAGAAATTTCGCGCCGAGATAGCCAAGCTGTTCGACGCATATGAATGTGAAAAGATACTCGCTGGTGTATTGCGCACCGCGAATTTTCTGATGGACATGGTTTTTACGATAGATGTAAACGAATATAACGGTAGCAGCTATGTACAGATGAAGTTAAAGGATTTTCGATTAAATTACAAAGGTGAGGATGTAACGGCATGATTAACGAAACGCTGAAGTATTACCCGTTCGGCAATCTCGGGCTTATAACTATGAAGAGTTTTTCAGATTTCGGCGCAAAGGTACACGACCATATCATAGATATGCGCAGAAACAATATAAACTTTGATCACGGTGATGAGCCGATCCCCGACAGCTATAAGGTGCCGATAAACGAGATACGCTTCTCGAATGGCGAGGGCAAGGTCAGGATCATGGATTCAGTACGTGGTAAGGACATCTATGTGCTTTGTGATGTGGGCAATTACAGCTGCGGATACGAGATGTTTGGCATGAAAACAGCAATGGGACCCGACGAGCATTTCCAAGATCTGAAGCGCACGCTGTCCGCTATCGCGGGCAAGTCCCGCCGTGTCACGGTCATCATGCCGCGTATGTATGCATCTCGTCAGCATCGCCGCAAAAACCGCGAATCCCTCGACTGTGCGATGGCTCTGCAGGAGCTCGCGAGCATGGGCGTCAGTGTGATCATCACCTTTGACGTTCACGACCCGAATATCCAGAACGCGGTCCCGCTGCTGTCGTTTGAAAATCTGTATCCGACCTACGATATCATCCGTACTATGCTGCAGCGCGAAAAGGATTTAAAGATCGGCAAGGATACATTGATGGTCATCAGCCCGGATACGGGTGCGATGGATCGTGCGATATACTACTCGGATGTACTCGGTCTTGATGTCGGCCTTTTCTACAAGCGCCGCGATATAAACAAGATCGTAAACGGCAAAAACCCGATCGTCGCTCACGAATACATGGGCAATTCCGTCGAAGGCAAGGATGCATTGATCGTTGACGACATGATCGCATCCGGCGATTCCGTTTTAAAGATCGCACGCGAGCTCAAGAAACACAACGCGCGCCATGTCTATATAGCCGTTACCTTCGGACAGTTCACGGACGGCATCGAGCATTTCAACAAGGCTTACGAAGACGGTATCGTCACCCGCGTGTACAGTACCAACCTCACCTATTTACCGCCCATAGTAAAGGCCGCACCATGGTTCTGCGAGGTAGACTCATCAATGTATGTCGCGCGTCTGATCGACGCATTAAACTACGACCGTTCGGTCGCTCCGCTTCTGAATCTCACCGAAGACATTCGGAAGCTGCTGTAAATTCTATAACCTAAGGAGACCGATATGGAAATATATGCCGAATGCCCGATTATTTCGACGGGAATGACGCCGGAACAATTAGCCGGAGAGAAAGGAATCAGCGGTGAAAACCTCTGGAACGCGGGCCAAAAGTTCAACCTTTTCGACGTGGTAACGGGTGATGAACCCGCGCTACGCACCGAGGTTCGGATGTTTTTCGACAGGGGTCTGAACGCGCTATGTCTGCGTTTTTACGGAGAGGACGACGGTTATATCGCGACGATGAACGAACGCGATGACTCGATATTCCAAGAGGATGTATTCGAGCTATTTATCACAAGCGAACCATTTGCCGCCGAGACACTATCGGAGCGGCCATATGTCTATTACGAATTTGAAACGAGCCCGACCGACGTGAAGTTTGATGCGATCATCAGATACAATGCCTCCGGGCATATAGACGGAGAAACCTCTTGGAACCTCACGGAATGGCGCAGCTTTTCACGCTACCGCGTGGGCGACAACAGTGACGAAAACACCAAAGGCAAGCTCATTTCGGTATGGGTGTTGCCGGTCGACGGGTGGTTAAAGACGCCCGAGCCCGGTGATGTTGTATACATGAACCTATACCGCATCGATCGCGGCAGCCACCGCAGATACGGTCAAACCCGCGACGAATACTCAGCCTGGAGACCCACAGGCAAATACAGCTTCCACAGGCCCGAGGCCTTTGGCGGCGTACGGTTTAAAGCATAAAAGATAAGGAGAATTATACAAAATATTTCACATTAGGCAACAAACAAATACATTGTCTTAATTACATTAATTTGCTATATTTTTGGAAACCATACTCATAGTGTAAAAATAAGTATTATAACATATATACTATTTGACATATGAAAATAGTGTATATTAGTTTCACAGCATTTATTACTAAACATTATTAGGAGATTATATGAGTAACGCTGATAATATTTTTATTGAAAACTGTAATGATATTTTAACGAATGGAGTTTGGGATACTGATTACTCAGTAAGAGCGAAATGGGAAGACGGCACTAAAGCTCACACAATAAAAAAATTTGGAATTATTAATAGATATGATTTATCTAACGAGTTTCCAGCACTGACGTTAAGAAAATTAGCTTTTTCAAATTGTATTAAAGAAATATTATGGATATGGCAAAGAAAATCAAACAATGTAAATGAATTAGGTTTGCATATTTGGGATTCATGGGCAGACAAGGCGGGCAGCATAGGAAAGGCTTACGGGTATCAGCTTGGTATAAAACATAAATATTCCGAGGGTGTCTTTGATCAAGTCGATAAAGTCTTGTATGACTTAAGAAACAATCCTCATTCAAGGCGTATTATAACTAATATATACAATCACTCTGATTTACATGAAATGCATTTGTATCCATGTGCATATAGCCTTACATTAAACGTATCCAACAAGAAAGTAAATGCTATTCTAAATCAACGCTCTCAAGATTTTTTAGTAGCAAATAATTGGAACGTATGTCAATATGCCGTCCTTATCCATATGTTTGCGCATATTAGTGGACTTGAGGTCGGTGAATTGATTCACGTTATTGCTGATGCACATATATATGATAAACACATACCGATTGTCGAGAATTTGATCAATAGAAAAACATTTCCTGCGCCCGCATTTACAATAAATAGAAATGTTAATGATTTTTATTCTTTTACACACAAAGATTTTATACTTGCTAACTATCAGTATAATGAATTCAAAAATAAAATACCAATAGCAATTTGAAGGAGTTCTAATGATGGAGGCTTTAGTAGCAGTCGATTCTAATTGGGGAATTGGATATAAAGGTAATTTGCTCTTTAGACTTAAGGGAGATATGACTAATTTTAGATTACTTACTGAAAATAATATAGTAGTTATGGGAAGGAAAACTCTGGAATCGTTACCTGGGTCGAAATGTTTGAAGAATAGAATTAATATAGTTATGTCTCATGACATAAGTTTAAATATTCCTGGGGGACTTGTATGTAATTCTATAACACAGTTAAATAATGAAATAGCAAAAAATATTAATAAAAAAGTCTATATAATAGGTGGACAGAATATTTACGAACAGTTAATAAGCTCTTGTTCATCCGCTTATGTTACTAAAATAAGAAGTCAGTCTAAAGCAGACAGGTTTTTTCCAAATTTAGACATTCTTTCCGAATGGGAAATGGTTTACGAATCTGATGTAAAGGACGACAACGGTCTAAAATATACTTTTACGAAGTACGTTAACCATATAGTTTAGAGCATATGAGGAGGTTGATGATAATAAACCATGATTTTGTAGGCACATGAACTAAGTTATTTTAACGTCTATAGTAACATTTATTTTTCTAAGTACAATTAAACCAGATGTCAAAGACACAAAATTACAATATAGTCTACCCTTTCTCAACTTTGGATATATTATGAATAAAATGACAGCCTGAATACTAAAAATGTTTCCTACACACAAGTGTAAAGCTATCTGTTATGCTATCACAATGTTATGTATAGGATATAAAGGCTATTTTTTATTTTCTGTATCCTGCCCAAAATCATTGGGCTTGCCACAGATACAAATAAATTCAAAGGAGAGCGATAATATGATGAAACCAAAAAAAAAGTTTTACTATCTAAAAGATATCTTTGTAGTCTGCGTTTTTATACTCTCATTGTTTTTTTGCATACAAGACTATCTTGCCAAAGATACTAGTGAAATTCTATTTGATTCATTCAGTAAAATAATGACACAAATCGTATTAATTACAATTTCTTTTTTGGGAGCTATAGAGTTATTATATACTATCGGCTTCACACCATTTGTACCGAATTTTATTATTGACAGAAAAGAAAAAAAATATAATGAACTTGTTCGGGTGCATATTGACTAAGTATTTAAAAGTGAAAGCTCATATATTCAACAAGTTGATGAAGCGAGAATTAATTTCTTTATTTCTCAAATAGGTATAGGTTTACATCAAGTAAGAAGGATAGCACTAGATATAATAAAATTAAGATCTTCCCCGTTAACATCTCTTGAGGATGTCGAAAATAATTTAAGAATGCTTGCTGTAAGCGAAGGAATATTAATTGACACAAAACGATTTCCAGATGAAGACATTTCATATCACAGAGGGCGCTTTTTCATTAATTTTGCAGACAAGATGTTTGAAACAGATATTCATCGCACAGTGATTAAGATGATGAGCTTTTTTTGCCAGCATAAATTACACGAGAACCTGTATTCTGTTGATAGAATAGTTATTTGCAGTAACAGTAACTTTTTATTAGGTGAAGGATTAAGCAAACGTTTAGGCAAGTCTTGTGTAAAAATCTTAAGCACTACAAAAGGGCGAGTGTTTTCTAATCAATTATGGGATGGAACGTTGGAGTGTAGCGATAGAGTTATTATTGTTCTCGATGTAGTTGTATCGGGAGAACAAATTATTTCTAGTATTAATAAAATACCACAAACATGTGAGATTTTAGGAGTTTATTGTATGATATATCGAAAAGAGTGGGATTTCAGGAAAAGATTGATGGAAGAATTTAAAATAAATATCTTTTCGATAATTGAGTTGAGTGACCAGGAAATTGAAGAAATGGTGAACTCTATTAACAACTAATTATTCTTTTCTGTAATGATGCGATACATAACAATACATAACAAAAGAAATATAATATTACACAAGCCAATAATAAATGACTGCCACGACTTCTATACATTAACTTATAGTATATGATATAATGAAATCAACAAATAAAACTTAGTTGTATTCTAATAATATGTTTTGTTTCATCTTTAATATTTCGCCGTTAGTTGTTGAGGAGGAAGATATATTATGCAAATAGAATTTGGTAACAAAAAAAGAAA
>CAYURR010000085.1:0-12185 GCA_964446745.1 uncultured Defluviitaleaceae bacterium | reverse complement strand
ACCGAAAAGGAGCAGGATAAATGTCGGAAGAATCCAATGAATCCAGATGGTATGTAGTCCACACCTATTCGGGTTATGAAAACAAGGTCAAGGCTAATATAGAAAAAATCATCGAAAACCGGGGCTTGCAGGAATATATCCATGACATCGTAGTCCCCGTACAAAACACCATTGAAATCAAAAATGGTCAGAAGAAAACTATACAGCGTAAGGTCTTTCCGGGCTATGTATTGTTGAAGATGATCATGAACGACGAGACATGGTATGTCGTGAGAAACACACGCGGCGTAACCAGCTTTGTAGGGCCGGGTTCAAAACCTGTGCCTCTGACGGATGACGAGGTTGTCGCTATGGGTATCGAGGCACTCGAGACCATTGACATCAGCCCCGAAGAAACCGTTCGCGTCGTTTCCGGGCCCTTTGAGGGCTCAGTTGGTATCGTAAAGGATGTCAACCTCAGTAAACGCGTCGTTATCGTAAAGCTGTCCATCTTCGGTAGGGAAACACCGCTTGAGATGGAATTCGCTCAGATCGCGAAGCTGTAACTTTAATATTCATTAATGGCAGTAATACGCGGGAGGAATTTGCAGTTGGGTTCTCCGGAAGGCTTTTCCTTCGATTTTACCCAGAGTGCAATGCAGTTTCCGAATTTTTTACTAACCGCGATAAATAAATTCTTAGGAGGATACCTATGGCAAAGAAGGTAACAGGTTTTGTAAAGCTGCAGATCGTAGCCGGCAAAGCCACGCCCGCACCGCCGGTCGGTCCCGCATTGGGTCAGCACGGCGTCAACATCATGGGCTTTTGTAAGGAATTCAACGAACGCACACAGTCACAGGCGGGTATGGTTATACCTGTCGTAATCACGATCTATCAGGACAAGAGCTTCACGTTCATCACAAAGACACCCCCAGCAGCCGTTCTGTTAAAGAAGGCAGTCAACATCGAATCGGGTTCGGCTGTGCCGAATAAGACCAAGGTCGCGTCTATCAACAAGGATGATCTGCGCAAGATCGCCGAGACAAAGATGCAGGATCTGAATGCAAACACGGTCGAGGCAGCCATGAGTATGATAGCCGGAACAGCCCGCAGCATGGGCATAACCGTTAAGGAATAGGGGGCTCGGACATGAAGCACGGTAAGAAGTATAACGAAAAAGCGAAGCTCGTAGAAAAGCAGCAGCTCTACGATGTGGATGTAGCTATAGATTTGGTACAGAAGACCTCTGTCGCAAAGTTTGACGAGACAGTTGAGGCGCACATCCGCCTCGGCGTTGACTCTCGTCACGCTGATCAACAGGTCAGAGGCGCGGTTGTTCTCCCGCATGGTACGGGCAAGACCGTACGCGTTTTGGTATTCGCAAAGGGCGACAAGGCTGTAGAGGCTGAAAAGGCCGGAGCAGAATTTGTAGGTGCTGAGGATCTCGTAACACGTATCCAAAATGAGAACTGGTTCGACTTTGACGTAGTCGTCGCAACGCCGGATATGATGGGTGTTGTAGGTCGCTTGGGTAGGGTGCTCGGTCCTAAGGGCCTAATGCCAAACCCGAAGGCCGGTACAGTTACTGCTGATGTAGCTAAGGCTATCGAAGAAATCAAGGCCGGTAAGATCGAGTATCGCTTGGATAAGACAAACATTATACACGTACCGCTCGGCAAGGTTTCGTTCGGCAGCGAGAAGCTTACAGATAACTTCAAGACCCTGATGGGCGCAGTCATAAAGGCAAAGCCAGCAGCCGCAAAGGGTCAATACCTGCGTAGCGTAACGCTTGCAGCAACGATGGGCCCTGGTATAAAGGTAAATCCGGCTAAGATTTCTGAGTAAAATGAATAATGTATCCGCAGACAGTAGGTGAGTAACGGGCTTTTCCGTGCACTCGTAAATCCTACCGAGGATGAAATATAACCTTAAAGGTTTATCTCTCCCTGTCTGCGTATGCCGACAGGGATTTTTGTTTATTGAAAGGAGGTGAACAAATGCCAAAGATCGAACAAAAGCAAGTAGTCGTCAACGAGATCAAGGAAAAACTTGAAAAAGCAAAATCAGTTGTATTGGTAGACGCGAGGGGTTTGACCGTCGAGCAGGATACGACGCTGCGTAAGACATTACGTAAAGCGGGCGTGGAATATAAGGTTTACAAGAATACAATGTTGGATTTCGCTATCAAGGGCACCGCGTTTGAGGGTCTTGAACCATTCCTTAAAGGACCTACAGCCGTAGCCATTTCATATGATGATCCGACTAGTGCAGCCGCTACGATCAACAAGCAGCTCAAGGCTATGCCTAAGCTCGAGTTCAAAGCGGGTGTGGTTGAAAACGTCGTGTATGACGCTAACGGTATTAAGGCCGTAGCGGGTATACCGTCCAGAGAGGAACTCCTTTCCAAGCTGTTGGGTTCCTTCAAGTCTCCGATGTCCTCGTTTGCAAGGGTTATCAACGAGATCAAAAACAAACAGGAAGCATCGGCTTAATAAAACAATTACAATGGAGGTAATATTGTGGCTAAACTGAGTATTGAAGAGATCATCGCAGCGGTAAAGGAACTTACCGTTTTAGAGTTAGACACACTCGTTAAAAAGTGCGAGGAAGAATTTGGCGTATCGGCAGCTGCAGGTGCTGTAGTAGTAGCTGCAGGTGCAGGTGCAGGCGAAGCCGCTGAGGAGAAGACAGAGTTTGATGTCGAGCTCACCAGTGCAGGCGCGGAGAAGATCAAGGTTATAAAGGTTGTCAGAGAGATCACAGGCCTTGGCCTCAAGGAAGCTAAAGATCTCGTAGACGGCGCACCAAAGATGATCAAGGAAGCAGCTCAGAAAGAAGAAGCAGAGAGCATCAAGGCTAAGCTGTCGGAAGTAGGAGCAACGGTTACTATTAAATAAGTGGAGGCAAATATGAGTAAATACGTTTATTTATTTTCAGAAGCCGATGCTTCAATGAAAAATATAGTAGGCGGTAAGGGTGCCAACCTCGCAGAAATGACGAAGTTAGGTCTGCCTATCCCGCAGGGCTTTACGGTTTCGACCGAAGCCTGCACATATTACAATTCTCATGGCAAGGTACTCTCGGACGATATCAAGACTCAGATCGATGATGCTATGGCAAATCTTGAGAACGTAACCGGCAAGAAGTTCGGCGATACAAAGAACCCGCTGTTGGTTTCCGTACGTTCGGGTGCAAGAGCTTCTATGCCAGGTATGATGGACACCGTCCTGAACCTCGGCCTTAACGACGAGGCTGTAGAAGGTCTTGCTGCCGCTACAGGTAACGCAAAATTTGCGTATGACTCGTACAGACGCTTCATCATGATGTTCTCGGACGTTGTTATCGGTGTTGCAAAGTCGAAGTTCGAGCGCGTTCTTGACGAGTTCAAGGAAGCTAAGGGATTAACGGTTGATATCGACCTGTCAGTTGAGGATTTCAAGGAAGTTGTAAAGAAATTCAAATCTATCTACAAAGAGGATCAGGGCAAGGATTTCCCGACAGACGCCAAAGAACAGCTCTATGAAGCAATCTGCGCTGTATTCAGATCTTGGGACAATCCGCGCGCATTCGTATACCGCCGCATGAACGATATCCCGTACGAATGGGGTACCGCTGTAAATGTACAGTCGATGGTTTTTGGTAACATGGGCGAAACCTCCGGTACAGGCGTTGTATTCACACGCGACGTTGCTACAGGCGAAAACAAGATCTATGGCGAGTACATGATCAACGCTCAGGGTGAGGACGTTGTTGCCGGTATCCGTACACCAAAGCCTTTCGACGAGCTCAAGAACGAGGCAAATATGCCCGGTATCTATGACGAGTTTGTAATGTGGGCTACAAAGCTCGAGAAGCATTACAAGGACGTTCAGGATATGGAGATCACGATCGAAAACAACAAGCTCTACTTCCTGCAGACACGTAATGCAAAGAGAACCGCACAGGCTGCGCTCAAGATCGCCGTTGACATGGTTAACGAAGGTCTGATCACAGAAGAAGAGGCTATCCAGAAGGTTGACCCGAGACAGCTCGACCAGCTGCTTCACCCGACCTTTGATCCGGCTGCTCTGAAGGCTGCTACGCCGATTGGCAAGGCTCTGCCTGCTTCACCGGGTGCTGCCGCAGGTAAGTGCTACTTCAACGCCGAGGATGCTGAAGTTGCTGCCGAAAGAGGCGAGCGCGTTATCCTTGTACGTCTGGAAACATCGCCTGAGGATATCGTAGGCATGGCTGTTTCGCAGGGTGTATTGACCGTTCGTGGTGGTATGACCTCGCATGCAGCGGTTGTTGCACGCGGTATGGGTCGTTGCTGCGTATCGGGCTGCGAAGCTATCAAGATGAACGAGCATGAGAAGTATTTCGAACTCGGCGGCAAGCGCTTCAAGGAAGGCGATTTTATCTCCCTTGACGGCTCCACCGGTAACATCTACGGCGAGGATATCAAGACTGTGAAGCCTGAGATCGCCGGCAACTTTGCGGTATTCATGAGCTGGGCTGACAAGGTCAGAAAGCTCAAGGTTCGCACAAACGCCGACACACCTAAGGATGCAAAGGTTGCTCTTGAGTTCGGCGCTGAGGGTATTGGCCTTACACGTACCGAGCACATGTTCTTCGAGGAAGATCGTATCCCGAAGATGCGCAAGATGATCCTCTGCGACACCCAGGAAGAGCGCGTAGCTGCTCTGAACGAGTTGTTGCCGTTCCAGAAATCCGACTTCATCGGCATCTACGAGGCAATGGAAGGCAGACCGGTTACGATCCGCTTACTGGATCCTCCGCTGCATGAGTTCCTGCCGAACACAGACGATGACTTCGCGATTGTCGCTAAGGACATGGGCAAGAGCGTTGAGGAGCTCAAGCTTAAGGCGAAGGCTCTGCACGAGCTGAACCCAATGATGGGTCATCGTGGTTGCCGTCTTGCTGTCAGCTATCCTGAGATCGCTGAGATGCAGACACGCGCTATCATTGAGGCTGCTATCGAGGTTAAAAAGAACAAAGGCTTTGACATCGTGCCGGAGATCATGATACCGCTCGTTGGCGATATCAAGGAGCTGCGCTATGTCAAGGACATCATCGTAAAGACGATCGAAGCTATCGAGAAGGAACAGAACACAACCATCAAGTACCAGATCGGTACCATGATCGAGATACCGCGTGCTGCATTAACAGCCGACGATATCGCGAAGGATGCTGAGTTCTTCTCGTTCGGTACGAATGACCTTACACAGATGACCTATGGTCTGTCTCGTGACGACGCTGGTAAGATCCTCAAGGATTATATCGACAAGAACATCTACGAAGGTGACCCGACAGCTAAGCTTGATCAGGTTGGCGTAGGTTCGTTGATGAAGATAGCAGTAGAGAAGGGCCAGCAGACACGTCCGAACATCAAGCTCGGCATCTGCGGCGAGCATGGCGGCGACCCGACAAGTATCGAGTTCTGCCATAATATCGGCCTGAACTATGTATCCTGTTCACCGTACCGCGTGCCGATCGCAAGACTTGCTGCTGCACAGGCTGCATTGAAGAAATAAATCCTTTACCACGGATAATCACAGATGAAAAACGGATTTACACGGATAGTAGTTGCTATCCGTGTAAATCCGTTTATTGTTTTTAGAGAAAGCCTTTTGCCGATAGCCGTTATCTTATAAGCGTGCGCATATCATTCGCCTTTATAATAGTCCACCGCTGAATCAGTATCAAAGAAATATCCGGCTTTGCCTTGTACGAGAGTGCCTATCTTGCCTGTATGGGGATAGAAAACCACGTCGGGCGAGTTCAAGGTGCTGCAGTCGAGGTAGGTGAGCAATTCTGTTTCCGAAGTATTGGTGATCCTGTGCGCGGATTTTTCATCGCGTGGGCAAACAATTACATCACCGGCTGTTATGGATTTATTACCATCGGGTGTTTCGATTACCCCTTTTCCGCTGATGATGTAGAAAACCTCGGTGTTTGCGGTATGGTAGTGGTACGGATATGCCGCCTTCTGAGGGGGTATCTCATAGAGACAAACATAACATTGGTTCTCGGGTTTGCGATCAGTTACCTCGTATTTAATGTATTCGTAGCGTTCATGCTCAGCCTTATGTATCGGTACGATTTCCTGTCTGTTTGTGATGATGATATCCTGTGACATACATTGCCTCCCTCATTAATAGACGAAATTAACAGACTCATATAGTAAAGGAGCCGCGCATAAAAAATTATGCAAGCAGCTCCTTTATTTATTGCTTATAAAACAAAATTAACAAGCTTTCCGGGTACAACGATCTCTTTCTTTGCGGCGGTAATGTCTAAGCCTGCCGTAGCGAATGCCTCTGCAACAGCTGCCTGCGAGCGCGCAAGGGCAATGACCTGATCCTTCGGCATGTCAACAGCGATTTCCATACGGCACTTGATCTTGCCGTTTACCTGCAC
The DNA here is from genome assembly GCA_964446745.1 of uncultured Defluviitaleaceae bacterium. Lineage (GTDB taxonomy): Bacteria > Bacillota > Clostridia > Lachnospirales > WQUN01 > CAYURR01. The sequence goes on along the minus strand of CAYURR010000085.1, from coordinate 5,786 downwards.
GACGATTTCGACCGTGGATTCAACGCATTTAGCGGGATCGAATACCGGCCATTTCTGTTCGTTGAGGGGTCTTGCGCTCAAGGCTTGAGCCTCCCATATCTCCTCAGAGATATGCGGTGCAAAAGGATTTAAAAGTATCAAGAAGGTTTTGAGCTCATCCTTCGAAACGGATTTGCGGTCATAGATCGCATTGAGCATGCTCATGAGCGCGGCTATAGCGGTGTTGAACTTCATCGCCTCGATGTCCTCAGACACCTTCTTGATCGTCTTGTGGAGCATCGCTTCGATCTCATGGGAGGATGTCGAGCCAGTAGGTGACTTGCCCACATAAGATTGCAATCCAAACACTCTGTCGAGGAAGCGCTTGCATCCCTTTATTGATTCGGAGTTCCATGGCACAGACTTCTCAAAGTCACCGATGAACATCTCAAACATACGCATCGTATCCGCACCGTATTCTGATATGACGAGGTCGGGGTTTACGACATTTCCACGGGACTTACTCATTTTCTCGCCGTTCTCGCCCAAGATCATACCGTGTGAGGTGCGCTTCTTGTACGGCTCGGGCATCGAGACCACACCGATGTCGTAGAGGAATTTGTGCCAGAAACGGGAATACAACAAATGCAACGTAGTATGACCCATGTCACCGTTATACCAGTCGACGGGCATCCAATAATCGAGCGCTTCTTTGCTTGCGATCTCGTTTTCATTGTGTGGGTCGCAATAACGCAGGAAATACCATGACGAACCGGCCCATTGCGGCATTGTATCGGTCTCGCGCTTTGCGGGTTTGCCGCAGTGAGGGCAGGGGACATTGAGCCAGTCCTCGAGTAACGCAAGCGGTGAATCACCGGTATCTGTAGGCTTATAGGAGTCGACATCAGGTAATGTGAGTGGCAAATCCTTTTCTTCGAGCGGAACATAGCCGCAGTCATCGCAGACGATGATCGGTATCGGCTCGCCCCAGTAGCGTTGGCGCGAGAATATCCAGTCGCGAAGCTTATATTTAACCGCTTCGCGGCCTTTTTTATGCTCCTCGAGCCATACGGTGATCGCTGTGATAGCCTCATCGACACTCTTGCCGTTCAAGAAACCCGAATTGACCATGATACCCGTATCGCAATCTGTAAAGGCTTCCTTAGTCACATCGCCGCCTTGCACAACCTCGATGATCTCAAGATCAAAAACCTTTGCAAATTCCCAGTCACGCGTATCATGCCCGGGTACGGCCATGATCGCGCCGGTGCCGTATGACATGAGTACATAGTCCGATACGAAAATGGGGATTTGCTTGTCGTTCACGGGGTTGATGCCCATCACGCCCTCGATGCGTACACCCGTCTTGTCCTTCGCGACCTCTGTACGCTCGAAGTCAGATTTTTTTGCGGCTTCGGCGCGGTATTGAATGATCGCGTCCATATTAGTGATATGGTCTTTCCAGTTTTCGATATACGGATGCTCGGGCGAGATAACCATATAGGTTGCACCGAATAACGTGTCCGGACGAGTTGTATAGACCGTCAGGATGTCGCCGCATGAGGTAGAGAACTCTACCTCAGCGCCTGTAGAGCGACCGATCCAGTTGAGCTGCTGTGTGCGCACGCGGTCAATGAATTCCACGGTATCCAGGTCGTCAATCAAGCGCTGAGCATATTCAGTGATCTTGAGACACCACTGGCTTTTGACCTTGCGGATGACGTCGCTCTCGCAACGTTCGCACTTGCCGCCGATGACCTCCTCGTTCGCCAATACGACACGGCAGGAGGTACACCAGTTCACAGCCATTTCACGTTTGTAGGCTAGGCCGCGCTTGAAAAGCTGAAGGAATATCCACTGCGTCCATTTGAAATACTTGGGATCGGTCGTATCGACCTCCCTGTCCCAGTCGTAGGACATACCAAGCGATTTCAGCTGCGAACGGAAACGGTTTACGTTCCTCTCGGTGATGATGCGCGGATGGATATTATTCTTGATCGCAAAGTTTTCGGTAGGTAGGCCGAAAGCGTCCCAACCCATCGGATATAGTACGTTGTAACCCTCGAGACGGCGTTTGCGCGCGACGATATCGAGCGCCGTATACGGCCTCGGATGTCCGACGTGTAGCCCTTCGCCCGACGGATACGGAAACTCGATGAGTGGATAATACTTTGGCTTGCTGTAATCGTTCTTTGCGGCGAATGTCTTCTGGGTTTCCCAGATTCCCTGCCACTTCTTTTCAATCTGCGTGAAATCGTAGTTCATTGGTGACCTCCCCTTGATATGACGTTTTACTCCATAGAGTAATCGTCAAAATACCCTTGTATTAATATAACCGGCGTACCCTTGTCGCCGCTACCGCTCATCAGGTCGCAAAGGCTCCCGATAAGATCGGCATATTTGCGCGGTGTGGTGCCCTCACGGAGCATGTCCTCCGGCTTTGTGTGCTTTTCTTTTATCATATTCGTGATCGCAGCCTTTTTCTCATCGCTGTTCAGATCGGCGAATTCGTTGTCGGCTACATACTTGATCTTGATCTCATCCGGTTTGCCGCCGAGCCTCTCGGTGTGTGCAGGTGAAACGACCGGATCAGCAAGCTCCCATATACCATGCGCGGGATCCTTAAATGCACCGTCGCCGTAAACGAGTACCTCGAGCTCCACGCCTGTACGCTCCTTTATGCCTGCGCGTACAGCCTGCACAAAGGTATCGCAGTCACGCGGGAACAGCTTCAGCATGTCACCTGTGGAGATATTTGAACCGAGTACGCCATGGTCAGGATTGAAACCGCTGCCGTCTATCGATGTGGTCATGATATCCGATAGCGTATATACTGTGTTCGCTCCGGCCTTCTTTAAACGCTTCTGGGTGCGCAAACGCGTATGGATCTCGGCCACGAGCACATCCTTGGTTAGCTTTAAAATATCGCGCGGGTCATCGGACATAAACACCTCGATATTCGGTGACAGGGATTCGTATATCGCTGCGTAATCCTGATTTGTAAACGGGTGCTTGTAGTTATTTGTGATCTCTCTGAAGCGTTGAGCGGGTATGGGCTTGTTTACAAGCTCGTTCTCGATATCATCGATAGTCTCAATATCCATGATCGGATTGCCTACCTCGTCGGACGGGTATTGTAGTAATACATAAACCTTATCCGCGCCGGCCGCAATCCCCTTTAATATATTCATAAATCTATTTCTGCTCAGAATCGGGAACACCAAACCGACCGTTCCGCCCGGGAATTTCTTCCTGATATCGCTACCGATAGCCTGTATGCTTGCGTAATTGCCCTGGGCCTTCGCTACGATGGCTTCGGTCACGCCTATGATGTCTGATGATTTTAGGGTGATGTTTTCTGCCTTGCACGCTGCGGCAACTGTGTCGGCCACGATTGCGGGCAGATTGTCTCCCTTGCTGATGATCGGTAGTCGGATGCCCTTTGCCTGCGTACCTATAAATCTCATAACCATTCCTCCTGAATTTGTTTAGGAAAATATCTTACGTGGATATTATATAGCGTCGAAACATATAAGTATAATTGATATATTTTATGGGATGGATAAGTAAAAGAAATAACTTATTTATTTTCCACAAGCTTTTCTTGTAACTCTCGAAACGCGGGCAAATATTTGTCCTTTACCCGCTGAGCAGCAGCGTTTGCGAAACCTTCAGCATACAAATGGGAAGTAGCGTTGCGGTCGTTTATCATCTGCAGCCAGAGTTTTTCGTCATTTATTATATTGTGCTGGTAAGCGGCTTTGAAAACGGGCCGTGGCAGTGTCTCAACAGACAATCCGTTGGCATGAAGATATTCCTTTAACGTTTTCCATGCGAGCTCGTAGCAGAATTCAAAACGTTGTATCACACTATCGCGCAGAATATCCTCATATCCGTCTTTATTTAAGGATTCGCGCAGCATTGAGCCATCCTCAACGACATCCGCCAATCTCTGCACAGCTTTTTTGAAGTTGTCATATTTATTATCAAACTTGCTCATATAAATACTAACCTCCTCATTTCTTACGAAATCAAGGAATCTCTCATCAAGCCGATCGTTCATTTGCGCAATATCAAAGCTCAACAGCGTGTCTATCCTGTCAATATCCTCAGCAAACGATGATATCGTATCATAGTCACTCTCATCCCATAGGTAAACGGCGATATCAATATCGCTGCGCTCATTAGCGTCACCGCGTGCTCTCGAGCCGTAAACGGATATCCTGCGTATTGCAGGATACCGTAGGGCAATGGTTCGTATCGAGTTTATGATAAGAGAGGGAACGTCCATGAAATAATCCTCATTCCTCCGAAACTGCCTTTTGGAAGAACTCCTTCAACCGCTTCATTACGAGTGCGTGCACGGAACCCGCTGGATACTTGCCCTTGGCATTAGGCACACCGGCTTTCGTACCCGTGAGTATCTCGATACCCTCGTCGACTGTCGTAATCGGATATATATGAAACTTCCCGGCGCGAACGGCTTCAATGACCTCATCGTTTAATACAAGGTCCTTGACGTTCTGTTGCGGGATGATGACACCCTCGTTACCCTTCAGTCCCCGCTTATTGCAGAGATCGAAGAAGCCCTCAATCTTATAGCTAACGCCGCCTATCGGTTGAATATATCCGTGCTGATTAATACTGCCGGTGACCGCAATGTGCTGAGAAATCGGTAGACGTGACAAACTGGACAGTACCGCGTATAGCTCGGTACTTGATGCGCTGTCACCGTCTATGCCGTTATAGTTTTGCTCAAAGCAGATGCGGCATGACAGTGAGAGTGGAAAGTCCTGCGCGTAGGTCTGCCCGAGGTATCCGATCAAAACCTGTACGCCCTTGTCATGTATGCTACCGGACATCTCTGCTTCCTTTTCGATATTGATGATGCCGGATTTACCTACATAGGTCGTTGCGGTGATGCGTGAGGGCTTCGCAAATGCGTAATCGCCTGTATCGATAACGGCCAAGCCATTGATCTGCCCGACGCGCTTGCCCTCTGTGTCGATCATGATAACCCCATCGTCGATTAGCTCGGACATCTTTCCTTCGTACATCATCAAACGCCTATGCCTATTCTCAATGGCTCGTGTAATATGAGTATCCGTGACCACCTCAGCATCCTCAGCCTTTGCGAGTGCGGCCGACTCAACAAGAACCTCGGTTATGCGTGGGAATTGGGTAGTCAGCTTGTTCTGCGCTTCGGATAAGCGCGACGAATGCTCAAGCAATTTAGCGACCGCATATCGATCGAACTCAAGCGTCTTTTCCCTTTCGACAAAGCCCTTTATGAAGCGGCACACAGCCCATGTGTTACGATCATCGTTCTTCATCTCATAATCAAAGTCTGCGCGAACCTTAAACAACTTTTGAAAATCGTCGTCATAATTGTAGAGTAGGGCATATAGCTCGTAGTTACCGACTAGGATGACCTTGATGTTAGCCTTGACGGGTTTGGGCTTGATTCCTGACACAGCTATGCCCGTAGGTAGTTCACGCTGTGGTTCGGTGATGATCTCGCCGGTCAGCAGTACGCGGCGTATGATATCCCATGAGTGATAATTGGACAGCACATCACGCGCTTGCAATATCAGATATCCGCCGTTGGCCTTGTGTAACAGACCGGGTTTTATCTTCATAAAATCCGTTGTGAAGTTACCGAATTCGTTATCGTACTCAATCTCGCCGACGAGGTTAGAGTAGGTCGGGTTGAAGTCCACTACGACCGGCGCAGAGGTTGCGTTCGAGTTATCGGTGACCAGAGGGAGTGTATAGGTTGTGAGCGTCTCTTCCGGGGTCTGGTGGGT
>CAYURR010000084.1:0-12195 GCA_964446745.1 uncultured Defluviitaleaceae bacterium | reverse complement strand
CTGTATTCTTGGGCAACTATACGCCCGAGGCAATCGGTGACTATATCGCGGGCCCTAACCATGTATTACCGACAGGACGCACCGCACAGTTCTTCTCCGCGCTGTCCGTCGACGATTTTATAAAAAAATCCAGCCTGCTGAGTTTTTCGGCTGAGGCTTTAAGCAAGCTCGCGGACGATGCCGAGGCCTTTGCAAAAACCGAGGGACTTACGGGACACGGGGCTTCGGTCGCTATACGTAAATCCTAAATATGCGGCTCGGGGGCGTAATAATACTGAACGGCGCACCGCGTTCGGGCAAATCCTCGATCGTAAAGGCTATTCAGACGGGCTTTGAGGGCGTATGGATGAATATCGGCGTAGACAACTACATGCGCATGATACCGGAGCAGTTTCTCCCGGGTATCGGCTTAAGGCCCGGTCGCGAACGCCCGGACCTCGAGGACATGATCTGCCGCATGTACCTGTCGATGTACAGTTCTATAGCGGCGCATTGCGCTAACGGCTTGAATATCATTGCCGATGTGGGGCATCATGACGACTATGCCACGGGTATGAGGATGTTTGAACGGTGTATGGATATCATAGCGGATTACGATGTGCTGAAGGTGGGGGTTTATTGCCCGCTTGACTGCATAGTCAGCAGGCGTATAGAGACAAGTTATCCGGCGATGGACGGGGATGAGGTCGCACGGCCTGTAATCAATTGGCAGCAAACGATTCACACCGATAAGCGATACGATCTAACCGTAGACACATCTGCGCAGACCCCCAATGAATGTATGGAGTTGATAAAGCAAGCATGGATACAATTGAAAAAAAGGTCATTATAATAGACGGCAACAGCCTCATAAACAGGGCATTTTATGCGATCAACCTGCTAACGGACAAGAGCGGGCGGTACACGAACGGCATCTACGGCTTTCTGAATATCTTTTTTAAGATATTGGACGATGAAAAGCCGCAATATGCCATCGTTGCGTTTGACCGTCCGGGCGGCAATTTCCGCCACACTATCTTCACCGAATACAAGGGTACGCGTAAGCCGATGCCCGAGGAACTGCGCCCGCAGATACCGCTTTTGAAGGAGCTATTGCAAAAGATGTCTATAGCGGCTGTCGATGTAGCGGGCTACGAGGCCGACGATATCATCGGCACGCTCTCTTTGCGCGCGCAGGAGCAAGGGCTCTTGCCTGTTATCGTATCCGGCGACCGTGACCTTTTGCAGCTTGCGACAGACACCGTAAAGGTGCGTTTGCCTCGCACCAAGGGCGGCAAATCGGAGACAGACATCTTCTTTGCGGAGGATGTGAAGCAGCAGTACGGGGTCAATCCGCGCGGCATCATCGACTTAAAGGCGCTGATGGGCGACAAGTCCGACAACATCCCGGGTGTGCCCGGTGTCGGAGAAAAATCCGCGCTGAAGGTTTTGGACGAATACGGCGATCTCGAGAACGCGCTCGCACATGCGGCTGAGATAAAACCCGCAGGTCTGTCGCAAAAGCTCACCGAGCACGCGGAACTCGCGCGCATGAGCAAGGTGCTCGCGACAATCGTAACGGACGTGCCCGTCGAGATCGACTTCGAATCCGCGCGCCTCGCAGATAAATTCCCCGCCGAGGCTTATGAACTCTTGATGTCATTGGATTTTAAGGCTTTGAAGGGCCGTTTCCATATGCCGGAGAACAGCACGGGTGCTTCTGTCGGTTCATCACTTGGCTCCGGCGAAGGCTCATCCGAAACCTCAGTCGCGACGAATGCCACCTCATTTACAGTTGTGACCGAGCCGCAGCAGGCCAGGGACGCTATGGCCTTGCTCATTAAATCTGAGCTATGCGCGGTCTGTATCCTGCAGCGTGTATCGGCTATAAATGTCGCGGGTTCGAATGAATCCGATTTTTTGGGCATCGTGTTCACAGACGCATCGGGCACCGTATTCATAAAGGCCGGTCGCGCGCTTGCGGACGGCGGCTTGATGGACGAGGGCATGAGTGAGGACGAGATACTCTCGATATACAAGGCCTTTTTCGAATCCCCCGTAAAAAAGATTTCACCCGATGTCAAAGGCGACCTGCGCTATTTGCGTAGCCGCGCTATAGACGCCGGTCATTTTGTGTTTGATGCAGGGATTGCGGGTTATATCCTAAACGCATCCGAATCCTCATATGCATATAACGACATAGCCTTTAACTACCTGCATGAATCCTATCCGTCTCACGAAGATTTCTGGGGCAAGGGCAAATCCGTCAAACGTGCCGAAGCATTCAGCGATAAAGAGATCGCAGATTACGCGTTCCCACAGGCCGATGTATTGTTCCGCGCATATCCGATCATGCACGAACAGCTCAAACAAAACGGTCAAGCCGAATTGTTTTACGACATGGAGCTAAAGCTTGCGGACGTGCTCGCGGATATGGAGACCGCAGGCATCCGCATAGACACCGCCGAGATCATGCGTTTTAAAAACGAGCTGAACCATATGATCGACGAGAAGACCGCAGCCGTTTACGAGCTGTCCGGCGAGCATTTCAATATCAATTCCCCCTCCCAACTCGGGGTTGTGCTGTTTGAAAAGCTCGGATTGAAGGCCTCCAAAAAGACCAAGCAGGGCTATTCGACCTCTGCGGAGGTTTTGGAAGGACTGCGTGACGAGCATCCCGTTATCGAACAGATACTCGATTATCGACAATATACAAAGCTCAAGTCCACCTACACGGACGGGCTGCTGCAGGCCGTGCATCCGGTTACTCAGCGTATATATTCGACATTTAACCAGACGGGCACCGCGACGGGGCGTATCAGCAGCATAGAACCGAACCTTCAGAATATCCCCGTGCGTCTGCCGTTGGGTAGGCGACTGCGCAAGGCTTTTGTGCCCGAAAACGCGGATTTTGTATTTGTAGACGGGGACTACAGCCAGATCGAGCTGCGTATCCTCGCGCATCTGAGCGGTGACGAGAATATGATCCACGCGTTTGTGACGGGTCTTGATATCCACCGCCTCACCGCCTCGCAGGTGCTCGGCATCGGCTATGACGATGTGACACCCGAGCAGCGTTCGGGCGCCAAGGCCGTGAATTTTGGAATTGTATATGGCATTTCCGCATTCAGCCTCAGTAAGGACATTGGTGTATCCGTAAAAGAGGCCGATGCATATATTCAGGAGTATTTTGCCAAATACCCTAAGATCAAGGCATATCTGGACGATACGGTATCATCTGCAAAGGAACTGGGTTACGCGCAGACGATCTACGGCAGACGCAGGATGATCCCCGAGTTAAAGGCGGACAATCGCAACATCCGCTCGTTCGGCGAGCGCGTAGCGATGAACATGCCCGTGCAGGGCAGTGCGGCCGACATAATCAAGCTCGCGATGATTAAGGTGCACAACCGCCTAAAGGACATGAACGCGCGTTCACGCCTGCTGCTGCAGGTGCACGACGAACTGCTTTTAGAGGTGCATCGCTCCGAGCTTACGACCGTGATGGAATTATTAAAATCCGAGATGGAAAACGGCTTTGACCTGAGGGCTCCGCTTGTCGCGGACATCTCGCAAGGGGATACATGGTATGACGCGAAATAACCTTGACCTGTCCGCGTTCGATATCGGACTGACGGGCAACAGCGGCAGCGGCAAGGGCACGGTCTGCAACATCCTACGCGAGCACGGTGCATACTGTATAGATTGCGATACGCTTGCGCACGAGGTATTGGCCAAGGATGGCGCGGGTTATCATGAGGTGTTGGATTTTTTTGGAGAAACAATCTTAGCCGAAGACCGGACAATAAATAGACGCGCGCTCGCAGCCATCGTATTTGCGGACGCAGACAAACGCAAAATACTCGAGGGCATCGTGCATAAGCATGTCATATGTATGAGCTTTGAGCTCGCTAAAGAGCATGCGGAAACGTGTATCGTGGTTGTGGACGCGCCGTTATTGATACAGGCCGGAATGCATGAGCATTGTAAGCGGGTTTGGGTCGTTACGGCTGACAAGGACATCCGGCTGCAGCGCATCATGCAAAGAGACGGCCTTTCATATGACGAGGCATTGAACCGCCTGCGCGCGCAATCCGATGAGGAATACTTGGCCGCACACGCGGATGATGTGATAGAAAACAACATGGGCATATCAGAATTGAGGGAGCGGGTCGAATGGCTGTTGCACAGACAAGGGAGCGACCGATGTTTGTGAGCATATCATTAAAGCGGATAAAACGATTGTGTGTCTCAGCCTTGCTTGCGTTCTTGTTTCTGGCTGTCATAGCCGGATCATTCGTCGTGTTGCGTTATCCGGTCAAGTATCGAGACATCATTTACGAGCAAGCCCGCGTAAACGATTTGCGCCCGTCTTTTGTATATGCCGTGATACATGCCGAAAGCAAGTTTCGCCCAAACGCTACCTCCGGCAAATCCGCAAAGGGACTCATGCAACTCACGGACGACACGGCCGCGTGGCTCGCACAGAAATCCGGTATGACGGGTTACGACAACAAGCACATATATGACCCCGAGGTAAACATTGCGTTGGGCAGCTTCTACTTACGCATGCTGTTGGACCGCTTTGACCAAAACGAGGAGCTCGCGCTAGCCGCCTACAACGCAGGCAGCACCAATGTGAGCCGCTGGCTCAGCAACGAAGCCTATACCACCGACGGCACGAGCCTCAAAAGCATCCCATATCCCGAGACCCATAATTTTGTAAAGCGTGTGCGAGAGAACGAAAGGATATATCTGTTGCTGTTGAGGGTAATGAGGGGATAAGAATGAAAATTGGAGGTCATGATGAAACACAAGATAAAACCCTTTAGAAAGGTACTCACGGCCATAGCGGTTATCACTTTGATGACAGGGCTTTCTACCGGCTTGTCTGGATGCACAAAGCCGACCGAGGAATTGCCGCCGGCTGCTACGAGCACACCGGAGCCGATCGAAACGCCAACCCCGGAGCCGATCAACCCCGAGAGCGGTGGCACACTGAAGCTGGGCATGAGGCATCCGCTCACGCTAAATCCGCTTACAAACGAGGATGGTTCTGTAGATAAGATCATGAAACTGATGTTTGAGCCGCTGTTGGATATCGACGAGAGACTAAAACCCGTGACGGGGCTTGCGAGCCTCGCGATGTCTGCAGACGGTCTGAGCGCGAGCCTGCATCTGCGGGACGGACTATTCTGGAGCGACGGCGTTCCGATTACAGCAGACGATATCATCTATTCTCTGAATATGCTTAAGGACCCCGACAACGCCTCGGTCTACGCGCAAAATGTCAGAAACATCGATACATATACAAAAGTCGAAACAAATCAGGTCGATATTACATTCAAGACGGTATTCGGCGGTGTCGGATATACGTTCAACTTCCCGTTGATCCCGAAGCATGCCGATGACATGGACAACAATCCCGTTTGCAGCGGTCTGTTTACGTTCGAGAGCTATGACATCAACAAAGAAATGATCTTGGTACAGAACGAAAACCGTATGCCGTTTCGCAAGCAACCGTATATCGAGCGTATCGCCGTGCAGATTGTTAAAGATCAAGAGTCCGAGATATATGCGTTCGAGCAGCGTGTGATCGATGCTATATCCGCTCCTATATCGGATTGGAGCCGTTTCAAGAACGTGGGCGCGACGAGCATCAGCGAATACACAGTCAATTACTTTGACTTCATAGGCTTCAATTTCCACAACCCATATCTTAAGGATCGAACCCTGCGCGAAGCCATCGCATATGCTGTGAACATAGACGAATTCGTTTCCACATATTACTTAGATCAGGCCGAACGCGCATATACGCCGGTCAGGCCAGGCTCATGGCTCTACGAGCCCGAGGTCGACAAATATGCCTACGACCCCGAAAAGGCCAAGACATTGATCACACGTACAGACCTCGAGTTTCGCGTGCTCGTGAACAATGAAAACAGAGAGCGTGTAAAGATCGCAGGTGCGCTCTGCGAGGCGTTAGACTCCGTCGGCATCAAGACGAAGCTTGAAACCTTGGCCTTTGACGATTACTTGAAGCGCTTAAACAGCAAGGACTACGATATCTTCATCGGCGGGTTTAATCTATCCACGATACCGGATTTGAGTTTTGTATATGGGCGCAGCAATTTCTTTTCATATCAGGACGAGGTCATGGAGGCGCTATTGCATCAGGCATTTACAGCCCAAAACGATACACTCTATAAAAAGGCCATGAGCGACATACAATTGCGCGCCGCGAAGGAGCTGCCATGCATCGGGCTCGTGTTCCGCAAATCTGTTCTGCTTACAGACATCAGCGTGATGGGCGACAAGCACCCGCGAACGACCAATCCTTACTACAACATCAACGACTGGTTCATCCATAAATAATGTTTACAGGAGGTTAGAATGATCGGAAATAAGGTAAGGGTAGCATTATTGATAGGCGGCAATTCAGACGAGAGGGAGGTCTCGTTGATGTCTGCCGAGCATGTACGTCTACATCTGGATCCCGCGAAATACGACGTAATCACAATCGACATCAACAAAAACAACGGCCCCGAATGGATAGGTGCACTCATAGCTGAAAGACCCGACGTTGTGCTGAGCGCCTTACATGGCGGCACCGGTGAAAACGGCAGCGTTCAGGGCGTGCTTGAATGTTTAAACATCCCGTATGTGGGCAGCCGTGTACTGAGTAGCGCGATGGCTATGGATAAAGCCACAAGTAAGCTCATCATGCGTGCAAACCATATCCCAGTAGCCGATGATGTATTTATCCCTCGAGGCGAGAACCTCAATGCTTATATCGATCACATCGAACGCCTGGGCCTCCCCGTCGTTGTAAAACCGAACAGGAACGGCTCAAGCGTCGGAGTGAGTATAGTCAAGAAAGCGGAGGACCTTGAAAAAGCCTTCGACACCGTGCAAAAACTCGACGACGATGTAATCGTAGAGAAGTACATCGCAGGTCAGGAGGTCACATGCGGTGTTGTGGAGACAGCGGATGGGATCGATGTGCTTACGGTTTTAAACATCGATGTCGAGAGTGAATTCTATGACTACGAGGCAAAATATTTAAGCGAGCTCACAAGGTTGGAGCTTTCGAGCTTGCCCGCGTTTTTACAGACCATGATACAAGAGATCGCCAAGAAGGTATTCTTGATATTACAATGCAACGGCTACGGACGCGTGGACATGATCGTCAATGAAGAACAGATTTACGTTCTCGAGATCAACACATTACCGGGCCTGACCTCGCATAGCCTAATGCCAAAGGCCATTTCAATAAAGCCTAACGGCTTCGCGGAGTTCTTGGACGGTCAGATCGCATTTGCGATGCAGAGGACGTAATCTACAGGTCGTTCGTTCCAGGTCTGCATGCATGATCCTCGCAGACATAATAAGTTATGCGGTCGTTCAGTATCGGATAGAGCCTGCTCGGTTCATCCAATACGATGACGACCGCATTGCTTTGTTTTCGGAGCGTTTCCTTAAGCTGAAGCTTTTGCTGCTCCGTATCGCTGCCGTGCTTTAATACGCATACAATCTCCTTCTGCGGAAACCGCTCCATCAGATCCGTGATCAGAAAGAAGCTGTGTCCGGTCGGATACTCGTCCGCATCCGCTTCCAAAAACTCCACCGTGTTGTGGTATATGGCCTCGAAGCGCCTGTTGTCTGCCTCATTTGGTGAAATATGCGGGATGATACGCGACAGGTAAAATAGATTATAAGCCATCACGGCATTACCCGATGGTATCGCACCGTCGTATGTTTCTTTCGGGTTCATGATGAGCTTTTCACCGCTTTTCGGGTTCAGATAAAAGCCGTGATGCTTTGCATCCCAAAACTCCTCTATCGCAATATCCATCAATTCCTCCGCACGCCGGATGTAATTGATATCATAGGTCGCTTTATACATCTCGACCTGTGCCCATATATAAAACGCGTAATCATCCAGAAATCCGTTTCCGCTGCACTTACCGTCCCTATAACTCACAAGCAGCCTGTTGTTTTTGATGAGATGCTTCTCAACGAAGTCAATAGCCTCCTGCGCGGTGCGGATGTATCCGTATTCTGACGTGCTGCCATATGCTATTGCTAACGCCGCGATCATCATCCCATTCCATGACGTGAGTATCTTGTCGTCCTTGTGTAAGGATGTGCGCTGCTGCCTGTATTCATATAGCTTATCAAGAACATCACGGCTCAGCGGGGTCTCTATATCATCCCCTGTCGCGTTCAACAGATTGGGTATGCTCTTTCCCTCGAAATTGCCCCTCTCTGTAATATCAAACCGCTTGTTGAACGCTCTCCCCTCTTCCTCCCCTATTACCTGTAAAATCTCACGCGGCTCGAATACATAGTATTTCCCTTCCACGCCGTCGCTGTCCGCGTCCTGCGCGCAGTAAAAAGCACCCTCTTCGGACATCAGTTCCCGCCTGACATACTCGGTAACCTGAGTTACTACCGTCTGATAAAAGCTGTCGCTCGTGATCCTGTATGCTTGAGCATAGGCCATACAAAGTAACGCGTTGTCGTATAGCATCTTTTCAAAATGCGGCACGAGCCAGCGTTCGTCGGTCGAATACCGCGAAAAACCATAACCGATATGATCAAAGATACCGCCTTTGTACATCTGACGCAGTGTGCGTTCCGCCATCAGCAAAGCCTGCCTCTCACCACTCTGCTCATAATACTTCATCAGAAACATCAAATTGTGTGGCGTCGGAAACTTCGGCGCGCTGCCAAAACCGCCATATTTATCATCAGATACCTTGGCAAATTGATTCTTAGCTAAACTTGGGAGGTCACGCGGGTTGTTCCTGCGGTTTCGTTTGCCCGCTCCGCTGTCCTTGATGTGCTTGATGATATCATTGGCCGAGCTCGTAAAGTCTTCACGCCTTTCCGGCCATTTATCGGCTATATTTTTTAGCAGCGTGATCAGCCCTACCCTACCCCGCATGTCGTTTTTGGGCAGATATGTCCCCGCAAAGAAAGGCTGCTGCTCCGGTGTCATCACGATCGTAAGCGGCCAGCCACCGCTGCCGCTCACCGCCATGCACACGCTCATGTAGATGCTGTCTATATCAGGCCGCTCCTCTTTGTCCACCTTTATCGCAACAAAATCCCTATTCATGATCTCGGCCACGTCCTCGTCCTCAAACGATACGCGTTCCATTACATGACACCAATGGCATGTTCTTAAATGCAACTTTGTCAGCTATACCCAATAGATAGGAAAACAGGCTTATCTTCCTGCCTTGCTTTCTCAAATGCTTCCTCATCCCACGGATACCAGCTTACAGGATTATAAGCGTGTTGAAGTAAATAGGGTGAGGTTTCATTTATTAATCTATTGGGTATTTTCTTTTCTGATAACATTGCACAACCACCTCCTTTTTTATTAATATTATTGAAAAAAACTTATAATCTATTCATACGCCTAGCTATCCGATATATTATAAAGGGC
This sequence comes from uncultured Defluviitaleaceae bacterium, assembly GCA_964446745.1. Lineage (GTDB taxonomy): Bacteria > Bacillota > Clostridia > Lachnospirales > WQUN01 > CAYURR01. The sequence continues at coordinate 2,759 of CAYURR010000084.1, read as the reverse complement.
GAGGGATAATCCCCCGCCCTGCATTTACCGTTTTGTGAATATGAATCTATTGTCTCGATGAAAGAGGCTATTTTCCTTTAAAATATAAGCAATCCCTACACCATAATTTCCGGCCGCTTTTGCCACTGTGTTGCCATGTCCTATTAACGCCGATAGATTTTCATCATACGCTTTCAACATGAATTACCTCTTCATGGTATTGATTTGTTTTACCAGTTACGTATCTTTTTCTGTAGTGCAAGGGAGACATATCGAAATATTCTTTAAACGCTCGTGAGAATCCTTCGTGTGATGTGTAGCCGAATTGCAACGCAATCTCCAGCACCGATAAATCCGTTCACACAACATCATACCTGCAAGTTGTAGGCGGCGTTTTTTGACATACTCCATTACCTATTCGCAAATTACAGTCTGCTCTCGATATATGAAATGAGCTATAATTCATATTCTTGCTTCTTACTCATCATTCAACCTCCCTCTGCATATAAAATACAATGTTAGATTTCTAAATTCTTGACTGAAAAGCCCATATGCTTATGTTATAACTCTAAATGAGCAAATTCGGAATATGCACAAAGGCCCTAAATACGTTATTGTCAACTTTCGCATAAGTCCTGCTATTTACAAGGGGCTAATTATGAATATTTTGCAATAATATTGGCCAGTACATGCCTCAAAAATGTTTTTAAAGTGCAGTTTTTGGAGAGACTTCATATTTGCTCATTTAGAGTTATAATATAGATAACATTTATAGCCAATCGAGTATAACCGACCTCTTACACCAACGTGAGTACCGTTCGGTACACGGCGATTCAATGAAGATACCGTATTTGATACAATGTGATATTGTGCTAAATGCGTTAGCTTTAGGTGAAAGTATTGCAAAACCGCCTGATGAAAAGGCTTTCTATGGTCAGAGTACGCCCGAGAAAGCCTTTTTTGATTTCAAATAAGTGTCGTTAGTAATTATACAAGCGAATCAAACTTTAATACTTTTTTGAAAAATGCACACCCCTATAACACAAATCTACGAAAACTTAAAAAGTATGAGGTGAAACAATCAAACATTAACGCTTATGAGTTGCGGATTAATCTTTCAAGGACACAACTGTCAAATATGACGAATGTATAAGGGTTCTAAACGGAATGTAGAATCGGAGAGTGCAGAAAAAAACACGTAAGCCGGGTATCAGACGATGAGGTCTTTACCCGGCTTTTGTATTTCGGTTTAACTCAGCTGCATCTGTCAATGGATGAAATCTGGCTCGTGCCGCTGGGTCTGTTCTTGGACTTGATGACCTGTCATCGTCAGTTCTTAGGGATTGAAAAACGCAAGGTCGAAACGTTTATCGACAGTATTATTCCTCAAGGGATATAGCTTTGTTTTAGGAAAGATTGACAAAATCTACTGCGGTCATGATTTTGGGGGTTTGAATTCCTGATTCTAAAAAATCCTTATCACCTGTGATAAATATGTCAATACGGGCATTCATAGCGGCTCTCAGCAATGGACGATCTTGAATATCTCTGATCATGATTTCGTCTTCAAGCGGGGCATCTGGCGTTGGAACTATTTCAAGCACCATTAAAGCTAAGTATAAAAACCGTTCCAACGCCGGAATGTGTTCGGGGAATTTACGATGATAAATCCTTTTGAGTTCTTCAATGTTTTGGTGGCAGATGACCCCCTGATTGGGATATGTGGTTGCTTTTTGGAAAGCAGACATCGGCGTTCCGGAAGGATTTCTTGAAGCTGAGATGAGGATGTTTGTATCAATAAATATCCTCATATGGTTTCAATCTCGTTTCGGACTTCTTTTACGAGTGCCATAACATCATCATCATCATATATACCCACTTTTGCGAACTCACCCTCCATGTCCTTCTGTAACATTCGCATAGCATACACAGCCGCATTCATGAGGGTTACTTTGTCACCCTCGCAAATAAGAGCTACTCGGTCTCCGGCTTCAACACCCAAGCGTGAGCGGATATCTTTGGGAATGGTGATCTGACCCTTTGGCATTATCTTTGCATTTTCTACAATAACAGCGTTCATAGCGATTCTCCTTTTCAATTAAAGTAAGTCAATACCTACTTACCTTACTGATAGTATATGCAATAAATCAGAAGAAATCAATAGATATGAGCAAATCAATGCGTTGAGGAGATGGTATTTCTTGGAGGGGGAGCGCAAGCTTAAGAATTCTTTGCGTGAAATCAACAGCAACTTAAAGGTTTTAGCGTCCGAAATGAACCTTATCTCTTCCGAATTTGACCGTAACGACAAGTCCATCCAAGCCCTAACCGCCTGAAATACCGTCCTCAACAAGGAAATCAGATCGGTACGCTTGAACAAGCCTTGAAAAATGCCACAGACTCATTTGGCGATAACGATAAACGCACCCAAGCGTGGGCAGTACAGCTGAACAATGCTAAAGCCGAGCTTAACGGTGTAACGGCCGCCGATGTACCTCACTTGATTGACAGGTAGAATACGGCCTTGTTGAGGCAGTTGAAGCCGAGTTAAAATTTTGGGTGAATATTGCCGGATGCGTCGTGTTGTGGTAGAATGCGGCATTATAGATTGTTCGGAATTATGGGAATTTTGCTGATATGTACTGTTTCGTCGGAAAGCAATGTGTTTTGATATAATGCGAAGGAGGAAAATATGTATATACATAGGCTTATACTCTTCAAGCTCAACTCCATGCAGAACCATTTGATTCATTAACGACAACTGTATGGAGAAAATAAAA
>CAYURR010000083.1:0-12253 GCA_964446745.1 uncultured Defluviitaleaceae bacterium | reverse complement strand
CGCGCTCAGCCGGGCATACTTTGAGCTTTCGCGGCAAAGAATATATCATCGAGGAATTAAAAGAGGATTCCTTCGACAGGGGTATCGATATAGCATTATTCTCGGCAGGTGGCGACACAAGCAAGCGTTTCGCTCCGATAGCGGCCTCAAAGGGTTGTGTTGTGGTCGACAACAGCTCAGCTTGGCGTATGGACCCGTCCGTGCCGCTCGTGGTACCCGAGGTTAACCCCGGTGACATCAACTGGAATCGCGGTATCATCGCAAACCCCAACTGCTCGACGATACAGGCGGTTGTTGCACTCTATCCGCTGCACAAGGCATATGGCATCAAGCGTATCGTGTATTCGACCTATCAGGCTGTTTCCGGTGCGGGTATCGCGGGCATTTCCGATCTGCAAAACTCAACATCGAATAAGTTCCCGCATCCGATAACAGGCAACTGTTTACCGCACATCGACGTGTTCCTCGAAAACGGCTATACGAAGGAAGAGGACAAGATGATCAACGAAACACGTAAGATCATGCACGAGCCTCATCTGAAGATCACCGCAACGACGGTCAGGGTACCCGTGCACTCCGGTCACAGCGAATCCATAAACGTCGAGCTCGAGAATCCTTATGAAATGAGCGAATTGGTCGAGATCCTCAAGAACGCGCCGGGTGTCGTCGTGCAGGACGATCCGAAGAATAATATCTACCCGATGCCCATCACAGTAGCCGGCACAGATGAGGTATATGTAGGTCGCATCAGGCGTGACGAAAGCGTCGACAGCGGCGTGAACCTTTGGGTCGTCGCAGACAATGTCCGCAAGGGTGCCGCGAGCAACGCCGTCCAGATCGCGCAGCTGCTGCTGCAAAACAAAAATTGAGAAGGAACCGAGCATGAACAACCTTACGTTACTGACAGATTTTTACCAACTGACCATGATGCAGGGCTACCATTACGCGGAAATGGACGATACGATATCGGTATTTGATATGTTTTATCGTTCCAACCCCTCAAACAACGGGTATTCGATCGCCGCGGGCCTCGAGCAGGTCATCGACTATATAAAGAACCTTCGACTTACCGATCAGGATATAGCGTACTTGGCGTCCCTAAACACCTTTACGGACGCCTTTTTGGCATATCTGAAGGACTTCAAATTCACAGGCGACATACATGCAGTCCCCGAGGGCACGGTCGTATTCCCTTACGAGCCGCTAATGCGCGTAAAGGCACCGATCTTTCAAGCACAGCTGATCGAAACCGCTCTCTTAAACATTATGAACCATCAGAGCTTAATAGCTACAAAGGCAGCGCGGGTCGTCTGGGCCGCAGCCGGGGATTCGGTTCTGGAGTTTGGTCTGCGCAGGGCGCAAGGCCCAGACGCGGGTGTCTACGGTGCGCGCGCATCGATCATCGGCGGCTGTAACTCAACGAGTAATGTGTTAGCTGGTCAGATGTTCGGTCTGCCTGTCGTGGGCACACACGCGCACAGCTGGGTCATGAGTTTTCCGGACGAGCTTACCGCGTTTCGCACCTACGCAAAAATCTTTCCGGACAGTGCTCTTTTACTCGTGGATACCTACGACACATTGCGCTCAGGCGTCCCGAATGCGATCAAGGTATTCTCGGAGTTGCGCGAACAAGGCATACATCCAAAGAAATACGGCATCCGCTTAGACAGCGGCGACCTCGCGTATCTATCTAAAAAAGCCCGCCGCATGTTAGACGAGGCAGGCTTTAAGGACGCGGTGATTTCGGCTTCTAACGATTTGGACGAGATGCTGATCGGAGATCTGAAGCTGCAGGATGCGAAGGTCAATGTCTGGGGTGTCGGCACACAGCTGATTACCTCACAGAGCTGCCCCGCATTCGGCGGTGTGTACAAGCTCTGCTGCGAGATTATGCCCGACGGCACACAGATACCTAAAATAAAACTCTCCGAAAGCCCCGAAAAGGTTACAAACCCAGGTATAAAAAAGGTTCTGCGTCTCTACGAAAAGGACACCCACAAGATCAAGGCGGACTTGATCGCACTGGACGATGAAAACTTTTCGGAGAACGAGAACCTCACAATATTTGATCCTATAGCTACCTGGAAACGCACGACGCTTGAGGCCGGTACATTTGAGATACGAGAGCTGCTGCAGCCGGTCTTTATAAACGGCGAATGCGTATACAACTCCCCTTCCGTCGTAGACATACGCACATATTGCAACGAAGAAAAGGACACCCTCTGGGACGAGCACAAACGATTAACCAACCCGCAGCCCGTATATGTGGACCTTTCGCAAAAGCTCTACGATATGAAGCAGCAGATGATAGAAGTGTATAGAAAAAAGTAGTCTTTTATCTTTACACTATACTAAACCTGATCCTGTTCTGCATGGTATCCACATCCTCTACGCTTACCCTTACCTTGTCACCAAGGGTATAGGTTTCGTGGCCGAGTTTATCGGCTGGGCAGAGGCCCTCTACTGTGTTACCCAACTCAATAAAAATACCCCATTGCGTAATACCGGATACGAAGCCGTCATATTCCTGACCGACCTTATCCTGCATGTATTGCGCTTTTTTCATTTTGTCGACCTCACGCTCAAGCTCCTCTGCCGTGCGCTCGGTTTGGGAGCATAGCTTACATATCCCGTCCAATGTCTTATGGAAGACCTTGGTCTTTTCCTTAGTGAGTTGATCATTTAGATGCATAGTGATGATACGGTGTATCTGCAAGTCCGGATAACGGCGTATCGGTGATGTGAAATGGCAATAACATCTCGATGCGAGCCCGAAATGCCCGATGTTTTCGGGTGTATACCGTGCCTGCTTGAGGCTTCGGAGTATCTGGCGGCTGATGATCCCCTCCTCATTCGTACCCGCAAATCGGTTCATGACATTATGGAGCATACGCATACTGTCGCTCTTGTTTCGAGCCTTGTAACCGAAGTCCAGTAATGTCTCCGCGAGGCCCTGCAGTTTTTCCGCATCTGGTTCTTCGTGCGTACGGTATACAAATGGGGTTTTAAGCTCTGCATATCGTTCGGCTACGGTCTCGTTACACAGGATCATGAACTCCTCGATTATACCCGTCGCGGTGTTACGCTCATACGGCTTGATGTCTATGACCTTGCCCATTTCGTCTATTACCATCTTCGACTCCGGCAGATCGAATTCTATCGCACCGCGCTTTAAGCGTTTTTGGCGCAGTATCTCATACAGCCCACGCATCGTGAGCAGCATATCGGCGTATGGTTTGTATGCGGATATCACAGCTTCGTCACGAGTATCTGCGTTGCTCGCACCCATTGCGATTTTGCTGTCCCCTGATTGCTCCCCCCCTTCATCCAACATGTCGAGCGTTTTCTGCACGTCCGTATATGTCATGCGTTTATTTACCTTTATAGCCGCTCGGAATACCTCGGACGATACCACATGCCCTCGTTTGTCGACCTCCATCATACAGGACAGTGACAGGCGATCGACACCCTCATTCAACGAGCAAATCCCGTTCGACAGTATCGGAGGAAGCATCGGTATGACACGGTCAGCCAGGTATATGCTTGTCCCACGTTTAAGCGCGTGCTCGTCGAGCGCGGTGTGTTCCCTCACATAATAGGACACATCCGCTATATGCACACCGAGGATAAAGTGCCCACGTTCGTTTACTGATATGGTCACTGCATCGTCGATATCCTTTGTATCCGCTCCGTCTATCGTCACGGTCATGAGATCCCTGATATCCCTGCGCCCGTCTATATCACGTTCGCTTACGTTCGTGGGCACAGAACCCAGCTCGTCATTGACTTCATCCGGAAACTCCGTCGGCACATCGTATTTTCGCACGATGCTCATCACATCGACACCCAGATCGCCCCGCGCACCCAGTACCTCTATGATCCGGCAATCGATTAATATGTTGCTCTTCTTCGAGTATACCGGCGTGACAACGACCTTGCTGCCATCCGGTATCTGATCAATCAAGCCCTCTTTGCGCATATTCGTAAGGGATCTCACGGACACATACATCATATCCGTGAATTGCTTGTTGTCCGGTACGAACAAGCCCTCTGAGTCTTTGTTATAAAACGTACCCACTACGGTCTTAAATCCGCGCTCGATGATCTTTATGATGCTACCCTGTGGTCTCTTATCGCGGTGATTCCTGCCGTCGCGACCGCTTTGTACGCGAAATAAGACCTTGTCCCCATGCATCGCTCCGTTCGTATCCTCCTCGGCCACGAACAGATCCTCCTTGAATTCCTCACATCTTATAAAGCCGAAGCCTCGAGCATTCGCAGAAAAGCTGCCCGTGAACTCGCTTCGCTGACGGGGCTTTTGCGCGCGCTGTTTGTTGCGTTTAATTTGTTTACTTGGTTTGTTTGGTTTTGTTGGTTTCATTCTTCTCCTCTTAGTTTCTCATTAGTAATCAAAAAAGGGACATGCAACCTATCGTTGCTTGTCCCCCTCTATTATCTAAACCCTACATATTCCGTACGTTTATCTCAATACAGCCAATACAAGCGAAAATACAAAGAAAATGGCTGCACCGATCTTGGTGTATTTCTCCAGTGTGCCTTCCATGGAGCGGCCTTTATTTTTATCCCAATATGAATCAGCGGCATTACCCATGCCCGAAATGCTACCCAGACCCGTCGAGCGCTTCTTTTGCAGCAGTATGACAGCCATCAGGGCTACGCAGCCAAGCAGGTATATAACGCTCAATATAATGTAGAGAATACTCACAAATACCACTCCTAACGATTTATTCACCGCGCAATTCTACCAAAACATTTCCCGCTTGTCAAACACTTAATAATCATTAATCATAATATGCTATAATCGAAAAAGGCGGTGTAAGTATCATATATATCAAGGAGGAAATATCATGCAAAAGAAACAACAGGCTTGTGCACCAGCAACGATTCCGATTGGCGCGGACGCGTTTGCAACTACAGAGACAACGACTATCTACTGGCTCGGAAACGCCGGAGAACTGATTAACAGCCGCGGCACATGTATAATGCTCGACCCACTACTGATGGGGTTTGACATGCCACTGTTGATCGACATCCCCATTACCCCCGAGCATGTCCCCAATTTGGATGCGGTCCTTATTACCCATTGTGACGGGGATCATTATGATCCAGCTACATGTAAGACCCTGAACAAGGTATGTTCATCTTATCACTCAACGCAATACGTATCACAGCTTATGAAGGACGAGCAACTAAACAGCTTCGGACATAATATCGGAGACACCTTTAGGATAGGAGAAATATCTGTATCACTAACCCCCGCAGATCACGCCTGGCAAAATGATTTTCCTCCTCAATCCCGTGTATTTCAATTTGAAGACTGCTGTGGTTTTTGGATTGAAACTCCGGACGGGATTATATGGGCACCGGGGGATTCACGGTTATTGCCCGAGCAGCTTACAATGCCCGTCCCGGATGCCATCCTCTTTGACTTCTCTGACAACTCATGGCATATAGGTTTGGAAGGTGCGATTAAATTGGCAAATGCTTATCCGTACACACCGTTATTGCTTTACCATTGGGGCAGCGTCGATGCACCCGATATGGATCCTTTTAACGCAGACCCCGAACAGCTTAACGGGCGTATAAAAAATCCCGAGCGTATTCACATTTTGGCCCCCGGCGAGCCTTACATATTGCATAAAGTGCACGCTTCAAAATGAAATGAATAGGTGCTATAATGATTCACAAATAAAGGGGGTATTTTCATGGCAAGTAATGCACAACAGACTTCTTTTCCGCGCACCATGGTAGGCGGCGTATCGCTGCCGAGGATGATCATCGGCTCCAACTGGATGCTGGGTTTTTCGCATAGGGGCTCGGCTGCGGATAACATGATATCGAAACGCAACGACAACAGGGAGGCCATCGCGGAAATTATCGAGGCGTACCTCCAATACGACATCAATGCAATAATGGGCCTGGTTGCTCAGCGTCCGGTTATGGCCGAGGCCGCAAAGTTAGCCGAAGACCGCACGGGCAAGCAGGTCATTCTGATCGACACGCCGATATTAAACGTGGACAACAACGCAGACGCATACAAGGAAGCTGAGGCCACCATCAAGCAGAGTAAGGCTATGGGCTCCACGTTCTGTTTCCCGCATCACTCGAGCGCAGAGCAACTCATATGCAAGAACACGCATACGATGGACCGTCTGCCTGATTATCTGTCCATGATCAGGGAAAACGGCATGATACCGGGTCTCAGTGCACACATGCCCGAGTTGATCGTCTATTCGGACGAACAGTGCTACGATGTAGAGACATATATCCAGATATACAACTGCATGGGCTTTTTGATGCAGGTCGAGATCGAATACATACACAAGGTCATTTGGGGTGCTAAGAAGCCCGTCATGACGATCAAATCCATGGCTGCCGGACGCGTTACCCCGTTCGTGGGCCTCACCTTCTCTTACGCTACGCTGCGTGACTGCGACATGGTCACTTTGGGCGCGTTTACCCCCGAAGAGGTACACGAGGACGTAGAAATAGCCCTGGCCGCTATAGAGCGCCGTCAGCCGGATACCGAGGGCCGCAACAGCCCGAACAAGACCGCTATCATGAGGGACTAAGACATGTATATATTATCCGTCGATCAAGGCACCACATCCACACGCGCGATACTCTTTGACCGTACGGGCGGCCTCGTTGCACAAAGCCAGATACCGCACAAGCAGATACTATCCACCGAGGGACACGTCTCACACGACGCGGAGGAGATATTCGAAAATGTCGTGACGGTTTGCAAGTCTGCACTCATCAATGCGGGCACGGACATTTCACAGGTCGCCGCTATAGGTCTGACCAATCAACGTGAGACATTGGTCGCCTGGGACAAGGAAACGGGCAAGCCGATATGCCCCGCGATCGTATGGCAATGCCGACGCACAGCCGACATCTGCAAGCAAATGAAGGACGACGGCATGGAAACCCCCGTGCGCAATAAAACAGGGCTTGTCGTTGACCCCTATTTCTCCGCCACTAAAATTAAGTGGATAAAGGATCATTACCCCGACAAGCCCTTCTTGGCCGGTACTATCGACAGTTATCTGATATACCGCCTCACTGGAGGCAAGATGCATGTGACGGACTACACAAACGCATCACGTACGATGTTATTTAACATCAACACATTACGCTGGGACGACGAACTGCTTAAGTATTTCGACATTGACGAGAACATATTGCCGCAGGTCGTACCGTCCTCGGGTATCATTGCTCATACGCACAAGGACATCTTCGGTATTTCCGTGCCGATTTCCGGTGTGGCGGGCGATCAGCATGCCGCTCTGTTCGGTCAGACATGCTTCCTGCCCGGTGATATGAAGAACACCTTCGGCACCGGTTGCTTTATACTCAAGAATATCGGTTCGCAACCGATCATATCCGAAAACAGGCTGCTCACGACGATAGCTTGGCATATCGGTGGCAAGACCACCTATGCACTAGAGGGCAGCATCATGAGCGCGGGCGCGGCTGTCGAATGGCTCGTCCGCGAGCTGCAAATCGTCGCGGATGTACATGAGCTAAACGACATCTGCAACAATACCCCATCGACCGCGGGTGTATATTTCGTGCCCGCGTTTACGGGTCTCGGCGCGCCGTACTGGGACATGTACGCGAGGGGTACTATCTGCGGTATGATGTTGTCGACGAACAGACACCACATCGTGCGCGCGGTCATGGAGGCTATCGCATTCCAGTCCCGCGACGTAATAGAAACCATGGACAGGGACACCGACGTAGGCATCACAAAGTTGCGTGTCGACGGCGGCATAAGCCGTTCGGCATTTGCCATGCAGTTCCAGTCGGACATATTAAACATCCCTGTGGAACGTCCGCGTATTACGGAAACAACCGCGTTGGGTGCGGCATATCTAGCGGGACTCGGTGTGGGATTCTACGAATCGACCGATGCGATTATCAAACAGCGCGAGATCGATGCGGTCTATAACCCCGCAATGTCGCGTGAGCAAAGTGATCTATGCTACAAAAACTGGCTCAAGGCCGTTGAACGCGCAAGGGGCTGGGCTAACGAATAAGAGCCTTATGCGTAGTAGAGCCTGATATTGATATCGTAGCCTGTCTCAGTCTGCGAAATGTCGAATGAATTCTTAACACCAGCACTCATCATCATGTTGAGCGCTTCCTTGACCGTATTTGTAAAGATGCGGATATCCCTAATATAATTCTTCTCCCGCCCGTTATTACGGCGGGAGTTTTGTTTTTCATAGATTGTTTCTACCAGTTCCTCTGTCTTGGCGACGGTCAGGCCATTAGCAATAACCCTCTGCAATACCGCAAGCATGTCCTCCTCCTGCGTGAGCCTCAATAGTGCCCTGCCATGCCGCTCGGTCAGGTTATTTTCTATGAGAACGCGTTGCACTGATTTCGGCAGCTTTAGTATCCGCAGCTTGTTTGCGACCGTGGACTGGTTCTTGCCAACGCGCCGTGCTACCTCCTCCTGTGTGAAGCTGTAGTCGTTGATGAGATTTTGCAACCCCTCGGCCTCCTCGAGGAAGTTCAGGTTTTGCCGTTGAATGTTTTCAATAATGGCAAGTATCGCGCTCTCCTGATCCGTGATATTTACAACGAGCGCCGGAATCGTCAAAAGACCCGCGATCTTTGATGCACGCAAACGCCGCTCACCTGCCACGAGCTCATAACTGCGTCCGTTTATAAGCCTGACGCTAATCGGTTGCAGGACCCCATATTCCTGTATCGACACCGCAAGCTCCTCGAGGCTTTCGCGCTCGAAGAATCTGCGTGGTTGATATGGATTGGGCATTATTTTATCGATGGGCAGGTTTATAACCATATTCTCCATAGTATTTTCCATTAAAATCATCCCTCTTTCGTATATTTGTCCCCAATAATAACAGCCTTTTTGCTTGGGCAATGATTTAACGCAATATTTTGAATTATTTCTTTTGTGTAAAATACGCCATGAATATTTGTCGTCACTAGGCCGCATCTGTCGCAGTTTGACAAAAATACAAGCCACGGTAACAGAAATGACCGTATTTGCAGGAAAATAATTTGAATGCTATGCATTTTTCTCAAGTTGGAACTTTTTTATGAAAAGTATTTACAAAGTTCTGTTGATTATGTTATATTAGCAACCAGAAAAGCCACTTGTCATTTGTGTATATTTTATGACATGTATGTTTCAAGTAATTCTCTTGTAAAATCAATGTTAGAGAGGTGTTGAGCATGAACGAAACCGCAATGGGTAAAACTGCTAAAAAATCGGCTCTCAATTCTAATACGGATGTAAAAAAGAAACGGTTGCCATTCGGATCCGACAATTTTGAACTTGCATTCCTTGGATTGCCTACTATTATTTGGTATTTGTTATTTTGTTACATACCCATGTTCGGCATATTCATCACATTCAAGCAATACAAGCCCGTGGGCGCCAACTTTATCGATAGCTTAATCAAGAGTAAATTCGTCGGCTTTGACAATTTTAAGTTCCTGTTTAAAACCCCCGACGCGCTGATAGTCATCCGCAATACGATTTTGTTCAACATCGTCTTTATCTCGTTGGGCATCGTTGTGGCTGTTTCATTGGCTATTATGATCTCGATGCTCTACTCTCAGGTCTTGGCAAAGTTCTGTCAGACACTAATGTTCCTCCCCCACTTCCTGTCTTGGGTCGTTGTATCATATTTCGTATTTTCCTTCCTTTCAAGCGACAAGGGCTTGATGAATCAAATCATGAAAGCCATGGGAAAAGATCCTGTCCAATGGTATATGGAAATCAAATATTGGCCATATTTGCTGGTTTTTATAAACCTGTGGAAGGGCATGGGCTATAGCATGGTTGTGTATCTTGCGAGCATAACGGGCATAGACGCTAGCCTATACGAGGCCGCTGCGATCGACAGCGCTACCAAGTGGCAACAGGTCAAATACATAACAATCCCGATGCTTACACCCATTATTACTATTATGTTCATCCTCGCGGTAGGCGGCATCTTCCGTTCGGACTTTGGTTTGTTCTACTTCGTCCCCAAACAATCCGGTCCGTTGTACGACATCACGCAAACGATCGACGTATACGTATACAACTCGCTGATGAAGCTTAACAACATCGGCTTTGCATCAGCTGCAGGCTTGACGCAGTCCGTCTTAGGTTTCATCACCATTTTAACAGCTAACCGTATCGTCAATAGCATGAACCCGGATGCTTCATTATTCTAAAATTAAAGGGGTTGAGTATTGTGGCTAAAGTAAAGGAGATTCAAGGCACGGAAGGTCTTGCGAAATATAACCGCGTTTCTATGCCTTTTAATGTACTTTTTTCTGCATTGTTTATTGTGCTTGCATTTATATGCGTTCTACCGCTTGTATTCGTTATCATCATATCATTATCGTCTAACGCCTCCATTCAAAAGGTAGGATATTCATTCTTCCCTACCGAGTGGACTACATATGCTTACGAATACATTATTAATTCAGGACCCACCATCGGGCGCGCATTTATTGTGTCTATCTTCGTAACGATTGCCGGCACTTGCGTTGGTCTGTTTTTAAACTCCACAATGGGTTATGTACTATCCCGGCCATCATTCAAGCTCAAACGTTTATATACGATCATCGTGTTTATCCCGATGCTCTTTAGCGGCGGCTTGGTTGCCTCGTATCTTGTCAATACCCAGCTGCTTCGTATACAAAACACATATTTATCATTGATCTTACCACTCGCGTGCTCGTCATTTTATATCATAGTACTGCGTACGTTCTTTCAGACGACGGTACCTGACTCCGTTATCGAATCCGCAAAGATAGACGGCGCGAGCCAACTGCGTACCTTCTTTACGATAGTACTGCCGATCTCATTGCCGGCGCTTGCTACTATCGGCCTGTTCCTGTCATTTGCTTACTGGAACGACTGGTTCATGGCGATGCTTTATATCAAATCAAACAACATGCATATGTTCCCGCTGCAATTTGTGCTCATAAGCATTGAACGAAACATGGAGTTTTTGGCCCGAAACGCCGAATTCATTTCGGCAGCCGGAGGCGGCACTTCCAACATACCCGTCGAATCCGTGCGTATGGCCCTGGTGGTTATCGTTGTTCTGCCTATTGCGTGTTCCTATCCGTTCTTCCAGAAGTACTTCATTTCCGGTCTGACGATAGGTGCCGTCAAGGGTTGACAACGTACACATATACATATTATAAGGAGGTTATTGAGTGAAAAAATTCAAACGCATCTTTGCGTTGGCATTGATCGGGCTCTTAGCTGTCGGTTGTTCAAAGCCAGCCACAACGTCGAACACGACACCGGCCCCCGCCAATACCACAACAGAAACAAAGACCGAAGAAACAAAGACCGAGGAAACAAAGACCGAAGCAGCAGCAACCAACACCGCTGATGTACCGAAGTTGATCTGGCTCATGGGCGACCCGGGCAAGATCCCCGCGGACTACCAAAAGGTCGAGGAAAAGCTCAACGAAATCAGTGTTGAGAAAGTCGGCGCTAAGATGGAAACCATCTACGCAAAGGATGAGAACGTTAAGCTGATGCTGTCATCCGGCGAGGATTGGGATATGACATTTACCTGCGAGTGGTTCAACTTCTTCGCAGTACAGGGCAGAGCCGGTTATTTTGCAGATCTTACCGACAAGCTTCCGACATTGGCTCCCGAGCTCTGGGCTTCCATGCCTGAGGTTGTTTGGGAAGGCGCAAAGATAGACGGCAAGATCTTGGCTATCCCTGTTAAAAAGGACTACGCAGCGGAGATTTTCTGGCAGTTTGACAAGGCTCTCTATGAGAACCTCGGCATGAGTATTCCGGATAAGATGTCCTTCTTTGATATCGAGGATTATTTGAAGGCAGCCAAGGATGCTTTTGCAGCCGGTAATGAGCTCGCTGCACAAGCAGAGAACCCGTTGAAGCTTAAAAAAGGTGGCCTGGGCGGTCTGGACGGCAACTTTGACCATATCAACCGCGATGCATTGCTGGCTATCCCGTATTCGGCAGTAGGCACAGATGCAGCTAATACTATTAAGTTCCTTCCGGAAGAGAAGGATTGGACCGAGCGCCTCGAAGCCATGAACAAGTGGTACAAGGCCGGTTATATCAACATGGATGCGGCAACTGTTGAGGATGTAGGTAAGTATTCGGCTGTTAAATCCGGTCAGGGTTTCTACGGTGCTGATGCTATTTGGTCCGGCGGTTCGGGTTACACCATCGTTATCTCCAAGTGGAGCGGCCCATATC
>CAYURR010000082.1:0-12326 GCA_964446745.1 uncultured Defluviitaleaceae bacterium | reverse complement strand
CCTTATGAGCCGTGCAAGCATTCGCGTTGCCGCTGTTTATTACGATGCCCTTGATAAAACGCGTGCGTTCAAGTGTCTCTATATCGTACACCACAGGCGCGGCCTTTGCCTTATTGGTAGTAAAACAACCAGCCGTGACTGCCGGCGTTTCAGACACGATTACGGTGATGTCATTTTTCTGCTTCTGTTTCTTGAGACCCGAATGCGCTCCACCCGCTTTAAATCCTATAGGTAATAAAAGCTCTTCAGAGTTATGTATGTTTATACACATAAATGTATATCCCCCTGCATTTATAGTCTTTTCTCGGTCATTTATCAAAGTTATCTCGCGAATAATTATACACATCAGCTTATAATTATGCAAGTAGCCGTATAAAAATATTTGCAAATTTTGTATTTCTATGTATACTTGTATGAATGGGTCCAATCATTTTCCATAAATACAAGGAGGCTTATTCTTATGAAAGAAAAAATTGTACTGGCATATTCAGGCGGACTTGATACTACCGTCATTATACCATGGCTTAAGGAACAATACCAAGACTGTGAGATTATAGCAGTATGCGTGGACGTGGGTCAAGGTAAAGAAACCGATGGTCTGGAAGAAAAGGCTGTAAGTCACGGCGCGTCCAAGTGCTTTATCGAGGATGTGCGCGAGGTTTTCGTCACAGACTATATCTACCCGATGGTCAAGGCCAACGCCGTATACGAGGGCAAATACCTTCTCGGTACGTCGATTGCGCGCCCGCTCATCGCAAAGGTGCTTGCAGATATCGCACTCGCGGAAAACGCAACAGCGATCTGTCACGGCGCAACAGGCAAGGGTAACGACCAAATCCGCTTTGAGCTCACGATCAAGGCATTTGCCCCGCATCTCAAGATCATAGCTCCATGGCGCACATGGGATATCCAGTCACGCGAGGAGGAGATTGCATATCTTGAGGCTCGCGGAATCGAGGTGCCTATGACAAAGGATCAGAGCTACAGCCGCGACAGGAACCTCTGGCATCTGAGCCACGAGGGTCTCGAGCTCGAGGACCCCGCGAACGAACCAAACTTCGATCATCTGTTGCAGCTCTCCGTTTCCCCGGAGAACGCACCAGACGCACCTACTTATATAGAGTTAGAATTCGAAAAGGGCGTGCCTGTTAAATTAAACGGCAAGAACATCAGCCCGCTCGATCTCATGGATGAGTTAAACAAGGTCGGCGGCGCGAACGGCATCGGCATCGACGATATCGTCGAGAACCGCGTTGTAGGCATGAAGTCTCGTGGCGTTTACGAGACACCGGGCGGCACGATCCTTTACTATGCTCACAGAGAACTCGAGTACCTCTGCCTCGACAAGCAGACAACCGCATTCAAGGAGATCGTAGCCACAAAGTTTGCCGAGCTTGTATATTCGGGCGAATGGTTTACACCGCTCAGGGAATCGTTATCGGCGTTTGTTGATCAGACACAGGAGGTCGTTACCGGCTCTGTCAAGCTCAAGCTCTATAAGGGCAACATAATATCTGCCGGCGCAACCTCACCGTATTCGTTGTACAACGAACACCTCGCAAGCTTTACAACCGGCGAGCTCTACAATCACGCAGACGCAGAGGGCTTTATCAACCTGTTCGGACTGCCACTGAAGGTGCGAGCGCTCGTAAACGAACGTAACGCCAGCAAGTAATGGATACCAGCACAAAACTTTGGGGCGGACGCTTCACTAAATCCGCCGACAGTGTAACCGAGCATTTTCATTCATCTATATCGTTTGACAAGCAATTGTTTAAGCAGGATATAACGGGCAGCATGGCCCATGCCGAAATGCTCGGCAAGCAAAACATCATTCCCGCCGAGGCCGCCGATAAGATCGTGCAGGCGCTCGGCGGGATATTAGCCGACGCAGAGGCCGGGCGTATCGAATGGGACGTAAAGGCCGAGGACATCCATATGAATGTCGAGAAGCTGCTGACCGAACGCATCGGTGACGCGGGTAAGATGCTGCATACAGGCCGCAGTCGGAACGATCAGGTCGCCTTGGACACCCGCATGTATGTAAAGGATCGGATTAACGAGATTGATACGCTGTTGAAGGCATTGATCCTTTCGCTCTGCGATATCGCTCGTGAACATACAAACACCGCGATGCCGGGCTTTACGCATATGCAAAAGGCGCAGCCGATCACGCTCGCGTTCCATATGCTCGCGTATTGCGAGATGTTCCTGCGCGACAGACAACGCCTCATGGATACCTATAAACGTGTGAATGTTTTGCCGTTGGGCTCCGGTGCACTCGCGGGAACGACCTATCCGCTCGACCGCGAGTTCGTGGCCGACAAGCTCGGCTTTGCCGGAATTAGCAGAAACGCACTCGACGCGGTTTCGGACAGGGATTTTTGTATCGAATTTGCGAGCACCGCATCGATCATCATGATGCATCTGAGTCGTTTTTGCGAGGAGATCATCACCTGGGCCTCGGACGAATACCGCTTTGCCGAATTGGATGACGCGTACTCGACGGGCTCGAGCATCATGCCGCAAAAGAAAAACCCCGATCCCGCAGAACTGATCCGCGGCAAAACGGGGCGTGTATACGGTTCGTTGGTGTCGCTTTTGGCGATGATGAAATCTCTGCCGCTTGCGTACAACAAGGACATGCAGGAGGACAAGGAGCAAGTGTTTAACGCGGCCGATACGGTCTGCGGTTGCCTGCAGGTGTTTACTGGCATGGTCTCAACTATGCGCTTTAATACCGAGCGTATGAAACGCTCCTGTGGCACAGGCTTTATTAATGCCACGGACGCAGCGGATTATCTTGCGAAAAAGGGTGTCGCGTTTAGAAACGCACACGAGATCATCGGAAAGCTCGTATTGTATTGTATAGAACAAGGCAAGACACTCGAGGAGCTTTCGTTGGACGAATACAGAGCCATCTCCTCGGTGTTCGATAACGATATCTATGAGGCTGTGTCGCTGTCCGCATGTATTGCCGCTCGTAATATCTACGGCGGACCGGCTGCCGAACGCACCGAGGCCGCTATCGAAGAGATTCGCGAACAAAACCGTCTTTTATCAAGGTGCGACAATACTGAGATAGAACGCAAATTCCTTGTTGACACAGCAGTTTGTAAGTCTGTGCTTGAACAGTCAAGCGGAGCTAAGTGCGCCGAGATAGCGCAGGCATATATTTCCTTTGACCCCGTCATACGTATAAGAAAAGCCGACAATGCATATTACTTAACCGTAAAGGGCCATCGCTCGGACTCCGATATCTCAAGGGCCGAGTATGAGATCCCGATCACATCCGAGCAATACGAAGCCTTACTTTCTCGCCGTCTGGCCGGGATCGTCTCAAAGACGCGGTATTATCTGCCGCTGTCTGGAGGTCACACAGCCGAGCTCGATATCTACCACGAGGGTCTTAACGGCCTTGCAACCGTAGAGGTCGAGTTCGATAGCGAAGAGGAGGCCGAGGCCTTTATCGCTCCCGAATGGTTCGGCAAGGACGTATCGGACGATCCGGCCTACAAGAACAGCTCGTTATCTAAGAGGGCTTAAGGTCTGACGGAAAAGGATTTGATCTGATGAAGAAGCTGATCGGTTTTATAAAGCATGTAATAGACTTTTTTATGGAACAGGTACGCATCGGCGAAATCTTTCTGCTCGCGGACCAGCTCACATATAAGCTGATATTGGCATTCTTCCCGTTTCTGATTCTTGTAATCACAATAATCACGCACTTTTCTAATACAAGCGATAACATCATGGGGATACTCGCATCCACGATGCCCGATGAGGTCATGAAGCTCTTTTCCACGGTGCATGAACAAGCCGTATCCAATAAAGGCACAAATGCAATCATCACAATCGTGCTGTTTGTGGGGCTTTATACCTGCACGACAGGCTTCATGTCCATGCGTGACGGTATAGTAAAGCTCTATGACGCGCAGCCGCCCACAGCATTGGTCCCGTCCGTTTTGACAGGGCTATTACTCGTGGTAGTATTTATCCTCGCGCTGGCTTCTATGCTTGTATCCTTGATTTTTAACGATGCTATCTTTCGATTGCTCGAATTCATTTTCCCGTTTATCGAGCAGGGTTTTTACGATTTCTTGACAATGATCATAGGACTATGTATCATCAGCATAACGGTTCTGACCATCTACAAGCTCTGTCTGCCAAAGGTCAGGTTCGGACGCCTGCTGCCCGGATCGCTCACCACGGTTTTCGCATGGTTCGTGCTCTCAAAGGCGTTCAATATCTATGTCAACAACTTTTATAAGATGTCCGCTCTGTATGGCAGTCTGGCCGGTATATTCATCCTGATGATGTGGCTCAATATCATCTCGATGATCCTATTGATCGGCAGCCGCATAAACCGTATGCTGTACCTAAGGGGCATTATCGAATAGGGGAACTACAAATGTCGGCACTTACAAGCTTTTCACAGCTTTTCACATACAACAAGCCTGTATCCTATTATTACTACTATAGGAACAGGCTTTGGCTGTTTGTGCCCGCATAGCATGTCATTTCCCATGCGTTAAAAAGGCAAAAAACGGACCAAGGCTATTTTAGCTTTGGTCCTTTTTTTATATTTTAGAAAGGATGATTCCTATGAACCATGAAACATTGTTTAACCTGATCCGCCGAGACGCTGTCTCGATCTTTTCTGAGGAGACACTGCACGCTAAGCTTTGCTCCGGCAAACCCCTCACGATCAAGCTTGGAGCAGACCCCTCGCGACCCGATCTGCACCTCGGTCATTCGGTCGTATTGCGAAAGCTTCGGCTGTTTCAAGAGCTCGGGCACAAGGTCGTATTCGTGATCGGCGACTACACGGGCATGATCGGCGATCCGTCGGGTCGGAGTAAGACACGTGTACCGCTGACCTTTGAACAGACACGCGAAAACGGCCGCAGCTATTACGAGCAGGTCACGCGGATACTCGACCCCGAGAAAACCGTGATCACCTACAACTCCGAGTGGCTATCGAAGCTGAGCTTCGAAGAGGTATTAAAATTGGCGGGCAAATTTACGCTCGCACAGATACTGGAGCGCGATGATTTTGCGACGCGCTACAGTGCCAAGCAGCCCATCGGACTGCACGAGATGTTCTACCCGCTCATGCAGGGATACGACAGCGTCGTTCTTGGTGCGGACATCGAGGTCGGCGGCACGGACCAGACCTTTAACCTACTGGTCGGACGCGAGCTTCAGCGCGACTACGGACAGGATGCGCAGGAGGTCATCACATTCCCGCTCTTACCCGGGCTTGACGGCTTTGAGAAGATGAGCAAATCCCTGGACAACTACATCGGCATATCCGAATCCCCCGAAAGTATGTTTGAAAAGTCCATGCGTGTACCAGACCCACTGCTTGGCGACTACTTCCGTCTCACGACCGATATGGAAGCGTCCGCATTTGAACCCTCGCTTGCCTCCGATATACATCAGGCACATTTTATCTATGCGCGTGAGCTCGTGCGTATCTACCACGGCGACGAGGCCGTCAACGCTGCTGAGGAACGCTACCGGGAGGTCGCAGCGCGAAACATCCCCGAAAATATCAAAACCCTCACGCTGCATTGTGATTCTGATGATAGCAACGCTGGCATCGGCATTATTTCCATACTCGCGCAAGCGGGCTTTGCTAAGTCTAACAGCGACGCGCGGCGATTAGTTGAGGGCAAGGGAATAAAGATAAACGGCGACACCATCACCGATCCGTTTATGTTTTTGCCTGCCCCATCGGACATCGTCATCAGCCGAGGAAAGAACAAATTCATCCGAATACAAATCCGTTAATCTATGATTGTATTCTATTGACCTATTCATTATAATTGGCATATATTGGCAATTGTTCATAAGAAGGGGCGGCGAGTATGACAGATAACGAGAGTAAGGTTATCGCTAAACAACGGATCATTGTCATAGATGACAGTAACTTCATGCTTAAGGCATTACAGGGGATATTGGGCAACGATTACGACCTACACTGCTTCACGAGCGGAAAGGACATCATGCGACTGATAAAGGAGATCAAACCTGCATTGATCATGCTCGATATATTGATGCCCGATATCTGTGGCTTTGAATTGATAAAGATGATAAAGGCCGATATAAGCATGGCCGATATACCTGTTATCTTCCTTACCGGTCTCGGTGATGAACAAAACGAGGAAAAGGGCCTCGAACTCGGTGCTGCGGACTATATTTCAAAGCCGTTGCGCCCCTCTGTAGTCTTCGCACGCGTAAAGTTACAGGTGGATAACTATGTAAGCAGACGTGAGCTGCTCGCAAAATCGCAGCGAAAGCCCAAGATCATGATAGTGGACGACAATGTCACAAACCTGAATGTAGCACGTATGGCATTGTCGGACATTTACGATGTCGCGTTGATCTCATCCGGTGAAAAGGCACTGTCAATCGTATCAAAGATAATGCCGGATCTCATAATATTAGATATCGAAATGCCCAACATGAGCGGTTTTGAGACCGCCAAACGCCTTAAAGCCATGACCGCCCCCATCAACAGCATCCCGATCATCTTCGTGACCGCGCGTGACGACACGGGCAGCGAGCTCGAGGGTCTTACGATCGGCGCGGTCGATTATATCACCAAGCCGTTTTCATTCCCGCTTTTGCAAAAGCGTATAGAGCTGCACCTCGCACTCGTGAGCCAGCAAAAGGAGCTATACAACTACAACAAGAACCTCGAGCAGATGGTCGAGGACAAGACAAAGGCCCTCACGAACCTGCAACAGTCCATCGTTTGCGTATTGTCAGAAATGTGCGAGCGGCGCGACGGTTCGACCGGAGATCATCTGATGCGTACACAAAAATATTTAAGGGAGCTACTGTTTGCGGCACGGCGTATGGGTATTTACCCGTCTGAGCTGCGCAATGCGGACGCGGATATATTCACCAACGCGTCCCAGCTGCACGATATCGGCAAGATTTCCATACCCGACCGCATACTGTTAAACCCAAACAAACTCACCGACGAGGAATACGAGATCATGAAGACACATACAAAGCTCGGTGAGCAGGCGATCATGGATGTAATGGCCGGGGTTGAGGAGCAAGGCTTCTTGGAGGTCGCGGCAGCGTTCGCGGGTGCGCATCACGAGCGCTGGGACGGAAGGGGCTACCCGCGCGGTCTGCGCAAGACTGAGATACCCATCGCAGGACGCTTGATGGCCATAGCGGATGTCTATGACGCTCTGGTTTCGGAACGTCCGTACAAGCAAGCGCTTACACATGAGGCCTCCGTAAATATCATCGTTGAGGGTAGCGGCACACATTTTGACCCGAAACTCGTGGAGGCATTCCTAACCGTAGCAGACCTGTTCAAGGAGATTTCACAGCCCATATAACCCATTCGAAAGGTAGATCTATGATGCTCCAAGAGCAAACACCTACTGTAATTCTGGATATCGTCAGGATGCTGTTGTCCTCGGAGGACACAGTGGAATTCAACGAAACACTTGACAATTGCCTGAAATATTTATGCGAGGCCACAAAGCGGAACAGGATCTACATATGGCAGCGTAACATCAACGACAACGGTGAAGTCTATTGGACACAACGATGCGAAAGCTTTCGTAACGTACCGCCGCAACATCGCGGAATAAAGTCCGAAAAGCATGCTGAAAACACCTTAATGAGCTTGTCAAACATGATCGACAAGACCTATTACATAGAATGCTTCGCGGCAGACTTTACCGGCAGGGAGCGCGAGATACTCGATGCCGACGGTATAAAGTCCTTTATTATAGCGCCTATAAACATTAAGGGCCTCAACTGGGGGCTAATCGGCATAGACGACTGCGAGACAGGGCAACCATTTTCACAGGACGAGCGTTACATATTGCAGATCAGCGGCTTTCTGTTCGCAAACGCGATTGAGCGCATGGAAACCTTGGAAAAGCTGCACGAGCTCGACAACCGTGCACAAGCCATGTTGAACGCTACACCCATCTGCTGTGACCTTTGGGACCGTGATTTTCATCTAATTGATTGCAATGATGCCACGATGCGTTTCTTCAGGGTTCCCGACCGTAAGACATATATGCAAAATTTCTATCGTCTGTCTCCGAAATATCAGCCCTGTGGCAGGATTTCCGAGGAGCTCGCACGCGAAAAGGTCGACGAGGCTTTTAGGACAGGTTACTGTCACTTTAAGTGGATGCACCAGACTTTAGAGGGCGAGCAGCTGCCCGCCGAAGTCACATTGGTACGCATCGAATACAAGGATGATTACGTCGTGGCCGGATACACACGCGACATGAGCGCTCAT
Organism: uncultured Defluviitaleaceae bacterium; assembly: GCA_964446745.1. Lineage (GTDB taxonomy): Bacteria > Bacillota > Clostridia > Lachnospirales > WQUN01 > CAYURR01. The sequence continues at coordinate 4,036 of CAYURR010000082.1, read as the reverse complement.
ATCTCAATGCTCGAGGAGATACGCCACACCGAGGAGCAGCTGCGTATAGCACGAGACGAAGCCATGTACAGCTCACGCGCAAAGTCAAACTTTTTGGCGAGCATGAGTCACGAAATACGCACGCCCATGAACGCGATATCAGGGCTCGCGGATATCATCATCCGTGAGAGCCACGGACAATCCGCCACCGTATACGCAACGGAAATAAAGAACGCCTGCAACACCCTACTGACGATCATCAACGACATCCTGGATATCTCTAAAATCGAATCGGGCAAGCTCGACATCGTCGTATCGCAATACTCGCTCGCGTCTCTGATAAACGATGTGCTGAGTATCTCGCGTATGAGGCTCGGTAAAAAACCCGTAAAGCTCATAGCGGATATCGATCCGAGACTGCCCGCGTACCTCGAGGGTGACGAGATCCGTATAAAGCAAATACTCATGAACCTGATGACTAACGCAATCAAGTTTACCGCAGAGGGTTATATAGAATTCTCCGTGAGTACAGTACCTATAAACGATACGGTAACGCTAATATTTAGGGTTACAGATACGGGACAGGGTATACGCTCGGAGGACATGGGCGTCGTATTTGACGAGTTTTCACGCGTAAACACGAAACGTAACCGCAGCATAGAAGGCACAGGGCTTGGCTTGCCGATCGCGAAAAAGCTATGTGAGATGATGAACGGTCGTATACTCGTAGACAGCGTATACGGCAAGGGCTCTATATTTACGGTCATCATCGAGCAGCGTATCATGGACAGCTCGTATATCGCAGCTATAGAGACCCCCAAAACTATTCTGCTCTACGAATCCGATGACAGGATATCCGCGTCCATAGACAAATCATCTCGAGCCTTGGGATGCTCGTGTACGGTTTGTGCGTCGCGCACGGATTTCTTTGATCATATAAAGCAAAACAGCCATAATTACATCTTTACCTCCCCAACATACATCCGAAAGGTCAAGGAGATTTTGGGCGGCACGCGTCATGGCACACAGCTTGTAATGCTCACACATTTTGGAGAGATCGAGAGCATATCCGGAGTTATCAGCATACATTACCCGATAACCTGCCTACAGATAGCCGACATCATTAATAACAGCGGTCGCATATTCGGCGTAGATACCCGTCATGAGCCCGACCAGTATTTCAAAGCACCCGAGGCTAAGGTACTCATCGTTGACGACAACGAGGTAAACCTAATCGTCGCGAAGGAACTAATGAAGCCGTTTATGTTTAGGATAGACACAGTCGGTAGCGGCTACGACGCGGTTGATATGGTAAAGGCCAATCGTTACGATCTCGTGTTCATGGATCATATGATGCCGGGCATGGACGGCATCGACGCGACTGTCACGATCAGAAAGCTCGACGGCGAATACTTCAAAAACCTGCCGATCGTCGCGCTGACCGCAAACGCCATCGTGGGCACGAGCGAGATGTTCATACGCGAAGGCATGAACGATTTCCTCGCCAAGCCGATAGAAAAACGCAGACTGTTTCAAGTGCTTGACAAATGGATACCGCAAGAAAAGAGGCTACCTGCCGATATATCTCAGGAAGATGCCGTGACGGCGGATTTTTTTATCCCGGATATCGATGTAAGCCGTGGTCTGCTAAACGTGGGCGGCAAGATCGAAAACTATCGCCATATATTGGGCGTATACCGAAGTGACGGCATAAAGAAGCACGCGAGTGTACCCGCGCATTTCATCCGGCATGAGCTTAGCGCGCTGAAGACTGAGATACATGCGTTAAAGAGCTCATCTTATATCATCGGCGCAGAAATAACCGGAAAAAAGGCAGAGGCGCTTGAAAACGCTCTCACGAACGGCGACATAGCCTACGTAAACGACAATATCGAGGATTTTCTCATAACACTGAACGACACCACCGATAACATAAACGCATTTCTGAACGAAGCACCAAGAAGCATTGTAGCGAACGACGGTACATCCGCCGAGATACAAGTGTCCATGACACTGCTTAACGATTTCCTCACGCGCCTTTTGGAGGCATTAGAGTATGTGAGGATCAACGATATCGAGACGATCCTATCCGATATGTCCGAATGCGTCTGGCCTGAGGATATTGCCCAAAACATCCGTCATATCAAATCGGCCATCGCGATTTTTGATTACGACGAGGCGTGTGCCATCGTGCAGCGCATGAAGAAGGGGTTGTAGCATGATGCTACAACCCCCGTTTTATTTCGAATAAATGCGTGAAACCAATTCAAGGCGGCAGTCCTTCCCCTCTACAAAGCCGCTGTCATGCTTAAACCGTTCGTCACATTGGCTTTCTATCCTCATCCTAAAGCCCTTTTTCCGGCAACCGTGATCCCAGAGCGTCAGATGAAACAGGGCCTCACCATTAAAGGTATGTCCTGTTTTATCCGTCTGTACACACTTTCCCCTACCCGTAACGATCGCAGCCTCAGAATCTCCTGAGCACTCTGTTCGCATACATCCACCATACGCATTAAAGCACAGTGATAAATTTTGCCTAACGGCCCTGTAATGCAATGCCTCCCGATCGATGCTGACCACAGCTTCAGCGCCTGCAAATATCTCCGTGCCGCAGGTTATTATTCCTCGGCATTTGCCATGCACCTCACAACACACCTCAGGCACCGGACACGGTGGGTGCGGTGGGCACGGCGGATGCGGTGGCTTTGGCGGATGCGGCGGCTTAGGCAGGATGTTCCCGACGTTTTCGAGCTTTGCCTCCAATAGTAGCTGCATACGTACCATATTGGTTACCACGGCGTTCACACTTTTGTTTACCGCCAGTATGTCCTCCACATCCCCGTCACATTTGTATCTCTTTACGGCTTCTTTTACTTTATCGGTTTCCGCCTCCAATAGCTTTGATATGCTGGTTTCCTCAGCAGCTATCGATGCGAGCAGTAGATTGATCGCTTTATCCAATGTGATATCTATATCCGGCTTGATGTCGGGTATTTTAGGCATTGACATAAATTTATTCACATCCATCCATTTTTCTCATAGTATATAATACGACCAAGCCTTACAGATGTGAAACACTTAAGAACTGGTCGATAAATATACACAAGCAGAAAGGATGAATGTTAGCTCAATGTCAATGCCTAATATTCCAAATGTCAATCCTGACATTTCTATAACTTGGGATCAAGCGATCTCTCTTATACTATCTTCTATAGCGTTTGAGGAGCTGGGCCTCGCTCATATCATCAACGCAGAAGCAGAAAAACTGCAATACGTGCTCGGCACCCTACCGCCATCTACACCGTTAGATCCGCCGACGATAGACGACTTGCTTGCAGTAAACGAAAGCGTAGCCAATACACTAAGGAACGTAATGACAAACCAACTGATTTTACAAAACACACTCGAGGACGCCATCAAGTATTACGGTAAAGGTCAAGCATAATCTATACCATCTGACAGCGGCTCTCGTAGCCGCTGTCTTTTTTAACGACACAGTTTGAAAGGAGAATACAATGTCATTTCCAAATATACCCAATGTTGATCCGGATATTACACTGAGCTGGGATCAGGCAGTCAGCCTGTTGCTCGCGTCGATCGCGTTTGAGCAGCTCGGTTTATCACACGTCATCAACGCAGAGGGCGAAAAAATACAATACGCATTAGGAACGCTCGGGGGACAGAAGCCACCCGTCCCGGCGAGCATAGATCAAGTACTCGAAATCAACGAATCTGTTTCTTGCCTCTTGAAGCAAATTAACGGAAACCAGATCCAGTTGCAAAACAAACTCGAGCATATATTAAAGTATGCCAATTATGATGTGCATGTGAACACAGGAACCGCAACCGGGCTGTTTGACGACACTGCGGTATCGGCAAGCGATAAGGCCTATTACTTTACAATAGGGGGGTGCCGCTAAATGAGTAAAATAGGAGGCATCGATCTCGGAGGACTTACAGATTATCTGTTTTTCTTTGCGGATGGCGCAGTAAATGCTAACTGGGAAGGTCATACCAACGGCTATTTAGGAAATGTCGCGATAGACGGTCTCACCGC
>CAYURR010000081.1:0-12412 GCA_964446745.1 uncultured Defluviitaleaceae bacterium | reverse complement strand
TGGCTTGGCTATCCGGGTTTTACGCACTTTGCTGTCAGGTCAAGCCGGAGATTACCCCAAGGGAGTTTATAGAGATTATTAAATCTACCAGTGTATCCACGGAGATTTCCCATGATGGTAAGGTTTACCCCTTTAGTAAAATCATTAATCCCTCGGCGGTAATAGCGGAACTGAAAAAATAGGCGTTTTTACAAATGTAGCCCGTGCTTACGCACGGGCTATTATTATGCATAAAATAACTTACTATTCTAGCTACACACAAATATCCCCTGTTCCTTCGAGATATGTATCGTACCATTTGGCCCGCGCAGATCCTGCAGCGTCGAGAGCAGATCATCGCGATGCTCGTCGGGTATCGTGTTGTACGATGCGATATAGTCCATCAGGTCCTCGGCTTCCGTGATCTCAAGCGCATCCTCGTATCGGCGTATCTCGATGTCATCGAAATATCTGCTGAGCATTTCTGTACCGTTATCGAGCGTGAACGTGAGCATATCCGCAAATGAGAACTGTATCCTTCCTTTGAATGTTATGTACACGTCATGGAGCTCGCGCATAGTATGCTTGGCTGTTGTGGAGGCGTAGAATAGGCCGTCGGTCTTTAGCACGCGGCGTACCTCGCTCAGGGCCTTATCGATATCGGGCACATGGTAGAGCATGTGATTGGCTATCACGATATCAAATGTACCGCTCTCAAAAGGCAAATCTTGTATATCCGCCTGCATGAAGGTGAATATGGGGTTTGCCTTAAATTGTTCAGAACACTTTTGGACCATCAGCGGCGAAAAGTCCGTCAGCGTGATCGCTGCATCGGAGGGTATACGTTCGTCCTTGCCAAGCCATAGATTACCTGTACCGCAGCCGAGCTCCAGCACCTTGCAACCGCTTTTAAACTCGATTTGGTCAAAGATCCAATTCCCGAAGCCATATTTGTTCACGCTGTACTTGTTGTGTAAGCCGATCCGTATGGACAGTGTGTCCTTGTCTACATACAATGTCTTGACCCGGTCGGTCTTAGTCATGTCTGGCATGTCCGCCATATAAATCCTCCCATTCACAGCTGAGCGTCAGCCCAGATCCGGTGTATCTGTCAGTGTTACGAAATCCACGCTTGTTTTCTCTAGCTCGAAGATCACGATGGTGTTCTTTCCTTTTTTGAGCAGCGGAGCGGGGATGTAGAGTGTGCGTTGCGGGCCCTGCTCGTTCCAATAGCGACCTAGGTTGAAGCCATTGATGAACGCTACGCCCTTTGTAAAGCCGTCGAGCCTCAAAAAGGTATCCATGACCTCGTCTACATCGAAGGTTCCCGCATAGAAGATCGGCTGACCCTCAACAGCGTTAGTAAATTCAAGCCCGGACAGATCGGTCAGCTCCATCGGGTACATCGTCCAGCCGCTGTGATGTATCTGTCCGATGCGTACGCCGTTCGCGATACCCTTCTTTTCGCCGATGTTGTGTCCGAAATTCGTGCGGCCCATGTTCTCGACCAATATATCCAGCCGAACCGTTTCGTCCTGCTTAAACGAGATCATTATCTCGTCGTTGCGCGGCCTGCAGCCCTCTTTGATGCCCTTGAGCTCGCCGTTTATGTATATGAGTGCACGGTCGCGCATCTCGTCAAGCTTGATCTCATATGGCTCGCCGAATTCGCCGCGCAGCACGGTCGAGTAATGAACAAAGCCGAACGGCAGCTTGAGATCCTCGAAGGTCTGTGTATACGCGGATGTTACCGGGGTGGACAGGTTCTTCAGATTATGGAACAGCCCGGCCTGCTTCGTGAGCTTGACGGGACCGTAGGCGGCCTTCTTGGCATTCTCTACAGGGATGTCCTCAGCCTTGCCATAGCGTTTCTCGAGTGCGGCCTTGACCATGAAATACTTCTCGGTCATGTCGCCCCATTCGGTGAGCGGGCAGTCGTAGTCATAGCTTGTGATCGTGGGGTCGTGCTGCTTGTCGTGGTTAGCACCCGCTGTAAAGCCGAAGTTCGTGCCACCGTGGAACATATAGAAATTTACATTGCCGTTGCCGTTGTTCTGGTCGAGTATTTCCTCCATTGCGGCGACGGCGTCCTGCGGGGAACGCGTATGGTGCTCTTCGCCCCAGTGGTCGAACCAGCCGTTCCAGAACTCCGTGCACATGAACGGCTCATCCTTACGGAACTGTCTGAATAACTCGAACGCCTCCGCACCGCGGCTGCCGAAGTTACAGGTGGATAAATACTCGGGCAATGTGCCGCAGGTCAGCATGAAATCGCACGGACCGTCCGATGTAAACAGCAGACAGTCCATGCCGTTTTGCTTGTAGATGTCCGCTATTGCACGCAGATATTCCTTGTCGTTGCCGTAGCTGCCGTATTCATTTTCTATTTGCATGGCGATGACATTACCGCCGTTGGAGGCCAGTTGAGGTTTGATCTCGGCGCAGAGCTTTGTAAAATACGCATTTACCTTAGACAGGTACAGCTCGTCGCTGCAGCGCAGACGCAGGTTGTAGCGGTTGAGCCAGTACGGGAACCCGCCGTAGTCAAATTCCGCGCAGATAAACGGGCCCGGCCTTACGATCGCTTTCAGGCCGATGTCCTGTGCAATCTTTAAAAACCGCCGTAAGTCCAGCATACCGCTAAAGTCGAACTCGCCCTCCTGCTTTTCGTGCAGGTTCCAGCAGCAGTAGGTCTCGACCGTGTTGAAGCCGCAGGCCTTGAGCTTCTTTAGTCTGTCTTCCCAGTATTCGGGTAGGACGCGGAAATAGTGAATAGCACCGGACAGGATGCGAAACGGCTGTCCGTCCAATAAAAATGTATCTCTGTTATACGTGAGTAAATTCATCTGATCCTCCTTGATCCCTTTTATTGATTACAACTATACCCTTTATTAAGAACCGTTGCAAGAACGGATATAAAGGGATGGACGGGGTTGCGCATGAGCATAAGGAAAATGGGTAACATAGGGTTTAGAACAGGAGTATAGCGATGAAAAAATTTAAAACAATGCTGGCGATATGTGCTATGTTGTTATTGATAGGCTCTATGTTATATATGAGCGTAGTATATAAAGCAAAGGCATTAGAACAGCTAATGGAGGATATGAATATGCGTTGTGCATCTGCGACCGCGGAGATCAATGGTTCGTTGCAGTATTCGCAGAATGTACAAACGCTGTTTTCACACGACTATAACGTCCGTAAGCTCTCAAAATTAAAAACATTAAAGGATGTGCCCGGTATCGTCTCTCAGATCGAGCATACCTATAGCAGGCTTATATTACTCAGAAACAGCAGTACACTGATAGAAAATGCATCCCTCTGTTTGCTTACTATTAACAGGACCCTAAGCAGCAATACGGAGTTCTTGCGCGGAATATCCGAAAAACACAAGCAAGCCATAAACACCTTCGCTCACAACCCATTGCAGAATGTAGTGTCATACGACAGCAAGCTGTTTTTTGTGCAGCCATTGAATACGACAGGTGATAGCGTTAGTAATTGTATTGTGATGGAGATTTCGTCTGAGAAGATAGTGGATACGCTAAAGCATACATTACAAAACCAGACTTTACTGGGGGATGATATTTGGGTTGGTCTCATCAATAGCGGTCAGGTAATAGCATCGGCGGGGGAATCCCCGTTCAAGGCAGAGTACGGCGTAGCAGAGACACTTACGAGGATGTTTTCGGACACAAACAATAAGCGTGTGCGCTTAAACGGGAAGCGATACCGAATATTCATGAGCCCATTGAGCACGTTGAATGCCAGTGTTTATACAGTGATCCCGGACAGTTATTTTGTGGCAGGTTACGAAACGTAATGACGTTAGACTAATAAATGAAAATATTGCAATACTACATATTGAGATTACATTCGGAGGTTGACTAAATGAACTCGATATGTGGCAGTTGCTGGCAGGACAGTATCGATATAAACGAAGTAACATATAACGCGCATAAGGGTAATGCCAAGACGGACGTGCTGATCATAGGCGGCGGAATGGCGGGGCTTTTATGCGCGTTTTTTCTGAAGCGGAACGGCATAGACTATATGCTCGTGGAGGGCGGTAAAATAGGATGCGGCATCACAAAGAACACGACGGCAAAGATCACCGCGCAGCACGGACTTATATATCACAAGCTCATAAAGGATATGGGCAAGGAACGTGCGAAGCAGTATCTGGATGCGAACCTACGCGCGCTTGAGGAATATAAACTGCTTTGCAAAAATATCGACTGCGACTTTGAGCAGAAGCCCTCATATGTATACACGCTCAAACACCGCAGGGCAATCGAGGCCGAGGCCAAGGCGGTCGGCAGGCTCGGGCTCGGTGTAGAGTTTTGCGACAAGCTACCGCTGCCGTTCGCAACGGATGGGGCGATCAAGTTTAACACGCAGGCACAGTTCAATCCGTTGAAGTTCATCAGACACATTTCAAAGGGGCTAAATATCCGAGAGAATACATTTGTCGAGAAGATAGACGGACGCGTAGCATATACGCGCGGCGGTAAGATATCGGCGAAACGCATCATCATCGCGACACATTACCCGATGATCAATCTGGCCGGATTATATTTTACAAAGCTGTATCAGCACCGTTCGTATGTAATAGCACTAAAAAACGCGCCTGATCTCGACGGTATGTATGTGGATGAGGCGAAAAACGGTATGTCGTTTAGAAATTATGACGGGATGCTGTTGGTGGGCGGTGGTGATCACAGGACCGGCAAGCAAGGGGGTAACTGGAATGAGCTGCGTGCGTTCGCGCGAAAGTATTATCCCAAAGCGGATGAGGCTTACTCATGGGCGACACAGGACTGTATGAGCCTAGACAGTGTGCCGTATATAGGCCTTCTATCGAGCTTATACGCGGGTATCTATGTCGCGACCGGGTTTAATAAATGGGGTATGACCTCATCGATGGTCGCCGCGCGGGTTTTGACAGACATGTTGATGGACAAACCTACAGCATACGCGGAGGTGTTTAGACCGGATAGGGACATGATAAAGGCGCAATTGGCGGTCAACCTATTCGAGGCGACGGCAAATCTGCTCACACCCGAGACAAAGCGTTGTACGCATATGGGTTGCGCGTTGAAATGGAACAGTATAGAAAACACATGGGATTGCACCTGTCATGGCTCGAGGTTTTCGGAGGACGGCAAGGTCATAGACAATCCGGCTAAAAGGGATTTACGAGAGAGAATATAGATAGGAACGTGCGGATAGCTCGCAAATGGAGGACATATGTTAAAAGGGAAGGTTTCGATAATAGGGGCAGGGAATGTGGGTACGACGACTGCGTATACGATCATGCTGAGTGGGCTTGTATCGGAGATCGTTTTGATAGATGTAAACGGGGAGAAGGCGGACGGCGAGGCACTCGACATGAACCATGGGGTGAGCTTTGTATCGCCAGCGTTGATAGCCGGTGGGTCGGACTACAGCCTGATAAAGGGTTCGGATATGGTTATCATCACGGCGGGCGCAAGTCAAAAGCCCGGCGAGACCCGCGTGGATCTGCTGCACAGAAATGTAGGGATACTCAAAAACATCGTGGATAATATATTGAAATATTGTGTGAACGATACGATCATTCTGGTCGTTACAAATCCGGTGGACATACTGACTTATGTAACCTATAAGCTCTCGGGTTTTTCAAAGAATAGGGTGATCGGTTCGGGTACGGTGTTGGATACCGCGAGGTTGAAATTCTTGATAGGCCAGCACACAAACATCGACCCTCGCAATGTGCATACCTTTATCATCGGCGAGCATGGGGATACGGAAGTCGCCGCGTGGAGCATCACGACCGTGTCGGGTATACCGATCGAGCTGTACTGCGATATTTGCAAGGGCTGTGACGAGGCCACGCTCTGTAAGGACGAGTTTCATAAGCGCACAAAGAATGCCGCATATGAGATCATACAAAAGAAGGGCGCAACCTTTTACGCGATAGCGCTCGCGGTCAGGCGTATCATCGAGGCGATCATCGGTAACGAGAATTCTATACTGACAGTGTCGAGCCTCGCCGAGAACGAATATGGTATCAAGGATATTTGCTTGTCTCTGCCCACGATCGTTAATGCGAACGGAGCGGAGCGCATCATCGAGGCCCCGTTTTCTGATGAGGAGCTTCAGGATGTCAGAAAGTCGGCTTCGGTACTGAGGGAACTCGCGCGGGAGATAGGCTTTTAGTTGTATACCTCATCACGCGTATAAAAGCCCGATTCAATCAAAACGCGTTCAAGGTTTGCGTTGATCACGAGCTGCGGCTCCACATAGAGCGAGAGCACAGGGGATTTGCTGTTGGTATCGAGCACGGCGTTTTCGTTTGTCTTTTCACCCTTGCCGAGCTTGACGGCTTGCTCGACTGCGGTCTTTGCGAGCTGACGGATGTCCTTAAACACAGTCATACCCTGCGTACCGTCGATCACACGTTGTACAGCAGCGATATTTGCATCCATGCCCGTGACAGCAACCTTGCCCTCGAGCCCAACCTCCGTGAGCGCCTCTATACAGCCCCTCGCGGTCGTGTCGTTCGGTGCGAGTATGGCTTGGATGTCATTATCATATGCTGCAAGGGTTTCCTGAACGATACGCTTAGCCTCGTCCGGGGACCACTTCGGCAGATCAGATTGCGCGACTATATTAATCGCACCGCTGTCGGCCATAGGCTGCAGGTATTCCATCGCACCCTGTAGGTAAATCGACGCGTTGAAATCATCCTTGTCGCCTGAGAAAACAATGTAATTGCCCGAGTCGGCGGTCTCGGCCAAGAACTTGCCCTGCAGCTCACCGACCTTTATGCCGTCAAAGGTGATCACGAGATCGACGGCCTCGTTGAGCACCACGCGATCATATGATATGACCTTGACCTTATTTTGATGCGCGAGCTTTACGATGTCTGCGGCCTGCGTTGCGTTGGCCGGGGTCAAGATCAATACGTCGATGCCTCTGTCTATCATATCGCGGCATATCTCAAGCTGGTGTTCGGGGTCCTGATCGCTGAGCTGTGTCTCGATTTTAACGCCCAGTTCCTCGGCGTATTTGGTCATATATGCGATATCCTTCTTCCAACGTTCCGCGTTTAAAACGGCTATGGAAACCCCGATACTCAATTGGCTGTTGGCCTTTTTACAGCCCGTAAATGACGTTAACATCAGAGCGAGTATCATTATCCACGCGATATACCTCATAAGACACCCCTTTTATACAGCTCGTCAAATTCATTGCTCGGTAACGGTTTCGAATAATAGTAGCCCTGCGCAATCGCACAGTTGATTTGCTGTAGGAATTCTACCTGCTCGGCGGTCTCAACGCCCTCCGCAACGACCTTTATATCAAGGCTGTGCGCAAGCTCCACGATGTGGCGGATCACGATGTTTCGGCGTTCGTTACTACTGTTGCCCACAAAGAAATCCTTGTCGATCTTCAATACGTTGATCGGTATCTCTTTGAGCATATTTAATGAAGAATAACCGCTACCAAAATCGTCCATAGACACCGTAAAGCCAAAGGACTGTAGCTCTAATGTGATGTCCTTTATCGTATCGAGGTTTTCAAATATTGCGCTCTCAGTCAATTCGATGTCTATGAGGCCGGAGGGTATCTCGTATTGCTTTGCGAGGTCTTTGATGTTTGCGATAAACTGCCTGTTATATAGATGCACGCGTGAGAAATTGACCGATATGGGTATCGGTTCAATACCGCTGTCAATATAACCGCGCAGTTTTTTACATACACACTCAAACATACACAGATCCACATCTACAATAAATCCGGTCTTTTCAAACGTCGGTATAAACTTGATCGGCGGGATAAGGCCCTTTTCGGGGCTGCGCCAGCGCACGAGTACCTCGGCACCGCGTATTTTTGATTCATATACATTGACCTTTGGCTGGAAGAAGGCCTCGAACTCACCGTTTCTGAGCGCACGTTCCATCGTTTGCTTGATTTCCTCCTCCTCCTTGAGGGCCCCAAGCATTTTTTCGTTAAACAATGCGGTGAAACGCTTTGTGTTGCCCTTTATATATTTTGAGGCTATACCGGCCTTGTCGATGAGCTGTTGTAGCTTTTCGCTCGGATTTTCGCTTGGGTCGCCGACCGGGCATACACCGCAGGAGATCGAGAAGAAGATGCTGTAGTTGTCGAACACCGGCGTAATAGCATCAGAGATACGGCGTTCGGTGGTCTCTAAATCGATGTACTCGATCAGCGAATAGAAGTTGTCGCCGGAGCCGCGAGCAAAGAGCTCGTTCTCGGTCATGGCACCTGAAAGGGACATATAGACAGATCTCAATATCGTATCGCCGAAATCAAATCCGTGCAGATCGTTAATGAACTTAAAGTTATCGATATCCATCTTTAGCACAGCGTATTTTGTCTCGTGGTTGCGCAAAAGTAACGCGGGGCCTTCGATTAGGTAGCGGTTAAAATTGTTGCCGCCGGTCAGGCTGTCGACAAACGCCATGACCTCCAGAGCACGCTTTGACCTCTGAGACTGGGTATAAAAGATCGTAAACGACAGAACGCATATTACGGTCAAAACAGCCAGCAGCAACAGCACGAGCATCGTCACCAGAGTAGAGTTGTGAGAGATTACCTCGGACGGGACGACCGCAATAATGCTCCAGCCATGAGCGCGTTCGATGTTCATATATGCGGCGAAATGGCTCTTTTTATCGATGCTGATCTCGACAAAGCCACTCTTGCCGGCTGCGAGCTCGGATTTTATCAGCTCGGCCTGCGCCGCGTTGTCACGCAAGTAGAGCTCGCGATAGTAGTTGTTGTTTATTAAGTTCACGCCATCCTCGGCTGCATGAACCATTACGTCGCCAGCGTCGTTTATGATATTTATATAGCCGCGGTTATTGAACAGTGATATGTCAAAGACATTGCCAAAGGTTTCAGCCGTATAGACCTTGTGCATTGTACCTACGATCCGATTGTCACGGAGGATCGGCACCGAGGCTATATAGATGTCCTTACCGTCTATAAGAGACACGATCTTGTCGGAAAAATGCGGATTGCCGGCCATTGCAGTCTTGAAGTATAAGCGCTTTGAGATATCGAGGCGTTCATTGTTTACGCTCGAGTAAGCCTTGCCGGACGGGTTGGACACGATAAGCTGGTAAAATCCCAGACGATCAGCCTGTTCCTTTAAAAAGGCGGGGATGCCGGGGTCCTCCATGCCGCCGAATTGGTCATATACATATGAGCCGAGCATATCCAAGCGGCTGAAATCGAGCGCCGCTTGCTCATCTATAACACGAGAGTTTTGCCGGGTGATCTCTAATAGATTAACCTTGACATCCTGATCCAACCTCATGCGCACATAGCGCAGCAACACGTACGCGATGAGCGCCAGAAAAAGCGTAAGCAGGATGTTTGTGACTATGAAAGCGTAATGCCCTTTAGTCTCTTTGCGCATTATTACCACCCAGACTATAACAAATTATGTAAATATTAACATATGACGAGAAGATGTGTCAAATTCGCTGGAATTGTTCTGTTGAAATATCCGTAGGTTTGTGGTATAGAAAGCATGGTGATTCCTATGAGAAGAATATTTGGTGATACAAAGCGGATTGATTTAAGTACGTCTTCGTTTAAAGCAATGATCGAGAACGATAATCTATATGTAGACAAAACAAGATTTATTGAGCATTTTTTAAATGAGGCAAACACTGTTCAGCTCGTGTTAAGGCAGAGACGCTTGGGTAAAAGCCTAAACCTGGATACCCTTAGGTGCTTCCTGAACGATCATGAGGATAATCGCGCATTGTATAAGGGTCTCTATATTGAGAGTAGCCCCGTATGGGAAAGGGTTAATTCCACACCCGTTTTCTATTTTGATTTTAAAAATCTAACAGCGGATAATTACTGCGAGGCCTTTTATATCGATGTGCTGCAAAAGGTATATGCGTGTTTTAATACTGACACGTTTAAGGGTTACTCAAGGATCCTGTTCGACAGCTTTGTAAATAACAAAAAATCCGCTGTGAGCGGATTAAAGTTTCTGACCCAATTAGCGTTTGATATATCCGGCAAGCGATCTGTAATAATCATCGATGAGTACGACAAAATGCTTTTTGATAATTATGATAAGGCAAACTATGATGAAATGAGATCGTTTATAACAAATGTACTGTCGGTAGGATTGAAGGGTAATGAGTACCTAGAAAAGGCACTTTTGACAGGCGTTACACGTGTGTCAAAAGAGAGCATATTATCGGGATTAAATAACCTACAGGTCTATGATATGTTTTCCGACAATGCGTACGCGGATGATTTCGGATTGACTGAGGAAGAGATAGACGAGTTGTGCGGGATTGGGGGATTCAATAAGGAACACGTGCGTTTTTGGTATAACGGTATAAAGGTAGGCGGAAAGCCTATCTATAATATTTATGCTGTTATGTCATATATAAATTATGGGCGCTTGGATAATTATTGGGGACGTAGCGGTGCGATAGATATAATAACAAGGCATCTGAACGACGAACGTATAAGTACCATTTCCGCATTAATGAACGGTGAAACCATTTCAACGCATATTAATCCCCGTATTTCATTTAAAGAGCTTTCAACCGAAACCGGTGATAGTATGTTTTACTCGTTATTAATGCAAGCCGGATATTTATCGCTCGAAAGGATAGAAGAAAATAATATCGCGTATCTGAGTATACCGAATAAGGAGCTCGTGAACGTTTGGAAGGATTTTATATTATCAAACGTTATAAAACGCTCAAACATCGTCAGAACGATATTTGATAATATCAACGATGTTGATCTATTCAGCCGCGATATAGAATATCTTTTAAGCGATCGGTTGTCGTATTTTGATTTGGGTTTGCATGATGATAGGACACCCGAAAAGGTGTATCATGTTTTCGTCTTGGGTATATTGTCGGCATGTGCGGATATAAGGTATAAAAGACTCCCTATGTCTAATAGGGAAAGTGGGGACGGCAGATATGACATACTCTTTGAGACAGAGGATTTTTCTGTGATCTTTGAGTTTAAGTCTGTATCAAATGAAGCCGATATGAAACCAAAAGCCGATGAGGCATTGAAACAGATTGATGACAAGAGATATTATGCGGATGCTGACCTGTCAAAGCCTCTTATAAAGACCGCCGTTGTATTTTTCAGAAAGAGGTGCTTTGCAAAGGCTGTGAGGCATAACGTGTAATCCTCGTCCTTAGAAACTTTTTCTGTACAATGTAAATCTCATATGTTACAATACGGCAATTTTAAATCAAAGGGGTAGAACCATGAAGTATAACGCATATCGTTTTAATAACCATAATAATAAGGCCGCGTCGGGTTTCGACGGAGGCCTTAGGCTTTATGGTTTAAAAAGGCGGTGAAGCGTGAAGCGGATTTGCGTAATACCTTTTTGATCATAAAGCGGCTGACGGATACCCTTGCGGGTAATCCGCAGCCGCTTTTGCGTATCCGGCATTGGTGATGAAGTTAAAAGGAGGAATTGGTATGTATGCTGATCTGCATCTGCACTCAATCTATTCGGACGGGACCTATACACCCGCGGAGGTGGCCGCGAACGCCAAACGAGAGGGCATAGGCCTTATAGCGTTATGCGATCACAACACGACGGATGCGTTCTCGGAGCTAGCGGCGGCATGCGCGGAGCAGGGGATCCGGTGCATAACGGGTGTGGAGATAGACTGTGAAAGCGACGGTAAATGGATCCATGTGCTCGGGTATGGTATAGATCGCGAAAATTCTGCATTAAAATCCGTGCTCAATGAAAACCTTGATATCATGGAGCAGCAAAGCGTCGACATGATAGAGTGTATGGCAGCGGACTACCCGCAGATATCGCTTGCGGAGTATCAAGCGTATGAGCGCGATCCACGCCACGGCGGCTGGAAGGGCGTGGACTATCTGCGCAGCAAAGGGCTCACTGACGGGTTTCCGGACTGTATGCGGTTTTATGAAGAATACGCCGTAGGCTTTTCAAAGCCGTTTCCGGACGCCGCTACACTCTGTAGGCTTATACATGATGCAGGAGGAAAGGCTGTGCTCGCACATCCTTGCGATAGGCTCGATATCGGTTCGGAGGATTTTATACCGACGCTTGAGAAATTGGTAGAATACGGCATCGATGGGCTCGAGTGCTTCTATCCGTCGCAGGACGCGTACGCGACCGGGGTATGCTTGGACTTTTGCAAGGAGCATAACCTGATGATAACGGCGGGTAGTGACGATCACGGAGACTTTGCGAAATACATCCACGGGGTTTATTACGCGATAGGTGAGGTTATGGTGGATACCGAGAGGCTTGAATTGAGGGACCTACTGTAAACAAGGAAATATGAGCGAAGCCGTTACGGCTGACAGACGATTGGGGGATATCTATGAAGACATTGGAGACCGAACGCCTGATACTGAGGATGTTTGA
>CAYURR010000080.1:0-12430 GCA_964446745.1 uncultured Defluviitaleaceae bacterium | reverse complement strand
AAACTGGATAGTCAATCCGGTTAGTAACATGTTCCGAATTACCATTTCCATACCCATTTCCATACCCTTTTCCAAACCTTTTTCTTCCGCCACTTCCAATATTTTCAGTTTTCTCATATCTCTAAATTCCTCCCATAACAATAATATTTGCTCCTTACTCACCATTTTATCCGCCAATACTAACATCAATGCAGCGATCTTTTCGTTTGACGCGGTTTTACTGTCCATTTTAGAGGCTAATCTTAGGCTGTCTTTGAGCAGCTCTATAGTCGACTTTTCTTTTCCGTGATACAACGGCAGAAATATCAAATCCAATTCATTAACATGCTGCCCTTGCTCTATTTGACTTTTAATCCTCGCATATATCTCATCCGCATCTCTTTGGGATAAGTCGATGATATGTGGCTTAAATGACAGTGTTTCACCGGAAATTTCTTTATGCCTCGGAGTAGAGCGTGTGATGACAATCGTCTTGAATTCACGTTTATGCTTTCGCCACAGATCAATAGCATATCCGCCAAACCTCAGCAGGTCATCCATACTCATTTCCGTTTCACCCTCTAAATGCAATCCATATGGTTTATTGGTGCCAAAAGTCAAGTCCGAATACTCTGTCTCAACCGTGATCTCTTTCTTTTCCGTCGAGAGTATTTCTGTGATCAATGTATCTTCCTCAACTCCGAGAAATGCTAATGTTTTGTCCTTAAACAACGACAATGCGTCCTTTATAACCGCATCGTAGTTTTGATAGTAGCTGTCTACCTCGCCCATATATGCCCCCTCAAATATATGTATAGCTTCCTAGCAATGATTATATGTAGGCGTTTTTTGTATGTCAATGTATTGTGAAATGTACTCAGGGATGTATAATAAACCCGCAAGCCCACTACTGTAGATCATCCAAGGAGGAAAAATATGCATATAGGCATGCCCACACTGATCGAACTACCGGATATAACATCATGCGCGGCGTATTGCGCGGAGCTTGGGTTGGACTTTATAGAGCTGAACATGAACCTTCCTCAATATCAGCCCGGTAGCATCGATGCCGAGTATTTCACTGAGCTCGCAAGTAACCACGGCCTCTACTACACGATCCACCTTGAGGAAAATCTCGACCCATGCTATTTCAACGAGGCCGTAGCTCGTGCGTACACCGAAACAGCCTTGGCATCCATCGAGCTTGCAAAGAAACTCAACGTGCCAATCATCAACATGCATCTAGTAAGCGGTGTCTATTTTACGATGCCATCCTCCAAGGTTTATCTCTATGAAAAATATGCGGACCTCTACCACGAACGGCTCGCGGCATTTCGTGATATTTGTGAGCGAGCCTTAGGCGGTGCGGACATTCGCATCTGCGTCGAAAACCCATTCATGAGCTATCAACATCAGGCGCTCGAGATTTTGCTGCAGAGCAAGGCATTCGGTCTCACGTTCGACATGGGTCACAATGTGGGTAACGACTACAGAGACGAGCCTGTTATTATGCGTCACATCGACCGTCTCACGCACATGCACATCCATGACGCAGATCCCGCGACAAAGAAAAACCACCTGGTGCTTGGCACAGGTGGTCTGGATTTACAATCATATTTTATTCTCGCACGGCAACACAACTGCCGCGCCGTTATCGAAACAAAGACCATCGACGGCCTCATGGCCTCGGTGAACTATTTGCGCTCAGAGATTTCCTTGACTATGCGCTCATAGGTCGGCTTGTCGATGATATATTTAGCGCGGTAGATAAAATAACCGGCCACTATGCATATCAATGGCAGCACCAACATAGCGACCTTCATCATCATCAAGCCGCCTGGCGTGACCTCGGCGGCTGTATTTGCGTCCTTGATACCCGAGAGGATGATCACGACGCTAACAATACCGCTCGATATCGCACCGCCGATCTTATTGATAAACGGTTGCAACGAGAAGGTAACGCTTTCGTTGCGCTTGCCAAATTTCCAATGCCCATACTCGACCGTATCGGCCAAGAACATCATCATCATGATCGAGATAAACGCCTGCCCGACAAACAGCAGCACACCCGCTATGCCGATAAACAGCATCGAATTCGTCGGCGCGAAGAAGAATATTACGTACCCGAGTACAACGAGCACCGTCGCAAAGGTATACAAGGCCTTGCGTTCAAAGCGTTTGCCCAACGCCGGGAACACCGCGAGCGCGACTATCTGCGAAACCCCGAGCACCAGCGCAAACACCGAATACATTCCCTCGTCGCCGTAAGCGTATTTAAAGAAATATAAGCCGAAGCTCGTGGTCGTCGTATAGCCGATCATGAACAGCGCCAGCGATATTGCCGTAACCAGTAGCTGATCGTTTTTGAATATCGCAGTCACCATGCCGCGCAGCGAGGTTGGCTGCGAATTTTTATACGAAAAATCACCCTCGCGTACACCGAATACGGTTATGCACAGAAACAGCAACATGAGCATCGATACACATACCGCAAACGGAAAGAAACCTATCTTAGCGGTGATCGGCACGACACCCACTACGACCACGAACAAGCCTATATTTGCACATATACGCGCAAACGATCCGATGCTTTCGCGCTCGGACTGGCTCCGCGAGAGTGAGGGTAGCATGGACCAGTAGGATATATCATGTGCGGTAAAGCTGATCCCCCACATCAGGTATACAACCGCGAACAGCGCTATATACCCCGCTCCCGTCACATTCCATTTATAGAATAGCAGTATCGTAAAGATCGCGGAAATCACCGCTCCTATCACTATCCATGGCTTGAATTTGCCATAGCGCGTGCGTGTGTTGTCCACTATTACGCCCATAATCGGATCATTCACCGCGTCAAAGACACGCGCACCCAAGATGATCATAGCTATCCACCACAGTGTAGATGTCGGCAGGCATATGACATCAGTCAAATAGAAGATCAGGTACATACTCACTATTGTATAAACCATGTCCCTACCCACCGTGCCCAGCCCAAATGTGTAGCGGTTAGACCTTTTTTCCATAGCGTTCCCCCGTTTATGTAGATTTGTCATTTCTGTTAGAAACAGTATACATAACTACGTACTTTTGGAAAAGTCTTTTATGAATCCTTCGCACTAACGTCATTGACACGGGATCGAGGTTTGTTATAATGTGGGCGATCTGAGTCAAATCAGAAATTGAAGGGATTGATATTGTGTTTGATAAACTCATGGGTATAGCCGAGCAACGCTTGGCGCATAACCCGAAGCTTTTGACCACCTTTTCAAAATGTCTGCGCAGCACCATAGACACCACCACAAAGCGCATGGAAAATGGCGAGACCTTTGTATTCACGGGTGATATACCGGCCATGTGGCTGCGGGATTCCTCCGCGCAGGTCGTACACTACCTGCCGTTTATAGATGACGAACCCGAGTTAGCCGACATTATAAAGGGACTGCTGCGCCGCCAATATCGTTGCATATGCACGGACAGCTACGCTAACGCATTTAACGAGGAGGCAAATAACAACCGCGACTGGTTTGACGCGACCCCGTTGCACAAGATGGTATGGGAACGCAAGTACGAGGTGGATTCCCTCTGCTACCCGATATGGCTTACATACAAGTATTTTAAGCAGACCGGCGATATGTCGATCTTGGACGGCGGCTTTTTGGCTGCGTGCCATACGATCGTCGAAACCTTCGTGACCGAGCAGCACCACATGAGGGATTCGTTGTATAACTTCCAGCGTGACATCAGTCTGTTGGGCTTTATCGAAACAGAAACCCTGCAAAACGACGGGCGTGGCATGCCGGTTAATTATACAGGGATGACCTGGTCGGGTTTTAGACCCTCTGATGATGCATGTACCTTTGGCTACCTAGTGCCGTCAAATATGTTCGCGGTCGTGATACTCGGTTACATGTGCGAAATGCTCACGGCTTTGGGTGAAACCAACCTCACTAAAAAAGCCGCAAAGCTGCGGCATGAGATCGACTACGGTATAAGAAAATATGCGATTTACCATCACCCCAAGTTCGGTGATATCTATGCGTACGAGACGGACGGGTTTGGAAATTATACATTGATGGACGATGCGAATGTGCCGAGCCTGCTGTCGATACCGTATCTCGGGTACACTGACATCGACAATCCGATATACCAAAACACCCGTGCGTTTGTACTGAGCAAGGAAAATCCCTACTACTACGAGGGCACATGCGCGAAGGGCATAGGCAGTCCGCACACGCCACCCGAATACATCTGGCATATCGCTCTGTCGATGCAAGGTCTCACAGCCAAAGACCCGGACGAGGCGAAGCGCCTTATCGACCTGATACTCTCGACCGACGCGGACTGTAATGTTATGCACGAGGGCTTCAATGTCAACGACCCGCATCAGTTTACGCGCCCGTGGTTCGCGTGGGCAAACAGCTTGTTCGCGGAACTCGTGTACAAGACCTATCTTAAGGATTGATATCGATCCTGCGGACTACGCTATGGGTATAGGCAGTAAAGTATTTTAGCCAAAAGCCGTACGCCGTGGGGTTGAAGCTCTCAAAATCGACCCCCAGGCGTGTACACCCAGCGGCCTTTAGCTCGATAATCGCGTAGTTCAGTAAGGCTTGAACCACTCCCGTCCCTCTGCATTCGGGCAAGCAAAACGCACCGCAGATATTTTTCATATCAGGCACGGCTGTCGCGAAGTTTTCTCCGTTATCGGCAACCTCGATAAACGCGATCGCTCGATCACGTTCAAATGCCGCAAACAGTATCGAATCCCTGTTCTCGGCTCTGATAAGCCATTCCTCTATCTCGCCCGGCGTCGATCGCATAAAGCATGGGCTTTGAGCGAGATGATTCGTCAACATGCGTCGCAGTTGCCGAATGAGGACGGCCTCATGCCTTTCGAGCCTGCGCATGTTGAATGGACACGCGTTGCCGAGAGGGATCGTTTCGGCTTGCCGAATAGCGTCCACGCATCGCAGCCCAAAGCCATATGTATAGAACGCATTGATCGCCTGAGTATCATGCGTGTAGAGACCTATCGCATGGGAACCCACACCCTCCCGGACCAGTTTCTCCGCCGCGGCTTGATACATGCGTTTATATATCTGCTCACGATTTTCATATACAGCTCCGTGCGCATGGATCGGCGCAAATGTGCCGAGCGTACCGCTGCCAAACGCATTGTCCCAAGGCTGATAGAAGCTCAAAAACCCTATCAGCCTTTTTTCGTCAACAGCCGCAACACCAAATCCGTTGTCGGCAAAATCCGTCAAATCCGGTAGCGCGTCTATAAGCGGCAGCTCCGGTACATGTTCCCGCTCCTCAGCGTAGCTCGAAAGAGCCAGTGCATACGCCTCCGGGATATGATCACGTGTAAAGTCAACGATGTGCATCCCTATCGTCATTTCTTCCTTCCCACATACATCAGATGTTCGGACCAACTCAGCAATTCCTCGCGTTCACATAACTGCTCGGCAAAGTCCATCCATGCATCCACGATTTCCTTCGGTTGGGACATAATATTGCCCTCACAGGGGGACGTGATGCCCTCCTGCCCAAACAAATGCAGCTTCTGAAGCGGAAATTGCCCCATGAACTCCGACAACTCATGTTGATCTATAAAATACGCCTGCGTAAACGCATCCCCGCCAAAACTCTTACCCGCATACAGACTAGACCTATACTCGATCTCGGCGGGTACGTCCGAGGTTATTATTTCCGGCGCGATCTTCATCGCAAAGATCACTCCCGCGATCATACTGATAAATGAGATGAATATCACCCCGCCGGGCTTCAACAATCTCAGGCTCGCGTTTACGGCTTTTATGCGATCCGCTTCGTCAAGCAGATGATACATCGGCCCCATCAGCAGTACATGTTCAAACGATCCGCTTACAAGTTCATCTGCTATACACGCATCGCCGCATACCGTTTCTATATGTAGTCCCTGCTCCGCCGCCTGTACCTGTGCAAACTTGAGGTTTTCCTCCGCGAGATCAAATAGCGTCACGCTCGCCCCTTTTGCCGCCAGGTGCAGCGAATACCGCCCGGGGCCTCCCCCTATGTCCAGCACTTTGTCTCCCGGATTTATATACCTGTCCAGATAGCGGGATGTGATCACAAACTCCGGTCTATCAACGATACGATTCCACTCTCCGCTCGCGTTCGAGTTGTAGTATTCCTTTATGATTTGCTTAGTGTCCATGGGGTTACCTCCTTGTGATATGGAATTTTTCATATAGTGATGCTATACTATACATTAATTGGAGTATAATGTATACAAAAATGAACGTTCCGGCTCTGTCCGCATGGAGGCTATCATGAAGATACTGACACGATTTCTACTGACTGTTGTGCTTCTGCTTTTATGCATGTCCTGCACCGGATGCTCCGCGTCAGAAAACGAGCACAAGATCACATTGTATTTCTTCAACAATAACCCTTGCGAGAGCTGCCGCGAAATTCTGAAGCTGAATGAGGTAATTACAAATCTCCCCGAAAGCCTATCAGCAAGGTATAAATACAGCGTACTGGAGATCGAAGCGTTTAAGACCACGAACCAAGATCTCGTAAACAGGTACAAGGGCTACACCGAAAAGAACGGCTTAAGATTCGAGTATCCGGCCCTCGTGATCGGCAACGAGATCATGTATGGCTATACGGAAATGGCAGACGGCATCGAAACGGCCATGGAAAAGGCCGCGCAAAACAAAGCCAAGTCGTT
The DNA here is from genome assembly GCA_964446745.1 of uncultured Defluviitaleaceae bacterium. Lineage (GTDB taxonomy): Bacteria > Bacillota > Clostridia > Lachnospirales > WQUN01 > CAYURR01. Next base: position 5,733 of record CAYURR010000080.1, on the reverse strand, counting down.
TATGAACGATGATGGCGAATTCGCCGCTCCGTTTCCCAAAGTTAGCGGTTTATGTAACCGCGCTATGCATCCCTGCCTCGATCTTGGTCATCATGGCTGACAAGGTAGACAGTATCATCGTATTGTCTGAGTTTAGCCGGAAAAACCTGCCGCTGATAAAGCTGTTAAATGTAGTGTTGTTTGTATGCGTGGCTGTTATTGCGGCGATGATGTTGATATAAGAATGTTAAAGGAGTGATAACCATCATGACTCCCCCTTCTATTAAACAGCTCATTAATAACCTCGAACCCGAGCTTCGTGACGGGCATAATGTCGACGCGCTCGCCAAACGCTGTTACACGTCAGCCATGCAGCTTCAGCGGGATTTTTATAATGTCACAGGATACAGCGTAAACAACTATATCCGGCATCTGCGCCTGTCAAACGCGCTATGTATGATAAAGGCCTCGCAGTTTTCGCTTGCGGATATTGCGTATGCCTGCGGATACAGTTCCCAACAAGCCCTGTGCCGTGAGGTCAAGGCGATACTCGGAACCACAGCGACCGCTTATAAGGAAGCCAACGACTACTATTTTCTCTCCGCGCTCTCAGACGACGTGCCGTTTCAAATAGAGGTTTCAAAGATCACTGTGCCCAAAACGCTCTGCCTTGCACACTATAACCCGGTTCTTCGCGGTATCGAAAACAATGCGGTCAACCTGTTTTTGCGAAACAACCCCGGCTACAGCGGTCGCATATTCGGCAGAAACGGCGCGCAAAAGGGCAATATGCTTTGCTACGAGCTGCATGTGGAGGCAACAGAGTCCATAGACCCAGAGCCCTTAAATACCCATGGCTTTCAAAAAACACACCACCTTCCCGCCTACGAAGCTATCTGTGCTCAAACCCGCGTCAAAAACAACGAGGACGATATCAATGCGGCATGGGATTATTTATATTCAGCGTGGCTACCAGGCAGCATGTTCGAGTATGCTGGTCAGACCAACAAGGGATTTGAGCATCAATATTTTGAAGAATATTTTTATAGAAACAACATATCCAAGCGCTTGAAACTGTATCTACCGATCATTCGGCGAAGGGAATGCCTAAAGATATCGGTAGAAACGGTAAGTTTCATGCGCTTTTTTGTATTTAGCCGAGAGGGTCATAACGCCGAAAGGGATGCAAGCAAAGCGGTGATCGAATATCTCTCGCGTTATCATCCATACATAGCCGCAAATGCACAAGAATTCTATCTGGAGCAAGATGGCGAACGCTTCACCTGCGGCGTGAAAATCAACACCGACTTGACAGTAAACGAGCCGGATTTTCAGATGCTGCACTTTGATAACCAGACCTTTGCGGTGCTGTATTTTAACGGGATAAGCGATTTTGGTCGTTCAAAGCAGATGCTTCTAAATTGGCTATACGCAAATAACCTCTCCCCTACCGGCACCACGTTTGCGGTATATGACGCAGCTACGAGCTTTGAAACCCCGAGGATGAGAATCTATTGTCCGATATTAAGTCCGAGGGCATAAATGATGTTTGTATTTGATAATACGCAATCCGGGTCGGCGGGTAGAATGACTGTATAAAATCTACCGTAGGAGGAAGATACAATGAGCGAAGCAGCTAAGAAGTTGAACCAGGTCCATGAGAGTTACAGCCCGAAGCGACCGGAGATTTTGGGGATGGCCAATGACTTTGTCAACACCGATCCATTGCCCTCAAGCTTTGTATTACCAGACAAGAGCACGCCTATCTCTGAAGCGACCACTAACAATTGTCCCGGATATGTCACCTTTGCGAACGAGTTTTCATATTTCATGGAATACTCCGGCCAAGGCTACGGATTCATGGACAATGACGGATGGCGATGCGATATCAACTATACGCTGGCCGATATTTTGACCGGCTACGCCATGCGTCCATCGTGCCTTGAGGTCACGGCAGACGGATTGGAACGCCTCTATCACGTCGCCGGATTTTGCCGCACGATCTATTCGGCAGACACCACAAAAGAGAACTACATGAGCCTTGAGCAAATGAAACGGGCCATATCCTCCACGCTTTTTGTCTTAAAGCAGCCCGTGATCATCACGCCTATCGAGGATATGTTTTTCGGTGCCGCAATAATAGGCTACGAGCAAGACGGGGATGTACTTGTTACCTATTCTTATCCTCCGTACTTTAAAAAGCCGGACAATATACTGCCCGAGATCAAGAATATTGATCATTGGTATAAGGATGATACGACACTGATTATTATGGGCGAGCGCAGAAATGCGTTAACATTAAAGGAAGTGTATCTGGAAGGGATTAAACAGATCCGTGACTATTTATGGGCGGGGATATATGGCGAAGACAGGCGCTATTACACCGAATGGGAGGCCTTTTTGCGCAAGAGCATGGAGGACATGATCGCACAGGTCAGAGCCGAAAAGCACCTGCCGGCCTCAAATATGTGGGGTAAGATAAAGGACAGCGATACAGACGAGGACATTCGAAATCTGATCAACAGCATCGTCGATCCGACATGGTGTGAGATGGCCGAGCGGCGCTACTACATCATGCATTTCTTCCGTCAGGCGATCAAGCTCTTCCCCGAGGTCAAGGATGAGATGTCTGCAATCGAGCAGCATTTCGGAAAATCGAATGCGATTATGGGCGAAGACTATATCCATGAGGCGGGCCACGATCCGGTGTCCGAGGCGTTTAATGATCCGGCTGCACGTAACCGAATGGCAGACTGCGTTGTGCGCTGGCGCGAGGCTGATGAAAAAGGGCTGGAGCTTGTGGAAAAGTTGATTCAATCTATTTGACTTATACGAAAACCTTTGATAGAATGATTCTAACAACTGAATAACGAGATATCTTCAGGGCAGGGTGAAATTCCCGATTGGCGGTACAGTCCGCAAGCCAGTGAGTAAACCTCACAGGCAGACTTGGTGAAACTCCAAGACCAACAGTTAAAGTCTGGATGGAAGAAGATGTGTTAATGGCATACAATGAAATCGACCTCTTGTTACTTAACACCTGAAAGATATTTTCATTCTTTCAGGTGTTAATTTTATATAGGAGGGTTCTTATGAACACAAGAACACGTAAAATTACAATTATTGCAATGCTTTCTGCCATCGCCTATGTGGTGATGGTTGTCGGTCGAATACCGATCGTGATGTTTTTAAAGTATGACCCCAAGGACGTCATCATCACCATCGGCGGGTTTATGTTTGGTCCGCTCACTGCATTTGCCATGTCTGCCATCGTTTCGTTTGTCGAAATGCTGTCCGTGAGTGACACGGGTTTAATCGGCCTCATTATGAATGTGATCTCTACCTGTGCATTTGCTTGTACAGCCGCGGTGGTTTATAAGAAAAAGCGAACGATCGCAGGGGCGATAGTCGGGCTCGTGCTCGGCTGCATCTTGATGACCGTTTTAATGATTTTGTGGAACTACCTGATAACACCGATCTATTTGGGTTATCCGAGAGAGGCCGTAGTTGCCCTGCTCGTTCCTGTAATACTGCCGTTTAACCTACTTAAAGCAGGGCTCAATACCGCGTTTACCTTGCTTTTGTATAAGCCGCTGCAAGTCGCGCTCAAAAAAAGCAACCTATTGGTTACGACAAATGAACAAACGGCCAAAACTAAATATTTCGGCATGTTTTTAATATCGCTTCTCTTGCTTATCACTTGTATATTCTTTGCGTTAGTGTTGAAGGGTGTATTGTAATTACCTGAACAGGGGGTTTTCAAATGGCAGGATATCAATTCGCTACTATTTCCGAGTTGCATGCGGCGTTTCGTGACGGCAGCCTGACCGTGCGCGAGCTCGTGTTGTCATTTTTGGCGCGTATAGCCGAGATCGACAAGGGTGAAAACGGTTTAAACTCCGTATTGGAGATCAATCCGGATGCATTGTTTATAGCCGACAGTCTGGATAAAAAGATCCGCTCCGGCGAGACGCTCGGGGCATTGTTCGGCATACCTGTTTTACTTAAGGACAACATCAATACCGCGGATAGAATGCATACCAGCGCCGGTTCTTTGGCATTGCAAGGAAACTATGCGCCCTATGATGCATTTATCGTCAAAAGGCTGCGCCAAGCCGATGCCGTAATACTCGGCAAGGCGAACATGACAGAGTTTGCAAACTTCATTACCGACGGTGAAATGCCTAACGGCTATAGCTCCCGAGGGGGTCAGGTAATAAACCCGCACGTTCGTGAGAATACCCCCAGCGGCTCGAGCTCCGGTTCGGCCGTGGCTGTCGCGGCCGGGCTCTGCACGGTATCCGTTGGTACGGAAACCTGCGGCTCCATCATCTCCCCCGCCGGACAAAACGGAATCGTAGGGCTAAAGCCCACACTCGGGCTAGTAAGTCGCAGCGGTATTATCCCGATAGCACATACCTTTGATGTCGCGGGTCCCATGGCCAGAACTGTCGAGGATGCCGCAAAGCTGCTTGATGTCCTTGCCGGTGTCGACCCCGATGACGCTTCCACCTTTGCACAGCCAAAGCGTATGAAATATGATTATTTGTTACATACAGGGCTCTCGGGTATGAAAATCGGTATCTATCGCCCACAAGTCCCCGATGAGCTATCGTTAGCTGACGATCGAAAGGCCGATTTCGATCTGTTTTGTAAATCTCTTTCCGATGCCGGAGCGGTGCTGACGGATGATATACAAATCGATTTGGAATTTAACATGTGGAACATAATGCGTTACGAGTTCAAGTCCGATATGAATTATTACCTATCGACGCTCGGCGATCGCTCGGAGTTAAAAACCCTCGGAGATATCATCGCTTATAACCAGGCCCATCCGGAGACAGCATTAAAATACGGCCAAAGCACCTTTGTTAATGTTGAAGATAATACCTCCGGCAACATGACAGAACCTGAATATCTGAATGAGCTCGCAATCCGCGAAAATGTTATTAAAGGTTTTGACCAAATATTTGAGCAATACAATATCGATATTATCCTTTGCCGAACCTTTAACAATATCATAGCACCCTGTGTCGGTTTCCCAAGTTTGATACTCCCGATTGGAAAGCTACAGAGTAACCAACCAATCGATTGTTATCTAATGGCGAGGCGATATGATGAGGCCACATTATTAAAAGTGGCGTATGCGATCGAGCAGTTAGTTGGGTATTCTGGGGGTCTTGTATGAAAAACTCCAATGCGAGCAAGTTCAAGTTTTACGTATTATGGCTTAGAGCTGTTAGCGTGTTGTTTTCACTGTTCGGTATTGTCATTGCATTATTTAATCAAACTCAATTGTTTCAAATAGCATTTAATAATCAAATCAATCCGACATTCTTCGGTAACGCTGATTTAACCATTGAGGTTATACATTTCCAACAGTGGATATATGGTCTACTCGGCGCGACATGCCTCTTGGTCGGTATATTGATATTTTTTATCGTGCAAAATGCGTTTGCTAAAAAGGAAAAGTGGGCATGGTATTGTATACTCATTGGATTGATAGCATGGTTTGCCATCGATGAACCCGTCTCCCTATATTTCCGTGTCTATTTCAATGCCATATTTAATTTGGCACTGCTAATAGCTATGTTAATTCCTATTTGTTTATCATATAGAGAATTCAAAAACTAACGATGTGTAATAATCATATTGACACAATATACCGATAGGTATATCATAAGCATATGAATAATTCTAACAGCAGAGATACAATATTACAGTGTGCGTTAAAGCTATTCGGGGAAAAGGGCT
>CAYURR010000079.1:0-12642 GCA_964446745.1 uncultured Defluviitaleaceae bacterium | reverse complement strand
ACGAAGTCGTAAAGCTTGGCGTGGGTTCGTCGCTGACCGTGACGGGTTGCATCGTCGAGAGTATCGGCTCAAAGCAGGCGTTTGAGATCAAGGCCGAGGCCATCGTTATAGAAAACTCCGCACCAAAGGATTATCCATTGCAAAAGAAGCGCCACACATTTGAATATTTGCGCACCATAGCGCATCTGAGGCCACGCACGAACACCTTCTCTGCGGTATTTAAGGTGCGTTCGGTCATCGCGTACGCGATACACAAGTTCTTTAACGAGCGCGGCTTTATCTATGTGCACACACCGATCATCACGGGCAGCGACTGCGAGGGTGCGGGCGAGATGTTCCAGGTCACGACGCTGAACCTCGACAAGCTGCGCGGTGCTACAAAACCCCTCGATTACTCAGAGGACTTCTTTGGCAAGATGGCGAACCTGACGGTCAGCGGCCAGCTCAGTGCCGAGACCTTCGCGCTCGCGTTCCGTGATGTCTATACCTTCGGCCCGACCTTCCGCGCCGAGCATTCGAACACAACGCGTCACGCGGCCGAGTTCTGGATGATCGAGCCCGAGATCTCGTTTGCCGACCTCGTAGACGATATGAACCTGGCCGAGGATATGCTCAAATATATCATCCGCTATACACTCGAAAACGCTCCCGAGGAGATGGCGTTCTTCAACGAATTCATCGACAAGGGTCTGTTCGACCGCTTGCAAAACGTAGTCGAATCCGAATTTGTACGCATACCCTATACCCAAGCGATCGACATTCTGATAAAGAGCGGCAAGGAATTCGAATACAAGCCTGTCTGGGGCGAGGCGATACAGACCGAGCATGAACGCTTCCTGACCGAGGAGATATACAAGAAGCCCGTATTCGTGACGGATTACCCGAAGGAGGTCAAGTCCTTCTACATGCGTCTAAACGATGACGGCAAGACCGTCGCGGCCACGGATCTGTTGGTGCCCGGAATCGGCGAGATCATCGGTGCGAGCCAACGTGAGGAGCGTTACGACGTGCTGATCGAGCGTATGAAGGAGTTGCAGCTGAACCCCGAGGACTATTGGTGGTATCTCGACCTGCGTAAATACGGCAGTGTCAAACACGCGGGCTTTGGCCTCGGTTTCGAGCGCTGCGTAATGTATCTGACGGGCATGGCAAACATCCGCGACGTTATCCCGTTCCCGAGAACGGTCGGTAACGCAGAGTTTTAAGGGGAAAAACTATGGAATATAAAATGCTCAGTAAACAAACCGTTTATAACGGTATGGTCTTTGATGTCGAGAAACAGAAATACCTCCTGCCAAACGGGCAGGAGGTATTCAGAGACATCATCACACATGGCGGTGCATCTGCAATACTACCTATCGACAACGACGGCAAGATCGTGTTCGTGCGTCAGTATCGTTTCACCACGGATGATTTCATGCTCGAGATACCTGCGGGCTGTCTCGATCCGGGCGAAGACCCCGCCGTTTGCGCGGGCCGCGAGCTTGAGGAGGAAACCGGGCTTATCGCGGGCGAGTTGAGTTTCATCCTCAAGAGTATCTCGTCGATCGGTGTTTCCACGGAGGTCGTCTATATCTACCTCGCGACGAATCTTTCTCAGGGCGTGCAGCACTGCGACCCGGATGAGTTCGTCACTATAGAGCGCTATACCCCCGAGGAGGCGTTTGCTATGCTGGCCGACGGTAGCATTACGGACAGCAAGACGATAATGGCGTTGTTGTATTTGAAGCAGAAAAAATAAAAAGCGAGAGCTATAGGCTCTCGCTATATGGGAAATCGCGGCCCCTGAAAGGAGCGACATACATCCCTTAATATTATTATATGTTATTTTAAAGATAATGCAAGCAATGGCATAATTTTATGTACTTTAATCCAAATAACCATCTTGATCATTTTCAAAAACACTCTTAGGCATCTTATATAATCCGTAATGATTAAACCCGGTGTTTCTTTCTTGGATATTTACAGTCGATCGTTTAATGCTATTAAACAGAGATAGAATCCAGTCCTCGAAATCGTTTTTTGGCGAAAGCCTGTCAAGCGAATGAGTATAGTACAACCGGATAACAGCCGCAACAATATCTGCAAGCTGTATACCAGGGGTAATAGATGAACTTGCAAACAACGGTATTTCAAGTATTTTATTAAAGCTTCGTCCGAGCTTTAATTTGTATAAGAAGTTGGTAAAGGCATGCGTTCTTCGTTCATCTTCTTTTTCGTTTTGGACATCATATATAAACAAAGACTTTAGCTTATTTTCGTTTTCACAGTACAGCTCCACGATCTTTATTATAGGAATATAATACTTTGGCAGCCTACCATCTTGAGTGATTATGTCAATCGTAGGCCTTTCAACAATTACCGAAAACACTTTTGCTGAATAATCATCAATGAGATCTATCATTGCATCTACATACTGTTTACGCTTTGAGTACTTGTCAGGATATAAAAATGTATTCTTTTGTAGAATATTAGACGCCTTCTTCTCAGACTGATTTTGAAACAGCGTATTTTTCAATACATAAATGTCCTTCATTAGATATCTAATATCGGTTTCTTCAATGCATATGGCCGCAAGGCATGAAAAAACATTGTTATCCGTCGGCCTTGGATGACCGCTTTCATCTAAGAATACAAGCATATTCCTCATCTCCTGTACATAAAGTATTAAATTTTACATAAGTTATCATTTTACTGTATGTATGTCAATTTACTTACTGTGGTTAATTCTTATATTGTGGAGGGACATAACATCAGCATGTTAAATATGCAACAAATCTTAAACCTCGCTCAGTCATATCACGACTACGCGGTCGAGCTGCGCAGGCGTATCCATATGTATCCGGAGCCCTCGTTTCACGAATACGAGACCTCGAAGCTCGTAAAGGCCGAGCTCGATGCGATGGGGATACCGAGTAGATATGTCACTGAAACGGGCATCATAGCCGATATAATCGGCAGCAAGGACTCAGGGGCACGGCGTACGGTTGCACTTCGCGCGGATATGGATGCGCTCGAGCTCACAGAGGAAACGGACGTGGATTATAAATCCCGGCGGGACGGCTTTATGCACGCCTGTGGGCACGATCTGCATACATCCTCCCTACTTTGCGCCGCGCGTATATTGAACGAACTCAGAGACAGCTTCAACGGTACGGTGCGTTTGATCTTCCAGCCCGCCGAAGAGCTCGGCGAGGGCGCAAAGGCCATGCTCGAGACTGAGAATTTCATGCGTGGCGTGGACGCGGTATTCGGCACGCATGTGATGCCGTTTTATCCCGCCGGTACCGTAGCGTTTGCGGACGGGCCGGTCATGGCGGCCTGTGAGGACTTCATCATCACTGTAAAGGGCAAGGGTGGGCACGGTGCGATGCCGTCTAAATGCGTAGACGCACTGCTTGTAGGCTCCGCCATCGTGATGAACGCACAGTCCATACTCGCGCGTGAGCTGCCCTCGTGCGAGAATGTGGTCGTGACCTTCGGGACCTTTAACGCGGGCACACGCTTTAATATCATCGCCGAAACAGCCGAGCTGAGGGGTACGATACGCTGCTACAGTGAGGCCATGCGCATACAGGCAAGGGATGCGCTCACGCGTATAGCCGAGGAAACCGCAAAAACCTTTCGGGCGGAGGCTACCGTCCAATTCACCACCTACATCCCACCCGTTATAAACGATCCCGCTATAGGTCTGACTGCTCGCGAAGCGGCTCAGGCGTTATTCGGCGAGAACGCTATAGATCATAGTCATATCATATCCGGCAGCGAAGACTTTGCATGGTTTACGCATCACGCGCCGGGCTTTTTTGCGTTTGTGGGCAGCGGCAGCCCTGACCCGGCTAGGCGCTGCGAGCCGCATCAACGCACATATTTCGCGGACGAGAACGCAATCTTAACAGCCGCCGCTATGTACGCGGGCTTTGCGATCCGGTTTCTAAACAACGATATATAAACGGAGGTTCATGCATGAATAAGCGCCAAGCGTTTCACCTTCGACCCGATTATGAAAACATCGACGTGACCTCGATCAATCGTGTGCCCGCTCATACCAAATGGGGTGCATATACAGACGAGGAGTCTGCCTTGGCATCCGCGTCCGATCATCTACCCTCACCGAATATAAAAAGCCTCGACGGCGAGTACCGCTTCAAGCTCTTTGACACACCAGAGCATGTGCCCGATTTCTATGTCGAGGGCTTTTTACATAATGAGGCGCAGGACTGGACTGTATTACCCGTCCCGTCTAACTGGGAGCTCCACGGACACGGCCAACCGATTTATACAAACTTCGTCTACCCTTGGCAATACGACAAAGACGGCCATCACCTGATCCAAGCCCACAATCACGCAACGAATACCCGCAAGACCCCTAACCCACCGTTCATCCCGAAAGAAAACCCCACAGGCTGTTACCTGCGTGAGTTTGAGGTCGATACCAAATCCGCATGGAGTGACAAGGATATCTTTATCCGCTTCGACGGTGTGGAAACGGCTTTCTATCTCTGGATAAACGGTGAACCCGTGGGCTATTCGGAGGACAGCAAACTCCCGGCAGAGTTCAACATCACCGGATACATAAAGCACGGCATTAATACAATGGCTGTACAGGTCATGCGCTTTTCGGATGCTATCTACCTCGAGGATCAGGATTACTGGCATGTGTCGGGGATTTTTCGACATGTATGGCTCGTCGCAAAACCCAAGCTCTGTATCTTTGATTATCAGATCAAGGCACTGCCGGATCTGCGTTTTGGTACGGGATCAGTCACAGCCGATGTCTCCGTGAGCCGCCCTGAGCACTTTGCGGACGCGAAGGTTCGTTTGCGCATCTATGACGCCAATCGTTCGATGCTCGCCGAAGGCGCATCGGATGTAATGCCTCAGGCCGAATACACAATCAAAAATCGACCGACCGCTAACGCCGCACGCGTTTCTCTCGATGTCGCCAAGATAAAGCTATGGTCACCGGATTTTCCAACGCTTTATACGGCAGTGATATCCCTGTACGCAGATCAAGAAGCACTGGAACAAGATCGCCCGTTGGACATCGAGGCCTGTAGCATAGGCTTCAAGACCGTCGAGATCGTTGATGGGATCTTGCTTATTAACGGCAAGCGCATCGTATTAAAGGGCGTAAACCGTCACGATTTCTGCCATTTCAGGGGCAGGGCCGTTCCCACGGAGTGGATGGAAAAAGAGATAATAGCCATGAAACGCATGAACATCAATTCCGTACGCACCTGTCATTATCCGGACGCTCCCGAATGGTACGATCTCTGCGACAGATACGGGCTGCTTTTGATCTGCGAATGCAACATCGAGACACATGGCGTAGCGGGTCAGCTCACGCATGATCCGTCATACGCACGCAGCTTTGTCGAGCGTGCGGCGCGTATGGCCGTCAATTACAAGAACCATGCCTCAATCTACTCGTGGTCTCTGGGCAACGAGAGCGGCTACGGACCGAACCACGCGGCTATGTACGGCTTTCTAAAGTCCTATGACGATACGCGCATCACACAATACGAGGCTGGTCGCCCGGGCAAAAACATCTCGGACATCAGGGGCGATATGTACGCGCCGATCTCGCGCATCCACGAGATGCTCGGTGACACAAAGGACGACCGACCGATAATCTTGGTTGAATATCTGTATCAGATTCGCAATGCGGGTGGAGGCATTGACAAATTCCTTGAGCTCACGGAGCGTTTCCCGCGATTCCAAGGCGGTTATATCTGGGACTGGCAGGACAAATCCCTGACCGAGCCGTTTGGCGTTAGGGATGTGGACGGTGTAAACGCGTTTTATACATATGGCGGTGATTACAACGAGGATGTGCTCGAATGGGAATGCCCGCTGTTTATGTGCAATAACGGCATCGTGATGCCTGATCTTAAATACAAACCCGTGGCGCATGAGGTCAAGGCCGTCTATACACCCGTTATCATCGACAAGGGCGACAATCACACGGCTTGGGTGCATCCGCTCGGGCGCACGGAGTTTTGGGTCAAGAATCGTTCCATTGACAGGTCGCTGTCGGATTATTACTGCGTCGCGACATTAAACGAAAACGGCAAGACCCTCAAAACCGCCACCATCACGTTACCGGATATTAAGTCCGGCGAACAGGCACGTATTTCTATAGACATACCTTACGAACCCATTCCGGGTGCTGTGTACACATTGGATATCTCTGTAAGACAGGGCTTTGACAACCTATATGCGGAAAACGGTTATGAGGTCGGGGTGTTCTCGTTTGCTTTGGCTACACCTGTAGTTATGCCCGCTCCTTTAAATGTGTCGCCCTCAGAATCGAGCAAACTGGCCGTCAACGAGGACGGATTGACAGTTACCGTCACATTTGAAAATGCCAGATATGTATTTTCAAAAGATACAGGGCTGATCACGGGTTTCTATACCTCGCGTACCGGCATCGACAAAAACCTACTGCTGAGTGGTGCGTCCGAATGTTTTGATCGCCCGCTGTCCGGGCTGGATTATTATCCGGGCTTTTATGCGTATGAAGCATTTGAATTTCTACGCTTTGGTAATCTCAAACGAGAGGTTTTATCCTTTACATTAGACAAGACGGAGGGCGGATCGTTTGTTCGCATAGCCGTGGGAGCAAAGCTATATTCTGTTAAGCCGGGCTTCGAGAGCCCGATCTATACGCAGACTGTTTATATGCTGTATCCAGACGGTCATATCGGTGTGGAGTATGATGTGCGTATGGATGAAGCGCTCGGCATCGTACCGAGGATCGGCGTAGAGTTTGTACTGCCGATAGAATGCGCGACGTTTGAATATCTCGGCTTTGGCCCTCACGAATGCTATCCGGACAGAATGAGCACCGCACGCTTCGGATTGTTTGAGACCGATGTGAATGCCGAGCATTTCGCGTTTGCTCCCCCATCGGAAAACGGCGGCCACGAGCAAACCCGCCGCATAACCTTTGCATCCGGGCTCACGTTCAGCTCCGACATACCGTTTCATTTCGATGTGCGCAATAACAGCATCGAGGATTATCACAGTGCCGCGCACGATCACGAGCTGCCAAAGCGCGACGAGATCTACCTGCATATCGACTGCTTGCATACAGGCATCGGTAGCGAAATGGCATGGAGCACACAGCTCGACCCGCACTACACGGTCCACGCAGGGAATTACAGGATGTGCTTTACGATGGGGATAAAATAAACCGCATAGCACAGACTAAGGACGAGGTGATAAACTTGTCCAAGCCAACGTCATACAATGACGATAAGCAGAAGCAAAAGATGCCCATGCCCGATAACCAGAATGTAAACCACAATATCATAAAGGAAGCGTTGGGCCCGAACACAAAGCGCTAACGCTTGCGGACGATAAACTGGAGGTAACTATGGCAAAAGCGGGAATGAGGCGACCGGACCCCAAGGATCCACACGGTACCGAGAGCAACCACAAGACACACATACCCAAAAACGACGTCGCACCGGTGCCCGAGATCCAGGGCAAGGCCAAGACAGGCAAGGAAAAGGCCAACAGGGCGTAACCCCGTTGGCCTTCACTTCCAGTTCACAAAATTTAAGTTAGGCATTATTTCAAAATGTCGGATATTGTTTGTCACCAGTGTATAGTTATTATTAATACATTGAGCAGCAATAAGTAGATCCGCATCTTCAGAAGGCTTACCTACTTTTCGTGTATAAACATATAGTTCAGCTGCTAACTCCCAGACGCCTTTTCCGAAACCTATTACAGGCACTTCAACACATAGGGCATTGAACTCCGATAATTGTTTAAGGGCATTCTTCTCAAGTAACCATCTTCTTATCTCAAAATACACTACTACGGGGATTACAAACTGATTACCACTACTCGATTCCAATATTACCCGTTCTCTGATGATCTCATCCTTCTTTAAAAAGTACGATAAAATGTTTGTATCTAATGCATAGATCATAAGTCTATATCCCTTTTAAAGCTAAGCCGTGTCGTTTCTAGCTCCATGAAATCCTCGTTTGAAAGCAAATCCATATCACTACTATCAATAGCATTAAAAAAGCTTTCAAACGCCGATCTTTGCCTATTAGTTTTACCGTCTGAAACAATATCATCTAATATTGTTACAATAACAGGCGTTTTATCAGGAATTACTGCATTGTCGGAAGTGATAAATGTCCCGTTAAGAAAATATCCTTGGTACGTCTGTAGCACTAAAAATCCCTCCTCTATTCCCTTTCCCTTACCGTCACAGCGACTATATCCCCGGCTTGCTTACCGATTTTGGCGCGGATGGCCTTTTGTATGCCGATGATGTGGCATGGTGTCTGCATCCTGACAAGGCTCCCGTCATATGGCTCACCATCAAACGTGGCGTGCACCTTTACGCGACCCTTGCCAAACTCTGCCTTTACATCAAACGGGAATTCTACATAAGCACCGTCTATATCCGGTACCTTTTTTATCTCGGCTACAAACTCGTAAACCCGATCATTCATTTGTGACATTCCCTTCTGCACTTTAGGTTTAACTATGATATCATTTCTTTATTATTTTTTCCAGAAAGGGCGTACATTATGAAATACGGATTGCCTCCGATAGAGCGTGGGGATGCGCGTCTGTTGATACTCGGTTCTTTGCCGGGTGAGATATCCCTTAATATGCAACAATACTACGCACATCCTCAAAACAAATTTTGGCGTATAATCAGCGAGTTGGTCGGAGAGGAAATGCCCACCGAATACGCTCAACGTTGCGACATGCTAATTAGGCACCGCATCGCGTTATGGGACGTTATCCACTATGCGGAGCGTGAGGGTTCACTCGATGCCGATATCAAAAACCCCATGCCCAATGACTTCGATACATTCTTTGCACAGCATCCGGACATCCGCATGATCATATTGAACGGCGGTAAGGCCGCATCTCTATACCGCAAACACTTTAAACATATCGGGATTGCCACTGTGCAGGTTCCGTCCACGAGCCCAGCGCGTGCAAACATGAATTACGAGCAAAAGCTCAGCGCGTGGCGGGAGGCGGTACCAGATTATCTGTAGGGATGTTAAACGATATAATACCGCTCACATGCGGAGCGATCGTGATCTCTTGATAATACACGGCCAGACCATAAGCCGTCGCGGCCTCTGTGAGATAGAACTGCCTCGGATCAAAGTATTGGTGTACGAGCTTCGGGTAATCCTCGAAGAAGTTGGCCCCTTCCTTGACCTGCTCCTGTATCTGCTTTATTACCTCCGCCTCGATGTACGCTCGATAATTGAAGCCCGGCGGGAACAAATCAGAAAGCTGCAGCCTTCGACCCGCATTCATTAGCCAGCTATCCGAACGCCGCACTGTGGAGCCGTTTGCACCGCCATCATAGGTAAAACGGTCAACATACAACGATAGTAGATTATTTGCATTTAACGTGATCGTAGGCTCGCTATAGAGCTCAAACGCATAGATCGTCAAGCTGTCCGCATCGAGGCCGTTGTAATGCTTTATCGCCGATGTAAACAGGCGTTTTTGGCAATAGGTGGACAATGTATTTGCCGTAGACAGATATAACTTGTTGAGCCTAGCGATAAATCCACCGCGTATATTCGTATCAAACTGTGGAAACTTCACCGAATACTTCATCGGTGGCATATCTTTATTGACGATCTCTCCCATGAATTCCGAAATACTGACAACAACAGCACTTGCCATTTTCAACACCCCGCCCGATCTTTTTTGTTTATTTACCTTTATCCATTATATGAAGCGGACGGGTTCTGAGGCATAAAAAATAGCTGTAGCAACAGGTGATCCGTAAGAATCCTGACGCTACAGCTATTTTTATTAAATGATATTATTTTATTTCCGGCAGGCTCGCTGCGGCGACACTCTGTCCCACGCGGCGGCTCTTTTCGTCCGGCAGGTGAACGTTCATCGTCTTTGCAAGCTCCGGATAGTCCTCCGATAGTGTCTTCTTTGCAACATCAAGGATGATGTTGCCACCCTCGCCCGATACGACGCGGCCCATCAGCAATACATGCTTGATATCATAATAAACCGCGTAATATGCGAGATTGTGTCCGAGGTATGCACCAATGGTCTTGTAGAGATCTACAGGGCGCGGGTCGCCTGCTGCCATCAGATCCTGCACGGCCTTGAGCTGCTCGCCGAGCGGTGCGGTCGCATCGAGCGTGATGCCCGCCGCGGGCGCAAGCTTGATAACGCCGTCCTGGGAGAAGTATTTAACGCCGCATCCGATATCCCCGGACCATTCATCGATCATTGCCTCGGGTTGTCCGTCTGCGGGTACAAACGCGAGCTCGTTCAGCCAGCCCGTGATGTTACCGTCCTTATCCACATAACCGCCGGCCTCGCTCGTGCCCATTGCTATGCCGAGGATGTTATTCTCATCCAGGCTCATTGCACCCGCGAGTGCGGTTACGTCACCGTCGTTTGCAACCTCGAGCGGCACATCACCGACAGCCTTCGCCGCACGGATGAAGATATCCTTAACCTTCGCATTGAAATCCGGCTCCGACACCTTCAAGAACAACGATGCGACAGCCGTACGATTGTCGATATAGATACCGGCCGAGCTCACTCCGATCGCATCTACGCGAGGCATCTTGGCAGCGGCTGATTTCATGGCATCCACGATACCCTCGAAATGATAATCCGGGTTTGATTCCTGTTTCGGGAACCAGACTACCTCTTCACTCCAGATGGCCTCGCCGTTTACGACCGCCGATACCTTTCTGTCGCTGCCGCCTGCATCGAAACCGATACGGTAACCGTCCATATGCCTGCCGACCGAACGAGAGAGCTCGTTCTCGGAGGGCTTTTTGTCTAGCGGCAGATAATTGACCTCAAATGGGTTCTCATATACCTTGCCCATGAAATCCGCGTCAAACCCGCGCTCGCCACCTGTTTTATATACAGATTTGATATACGCAGCCAAATCCTCGTCACCGCAGATATCTACCTTGTAACCACCCTTTATCCAGAGCAAAGCCTTAACCGTGCGCTCTACATAGAAACGGTTAGCGTCCGTATACGCAGCATCGTCGATCACACATGTGTCAAAAACCGATACGAGCCCGTTATTGCGCGTTACAGCTATCGCAATAGGTTTCGCCTTTCCCAAGGCCTCAGCCTTTTTGTGGTATGCCTGGCCCCATTTTGCGAGCGGCACAAAGCCCTTGTCCAACTCCGGTACATTATTGATATCGAATTCTATACCCTTGAAGTTCATAGATATCCCCCTGTATTATGAAAAGTTACCGATGCGTGTGCTGATCTCATTTCTGAAGCTGTCGATGTACCCCGTGATGAAATCCACGGGATCGATCGTATCGTCCGTGATCAGCTGAGTCATATCCAGTCCGTATGAGCAGCTGTCCGTATCGTCGACGTTATGGCTCGCGAAGAAGGTAGCGTTCGCTGTGCGGCGGCCCATTGCGGCGAGGTCGTAACGCTTGCCACCCGCTATCTGACTGTCGTACACGCCCAAAAGAGCGGCTGCGAGGTTCTGATGCTTTGATGTGTCGAGCACAACCTTTTGCTCGTCGCAGAGCCAGTCCAACCCGCGCCATACTTCGAGTGCAATGAGCCTCTTCGGCCTTGCATCCATCGGCAGCTTACGGATCGCAGCAATGGTGCGTAGCGCAACGGCTACATGGGTGTCGTGCTTGTCGGCGAGGTTGTGGGTATATACGGTCTCGGGCGCAGCCATCTTGAGTATGTTTGCGAGTTCGTTAACAAGCTCCTCATTCTTTGCGTCCTTGACCTCTTTGCTGCTGTAATACAGCTGAAGCTGTGCGGCATAACCGCCTACATCGGCCGCAAGGTCCTGCTCCTGCTGGCGTACAACCTGCATCTGCTCGTTTGTGTAGTCCGCATATATGCCGCTGCGTGGCGAGCCCGCACCGTCTGTTACCGTCACGCCCGTAAAATGTCTGTCCGGCTTTCCGAAGCACTCGATAGTCGGTGCGAACGCCATGATCTCTATATCATCCTGATGCGCGGCGATGCAGATGTCTGTCGTGCGCGCGAGCGCCTCATGAAAATCCTTACCGTCCGGCACATGGTATGTAGCGCCGCTCTTGTTCAAATGCATAGATAAATCTCCCTTCATGTATATGAAAAAATATTTAATGCCTATAGCTCAAATTTTACCATAACCCATGCAGAAAAGTACAGGATAATTGGAACCGCTCTTGACAACATTCATCAACTTTGGTAATATGCTTTGCGAACAGGCGCTGGTGTAGCTCAATCGGTAGAGCACTTCCATGGTAAGGAAGGGGTAATGGGTTCGATTCCCATCACTAGCTTATAAAAAAATCCGTGCTTGAGTATTACTCAATAGCACGGATTTTTGTGTTATCTAATTTTATTATTCAAAAAGGAGTGGTTAGAATGGTGCTAATACTGTGGATTTTTGGTGTTTTTATTACATATTTAATTTTGTATTATGTGATAAAGACCGCCGTAAGGCATGCAATCATAGAGGCAAAGAGTGAGATGGACGCATATAAACCCCGAAGCCCCAAGCCAACACCCCAACCCTCTCATGCCAATAACCTCCCTTCCGATTTGTATACCAGCTCAGACGGGACCGATATCGCACAGCTGCGCTGCAAAAACTGCGGCAAGCTCTAC
>CAYURR010000078.1:0-13350 GCA_964446745.1 uncultured Defluviitaleaceae bacterium | reverse complement strand
ATTATTTATCACGCTGCCGAAATACGGCCGGTCATTGACATATACCTCCGCCGTATGGCCATCTCGACCCGGGTGTGAGATCAAACGCTATGCCCAATCGTTCGCAGCAGTCCGCAGCAAATTTCAACGTATCCAAAAATTACGGAGACATAAGCTCCAGATTATGTATACCCTTTTCTGTATCGTCCGGTGACAGCGGATACAATATCTGTAACTCGACACCGCCGATGTTTGCCTCCATCATCAGTAGCAATTACCTTTCGATCTCATCCTTTTTTACGGCGCAGCCGTACCACCACCAACGGGTATAACCCCTCGCGGATGCCGGCGGGCTTATCATCAGCTCTGTATATCCCACATTAACCCATCTTCACTGTATTTTTGCGCAGACATTATCAGAATTCCGGGAATGTTTCAAGGGATTACGCATAGCCTATCCGCTTTGCGCATATACATCAGTGAATCATCGGCATGAAACATTTACCACCACGGAGGTTTTAATGAATACAACAAAGGCTAAATTGCCGCTTGGTGTTATATGCTTATTTCTACTAATCATTATGACTTTACTCGCGCCGGTACTGGAGCATAACGCGCCGAAATTCTTCTCACGGCTCCGGACAGGCTCGCTGCCGTCTGATAGTTTGGTCACGCAGTCCATGTATGCGCGTGTGTTCCACGCACCGTCGGACAACGAATTCGTACCGATGATCACACGCAGCGTGGATTTTTATTTACCGCTGCTACTTACGGACTTTGGTATGCAACATAGCACCACTCAAAAGGCCAAGATCATCATCTATTCGGATGCAGATGCATATGTAAAGGCACTCGGCGGCAAGCTCCCATCCGGTGGTAACATAGACGAGTTGCCGATGGGTGCGTATGGCGGCGGGATTATACACATTCTCACGCCTCTGCTCTGGACAAGCGCCGAGACCACCGCCGATATCAAGGACGACTTCCTACAGCAGGGGCCGATCATACATGAGCTCACGCATTTTCTAACCGATATGAAGGTATCCGGCTCGCGCAGCAGCATCAAACCATGGCTCATGGAGGGTATCGCGCTATATTACGAGGCCAAGTACACGGGCCGCGAATGGATGCCCGAGCTTGCATCTGCCGCGTCGGCGTTTCCATATGAGGAAATGGTGACGGACTTTCAAAACGCGGATGCGGATACGGCCTACCGCAAGGCCTTTGAGATCGTAAATGCGTTTGTGCGGATATATGGCGAGCAGGCATTGCAGGATAGCATTGACACAACTCGCGGTGTTACCTTACAATGAATGATACATATAATATTTATTATGAAAATACAATAGCCATGGATAGCTAACGACTATAGTAGCCATAGGCTGTTCGGAGGATGTTATGGCGCAGAAGATTTTGGTTGTAGACGATGAGAGAAACATCGTGGACATTGTCAAATATAATCTCGAAAAGGACGGCTTTGAGGTCATATCAGCGCCGGATGGCGAGGCCGGGGTCGCGGCAGCGCGGTCGCAGTCGCCCGACTTGATCTTATTAGATATCATGATGCCAAAGATGGACGGTTTTGAGGCCTGTAAAAAGATCAGGGAATTCGCTCAGACCCCGATCATCATGCTCACGGCGCGCGCAGAAGAGATCGACAAGGTGCTCGGCTTTGAGCTCGGTGCGGACGATTATGTTACAAAGCCGTTCGGTATCCGCGAATTGATGGCGCGCATCAAGGCCAACCTTCGCCGCAAATCCGGTGATGAATCCCCTGTCGCAGGTCAAAACGTGCAGGTATTCGGAGATATTTCGTTCGATTTTGACATGTATGAGGTCAAGCGCAAGGGTGAGATCGTGGATCTTACGCGTAGGGAATTTGAACTGTTGAAATTTTTGGCCACGCAAAAGAACTATGTGTTCACGCGCGAGCAATTGCTTGAAAAGGTATGGGGTTACGAGTATTTCGGCGATGTACGTACGGTGGATGTAACGATACGCCGACTGCGCACAAAACTCGAGCTCAATCCTGAGGCCCCCGAATACATCATGACCCGCCGCGGCGTAGGCTATTACTTTAACACTATATGAAAACCGATAACCCGCAGCCGGTTTTTAGACCGCTGCTGCGAATGCCGCGTCTACGCAGCATAAGGCTAAAGATCGTAATGCTGTACCTGATCTTGGTGTTTATCATCATGACGGTGAGCGGTACGATCACGATCATGCAGATAAAGGCCAACGAGGTCGGCAAGCTGCGCCGTCAGTTGGAGGAATACGCCAAGCTCATCAATACAGAGATCATCCAGGGTAACAGCACGATCGCGGATTTTCAGCATGCGTTTGAGCAACGTATGGCTATCAGCACTGCGCAGGGTATGCAGGGTTTTGTGCTCGATCAAAACGGTGTCGTCGCACCTAAGGAGTTTCTGGGTATGCAGTTTTCCGATCCCACGATCATTGCCGCATTCGGTGGTGAAACGGGGTTTATCTCGGAGACCCGGGACTTTGATGTGGACGGCACGACGGGTAAGAAATGGATCAAGTTTGCAAGACCCGTCATAGACGAGCAGACAGGCGAGGTCAGGTATGTGCTGCAGACGCGCATTGAGACGAAAGGCATAGAAAACAGCATCGCCGAGATCACCGTTATCGTGTTTCTGATGATGATACTCGCACTCGTAATGACGGGTGTGCTAGGCTTGCTGTTTGCAAATACGATTACAGGCCCGATCATTGGGTTGACCAAAAAGGCCAAGGAAATGGCCATAGGCAATCTTGGTCAGGAGATACCTGTGTTCTCGCACGACGAGATCGGTCAGCTCACCGAGACGATCAACAACATGGGTAACGATCTGAACAACAGCTTCGCACAACTCGAAAGCCAAAAGAACAAGATGGAGATCGTTCAGCACAATATGACCGACGGTGTATTGGCTTATTCGCGGGATCTGGAGCTAATACACGCAAACAACGCGACCTCCGAGCTATTAAATATATCCGACTGTAGCCGCATCGAGCCACAGGACATGCTGTCCCGTATCGGTTTTGCGGAGCTCGACATGGACAAGCTCACCCCGGGCTCGATACTTGAGGCCACCTTCTCTATTGGCGACAAGTTCATCTCCGCCAACCTCTCTCCGTTTATCAACGCGTTCAGCGTGATCGAGGGCATCGTCATCATATTACGCGACGTCACAAAGCACACAAAGCTCGACACGATGCGCAAAGAGTTCGTCGCAAACGTCTCGCACGAGCTGCGTACACCGCTGACTACGGTCAAGACCTATACCGAGACACTGCTAGACGGCGCGATCAACGACCCAACGGCCGCCGCTGAGTTTTTAAAGGTCATCGACAAGGAAACTGAGCGTATGTCCGAGCTTGTAAAGGACCTGTTGGAGCTCTCGCGCTTTGATAACAACCAACTCGTATTGGACCTTGAGATCGTCGACCTAAACGGTCTTATCCGTATGTGCATAAAGCAGACGAGCATCTTAGCAGAGAAGAAGCAGCAGCAGATCAAGTTCGATCGCTCGATAAAGGATTGCTTTATCGAAGCGGACGTGAACCGTATCAATCAGGTGCTCACAAATATCATCACCAACTCGATCAAATACAGCCCCGAGGGCTCAACGATCGAGGTATTCATAGAGGAATCGGGTTCATATTACCGCGTCTATATCAAGGATAACGGCATAGGTATCCCGCAGGAGGACCTGCGCAGGATATTCGAACGCTTCTACAGGGTGGACAAGGCCCGATCGCGTGCGATGGGCGGCACAGGACTCGGGCTCTCGATAGCCAAGGAGATCATGGAGGCCCATGGCGGTCGCATTACGGCCTTTTCCGAATACGGCAAGGGCACAGCGATGATACTGCGCTTTAATAAGTGCGAGGCCGCAAGCGGTGATGCCCTATGAAGAACACGATCAAAAATGCTTCTATAGCCTTGTTGATCTGTTTAGCCGTGTATCAAGCGACCTGGCTATGGTTTGGAAACATCTCAAACCAAAACATTGTGAACATATTCTTCGGGCGTGTGTTGGCGAGCGGTACATTAGCCGAACGCACACATTTTACTTATCCGTACAGGATCATCACGCCTGTTGAAAACGCCGCCGACAACAGCTTCAACATCCACTACACGCAGCTCGGCGACAACCCATATCGTATGCTCGGTGACGAACTTATCGCACAGACTTTAAAGGACGGCGAATTCGTATCCTCTGAGCCGTTTGTGTCCTGGGACTTCATCAGTTCCATGTCAGCCGTATACGAATACGCGTTTCCGATGCCCGCAACTGTCTTTACCCAAAACTTCGGCTCGCGTACAACGCTTGTCTCGTCAAAGGTCAATAGCTTTGACATCGTAGGCTTTGAGGCCACGGACACAGGCTCTCTGGTGACATTTGTTGATCTGCAAAGCCGGATGCTGTACCGCTTCTCGACGCCGTTTGAATTTGTTTTGTCCTCGCCCGTACCACCTAAGCCGCTCTCGATACGATATCGTGCCAGCAGCTTAGACGAATTGGGCTATGTATTGGACAATGTCTTTATACCGGACATACCCGAAGGCGGGGCGATGTATCAGTCCGTGCGCGTTATAAACCCCTATGCGCCATCCGGCGAACGCTTGCGCCCCACGATTGAAAAGAAGGTCGATATCTTCTTTGACAATCCGGCCTCGAAGCTTTCGTATTTCGGCAAGAACGATGTCTACACCTTCAGCGATGACAAGACCGTCGTAAAGTACTTTCAAAACGACGTGCTCGAATACGCGCAATACACCGCAAAGGACAACGACACATCCACGCAGGCGGCCGATATCCTGAGGCAATATAAAACCGCCTACGATTTCGTCCGGGCCGACAGCCTTGTGACAAACGAATACTCGTTAAGCGGTTATATGGTCGAGGAGGATACAACGTTATTCTATTTTGATTATATCGTTGAGGATTTCCCGCTGATCATCCCGGACACCTATAAAAACGCCGGTGAGGCATCCTTATCCCACGCGATAGAGGTCACAGTGTCCGGCGAGTCCGTAACAAAGTATAAAAAACTCGCGTACAACCTCGTCTCAGACTACCGTGCGGCCAAGGCAGCCACCGTGAGCTTTGAAAAAGCGGTAAATCGCATCAGCGGCAACGATCCCGAGGAGGGCATGATCTATAACGTAAGCTTTGGCTATAGGATAGACAGGAACCGCGGTGCGTTAATGTATTGGGTATTTGAAACGGACGGGGCCAGTTTTTCCATACCGGCTACGAGCTAACATTTCGAAACGGAGTAAAGTGTTATGAACTGGAGCAGGGCCAAAACCCTTACGATTGTATTCTTGGTCGTATTGAACGCGTTTCTCGGGATCATGCTCGCGTTCGAGCAGAGCAAGTATGTGCTCGGCAACGCGCGTCAAACAGCTATTATGAACCTGATGGAAAAAAACGGCATCCACATAGAGACCCCGATACCGAAATTCTTTAAGCCGCGCAGACAGCTCACGATCGCACAGAATATCTATGATGAACACTGGATAACCGAAACCTTTTTCCCCGATACTACATCTGACATCAAGGCGCAGACGGACGGTGAACGCCACATATATTCGACGGACGATGCAGTGCTTGTATTGATGAACGGTTATCTATCCTACGACCGCCCGAAGGGTACGGGTGTCTATGAGCAAATGGATGTAAAGACCGCGCTGTCACTATGCGGCGAGGTCGTAAAGCGCAGTGGGCTCACGGATTTTTATACGGATGTCATAAGCGAAAGCGAAGAGGGCATACGCATCGTGTACTGCGAGCGTTACAAGGGCATGACGATACTGACCAATTTCATGGATTTCTACGTCACAAAAAACGGTATCATGCAGATAGACTGCGTTTATGGTGCGCCGATGGGCTATACGGGCACGGCTATTGAGGTGTGCGCTGCGGACGAGGCCATGTACAACTTTATGCGTGAGGCAAGGAACGCATTCGGCAACAAGGAGCTGTTAGTGGACAAGATGGATATGATCTATTTCCAGGACGACCGAACCGCCGATGCCGCGGTGCCGTATTACCGGATCTATGTAAGGGGTATCGAGCTGCCGTTTTTGATTAATGCATATACAAACAAGCTCGTTAGTTAATCGAGCCTGAACACCTCATCCATAAACCGTATAGGCTCGGCCTCGGAGAAATCAAACGAGCCGACGACCATCTGCGAGGTGATCGCATTCCATCGGTTGCAGGCCACGGCTCCCTGTGCATGCGTATGTATTCCTCTAAGCACTCGGGTTTTATCTGCCACGTCCAAGCGTATCTTTTTGACATTTATGTTACCTCCTTATAGGTTACGGCGTGTCTTAGATTTTTATCACAATTACAACAAAGGAGAACTTATGACAAACTATTCATTCAAAGCAGTAAATGACGAAACCTATGCAGTACATTATGCTGTTTATCTGCACGAAAACATCTTTCTGAGCAACAGCTACAACGAACGCATTGAAAAAGCAGATCCAAACGGCGGCGGCTACTTGGTATACCAGAACTACACACCGATCGGCGGAGTTTGCTTATACAACGACCGTATCACATCTGCATTCTTGATCCCGCCGTTTGACGACAGATGGCTGTTCTGGCAAAAGGTAATGGAGTTTGCTACCGCAAGGCTCAGCCACTCGACGCTCACGATCGATTACATCACCACAGAAGACGCTGATGTACTGTCCGAGCTCGGTACCCATACACGAAACCTCTCGATCAGAAACAAAAACGGCAAGCGCCGTATGCAACGTCCCACCGCCGCTTACGAGATCACAGCACCCGAGGGCTTTTATTTCACACATCCAACCGAAGCGGACATCGAAGAAATCACACGTGTCGTATACGAGGCACATCTGTATGGCTTTACCTCGACCGTACTCGGCGAGCCCGTTGAGCAAGACATCTCGAGTGCTATCGCAAGGCGCTTCGATTCATTTGCACAGACCGACACATTGAGCATGGGCACAATCGTAAAGTCATCTGAAACCAACGCGATCGTCGCAGTTTGTATCGCGGGCATCTATCCGGATGCGTCGGATAAAATAGCAACGATCCATCAGGTTTCGGTGCTGCCCGATTATCGCGGCAAGGGCATTGCCAAGGCTATGATACTCAATAGCATCAACAACGCCCATTCGCGTTCACCTGTGATCACATTAGGCGTGATGTGCGGAAACCCCGCCGAAACTCTATACGGTGAGCTTGGCTTCTTTGCGGGGCCCGCGTATTATCACTTCGAATTCAACGCGATATAATCGCTCTGCCTTCCTCGACGCTCTTGATCTCACCGAGCGCGAGCAACTGCATAAGTACATTACCCATGACGGAGGCCTCTATAGGCCCCGTTTTTATTTGCTTACCGGTGACCTCTGCGGTCATCTTGCATAGCAGTGTGTCCTGTATGCCACCTCCGACCATGTGGATGCAATCGGCCGTTCTGCCCAAGACCTGCTCCATGCTGCGCGTCTGCAGCTTGTATTCGTTGGCAAGACCGTTGTAAACCGCTATCGCGAGCTCGCCGAGCCCCTCAAGGCCGTCCTTCGGGGTGCCTTGGCCGTGGCTGATGCAATAATCACGTACCGCATCGGCCATGTTCGGAGGTGCCATGAATACGGGATCGGACGGATCTATGCAAAAGTCCCCGTGCCCTACCTGCTTTGCGTTCTGCGCGGCCTCGATGATGTCCCCGAAGCTAACCTTTGTAACCTCCGACTGTTTTGCGGCCAACGACGCGTTGATGTCTCTGCGCAGCTGTTGGATGATCCAAAGGCCGTTTATATTCTTCAGGAAGCGTATCGTCTCCCCTACCCCACCCTCGTTAGTGAAGTTAAACCCAAAGCTCTCGTCATTAATCACGGGCTCTGCCAACTCCATACCCAAAAGCGACCATGTACCGCAGCTAATATACGCGGCATTTTGACTGCTGAGCGGCGTACCCGCCACAGCCGAGGCTGTATCATGTGAGCCTACCGCGATAAACGGGATATCCGATAACCCTGTTTCCTCGCAAACAGCCTTTGTGAGCCGTCCGATAATTGTGCCGGGTTTGGTGGGTTCCTTGAATAGCTCCATGGGGATCCCGAACGCGTTAAAGATATCCGGATCCGGCTTGCGCGTGCTCGCATTTATCAGCGCGCCTGTGGACATGATCGTGTATTCGTTAAAGACCTCGCCACAGAGCAGGTATCCGAATAGGTCCGGCATAAACAAACAGTGCTTTGCGGCCTCCATAACCCTCGGGCGCATAACCTGATCGGCGCGCAGCTGATACACCGTATTAAAGTCCATGAATTGTATGCCCGTGCGTTTATAGAGCTCCTCTTTTTTCATCAGTGGCTCGGTAGAGCCTATGTATCCTTTGGTGCGCTCGTCGCGATAGTGTATCGGCATACCGATGATATTCCCGTCGCCATCCAAAAGTCCGTAATCCACACCCCATGTATCGATGCCGATGCCATCAATCCGCTCCCCGGTGCCCGCGAGCATCGCAGCCGCCTTTTTGAGCGCCGTCTTCATCTCGTCAAATATCATAAAGGTGTTCCAATACAACGTATCCGACATCCTTACGGGTCTGTTTTCGAACCGATGCACCTCTGTGAGTTTTATCCCTTTCCCATCATACGCCCCAAGCATCAATCGTCCCCCGGATGCCCCCAAGTCAAACGCAAGCACATTTTTAGCCATATAATCCCCTCCCGTTAATTCTGTGATTAACCTTAGTTGCATTATAGACGCTTACATGGGCTGTGTAAATTGCACACGAATATTCCTACGAAGATTATTTGCAATTTTCATTCGGATGTAGTAGCGTTATCCAAAAAGATAGGACAGGAGAAGACTTATGGCTCATACAATATTAAAACAAACACTATTTTTAGATAAATCCAACGAGGGCTCTTACCTCACCGTACCGTTTGATGTACCCGAAAATGTGGAAACGATCACGGTTTCATATAATTATCCCTCGGCAAATAACTGTATCGATCTGGGACTGTTGGGCATCGACAACCGCTTCATCGGTGCGTCCGGTTCAGATCGACGCAGCATATCCGCCAGTGAACATATATCATCGGACGGATACGCACGCGTAAAGACTGAGGCCGGCAGATGGTCTGTTATCGCGGGCGCTTACCATGTGGCCGATGGCGGTGTAACGGTTAACTACGAGATTGAATTCACATACAAGTCCATGCGTTTGTTTAGAGGTGATCTGCATATGCATACCGTAGCCTCGGACGGTTCGATGACCGTAGATGAAATCGCCGCATCGGCCATGCAGCAGGGTTTGGATTTTATATTCATCACCGATCACAACAATGTAGCACAGAACTCCAACCTGCCCGCATACGGACCGATAGCCGATCGCCTGTCCGTATTCCCGGGTTCGGAGTGGACGCATTATAAGGGTCATGCAGGTCTTCTCGGAGTTGAGAACCCATATGACCGTCCGTTTTTCGCCAGCACCAACGAGGAGGTCGCTGCTATCCTAAGGACCGCTCACGAAAAATCCGCACTCGTCGTAATCAATCACCCGTTTGACGGAGACTGCGGTTGGCAATGGGGCTTTGACGGTATGTACTTCGACTGCATAGAGGTTATCAACGCGTTTCCGAAGGGATCTGACCTTCAATGTATCGCCTGGTGGCACCGCTCGCTCTGTGAGGGCAAGCGTATACCGATTGTAGCCGGCAGCGATTTTCACCGCCCGGGCGTGTTTATGAAGGTAGGCACACCGACCACCTGCGTTTATGCAATGTCCCGTGGCCTCAGCGATATCCTTGCTGCACTCAAGGCCGGACATTCTTATCTGACGCTCGATGTAGAGGCCCCTGTGCTAGAAATGAGTTGTATATCAACGCCCGGTCAGGAACCCGCGATAATCGGTGATATCGTATATATGAAATCCGGCGACACCTCTCCCGCACTGCATATTAAAGTCACAGACACAAAAAAAGGTGACAACCTAAAGGTCATCACCAAAAATGGTATCATATATGAAAAAACATCCGAACAACGCGAGGATATTGTATGGAATACGCCCGTAAGCGCCGACGCGATGTTTTACCGCGTAGAGATCACACGCATATACGCGCAGGGTATGCCCGCATTGCCTGTGTTGATTTCAAATCCGGTGTATGTTAGATAATATGTCTACACACTAACCTTCTCGGCCATCACCACATCCATGCAATGCTGATGCGGGACACCCGAAGAATTGCAATCAAATATGATCTCATCCACACTGCGTAACCGCCAATCCGCATAACACATAAATAATTCACCGGACCGCCAAGGATAAGCAAACGGCTCATCCTCAGGCGGTTCTTTTATAAACGGCTTATGTATAAATACATTGAACGCGTGGATGCCGCCGTCGCGGGTATGGCTTTTGTAGCTAGCAAAAATCTCCGCACGCAGTTCGGGCGGTATGTAATGCAATACCCCGCTCGAATAGATCACATCCACATCGAAATCCAATCTAAACTCCTTGACATCGGCCTTTATCGTATGGATCCCGACGAGGTGCTTTTCCGCTAGTGCTTGAGCTTTGTCTAGCCCGGCCTGAACAAAATCAAGTGCATAGACCTCGTAGCCGTTTTTCGCAAAGAACACGGCATCCTTGCCCTCTCCACAGCCGATGTCCAGCAGCCGATATGGCTTTACCGGAGGCAGCAGTTCCATCACGCGATAGCACATATGTGACGGTTCAAGGCCCCAGTAATATTCTTCCGATTTGTATATATCCTCGTAGATGGTCATACGCTTTCGATGTATCTGCGCAGGTTCTTCTGTCCGATACTCAGAGCCATGACGCACTCCTCGATACCCTCAAACTCGATCGCGATATATCCGTCATAACCAGCCATCTTAAGGGTCTTTATGCAATGCTGTACGGGCACGTCGCCATGACCGATGATCGCACCGCGTAGAAATGTACCGCTGCGTGTCGGGAAAAATCCGTCGCCCGGGTTGGGTCCGAGCGGTGATTTTACATGAAAATCCTTTGCGTGCGCGTGGAAGGCATATGGAGCGACGCGGCTCACAGCCGTGATCGGGTTTTCGTCCGCGCATAGGAAGTTGCCCATATCGACCAGCAGACCGAAGTTTTCATGCGCGACGGCGTTTACGAGCTTTTCGACGCGGTCGCTATCCTGGCAGAAATATCCGTGGTTCTCGACAGTCGTGCGGATACCCTTGGTTGCTGCGTACTCGGTAACCCTACGGCAACCCTCTGCCAAAATAGGCAGCACCTGATCAAAGCCCTTGTGCCCGCGTGTGCCCGGCATGAAGCCCTGTGTCGCGTCATGACGAACGAGCGGCGCGCCCAAGATCGCTGCGATATCGATATGCTGCTTGACCCTTTCGACCTCTGCGTCGAGATTGCCGTCCGAGCCGTTTATGAAATCCGCGCCGATCAGGTAGCCTGTGATCGGGAAGTCTAAGGCCTTTGCCTCTACAGCCAATTTTGCTGCGTATCCCTCGGGTGTAGATCCGTCATGCGGTATCACGGTTGCGAACTCTATCGAATCAAAACCCAATTCCTTAGCCTTTTTGATCGTATCGAGCTGCGTCATCGTGCCGTCGTTTATGTGCTGCGAAAAACTATATGAGCTGACTGATATCTTCATATCTGCCTCCTGTAATATTATTTAATCAGGTTGTTAAGGAAACCGACCGCTGTGCGGATGTCTGCCTCCGGGTTTTCGCCGACCTCGCGCTCGATGGTCAAGAAGCCCTTATATCCGATCTCATGTAACGCCTTCAAGTAATTCGGGAAGTCCACGTCGCCCTTACCGAGCGGCAATTCGATAAACGCCTCGTCATCCTGCACGATGTCCTCGATCACGATACCGTACACGACCTCGGGGTCCTTATTGATGAGCTTGCGGCCATCCTTTGCATGTGTATGTACAATGTAGTCCTTCAGGGTATATACACCCTTGACCGGGTCGTCACCCGTGACCATTACAAAGTTCGCGGGGTCAAAGTTTACGGCCACGCCCTTTGAATTCAAACTATCCAAAAATCCCTTGAGCACATAAGCCTCCTCGGGACCAGTTTCGACTGCGAAGTGTGCATTCATGGTGTCTGCATAGCGTGCGAGCTCTGTGCAGGCCTCCTGCATGACCTTGTAGCGCGGGTGGTTCGGATCCTTCGGTACAACGCCGATATGCGTCGTGACGACATCCGTACCCAAGTCCTTCGCGAGGTCTAAGATCAATTTCGAACGGCGAATGAGCTCCGGGTTCTTTTCCGCGTCGCCAAAGCCATGTCCGAGATCGCCGCAAAGTGCCGCAATCGTGAGCCCATGATCCTTTACAAGCGCAGCGAACTCCTTACGCTTTTGTGCGTCCATGTTTTCCGGGGCCATCTCGCCCTTTGTCGCATATACCTGTATACCCGTCGCGCCTACAGCCTTTGCTAACTTAAGCGAGGCAGCGGTTTCCGTCCTAAACGAATCCAGCAGCACGCCGATAGAGAAATTGTACATAAAATACCCCTTTCAGTATTCAAGCCTGATCTTACCGAAAATGCGTTAATCCCCGATATAATAGCAAACTATATATAACTTTTCAATGTTCTGTTCACTACATCCGCCTATATTATCTCGAACTCGTTTTTATTAAACCGAATCAACCCCTCGTTTCGCATCTTACCCAGTTCATTAGACATGGCACTGCGGTCCACGCAGAGGTACTGCGCCATTTCCTCACGGTTAAACGGTATGGTAAACCTCTTCGACGCACCTCGCTGCATATCGAAGAAACACATTAGCTTTTCTCTTGTCGTGCGTTTGGACAGTATTTCTATCTTCTGATTAAGCATTAGGTTCTTCTTTGCGATAATGCTGAGCATGTTTTCGATAAGCCTTGCGTGAAACGGACATACGGACGAGCATGTCTTTATGATCTTTCTATAATCAATAAACAACACCTCGCAATCCTCGGTCGCCTGTACAGTCACAGGGCTATGATCGATGCCCGCACAAGCAAATACCTCCCCGAAGATATCCGAGATAACGAGCTCAGTGAGGATAGTCACATTGCCATCACGATCCTCTTTTATTATCTGCACACTGCCCGCCAATACCAAGCCCACAAAGTTCACCGCATCCCCGGATAGTAAAATCAAGTCATCCATTTTATAGCATACCGTCCTCGCCGACAGACAATCCAACATACGATCAAAGTCACTGAACGCAATCCCCGCAAAAAGAGGGTTGTTTTTTATTATCTCAAATATTTTCTTCATATATTTTCCTCCCGTTGTAAATCCAACATACAAGTTGTTCTTAGTTTACTACAATATAGAAAGAAAAACACAATGATGA
>CAYURR010000077.1:0-13443 GCA_964446745.1 uncultured Defluviitaleaceae bacterium | reverse complement strand
TGCGGCTACAGCCATCTGGCTGATGTCATCAAGTGAGATATTGATGGTTCTGGTGCCATCAACTCGGAATACAGACAGGGCTGAAACGGCAAATGCCTGTACTTGTGGAATGGTTACGGTAAGCAATAGTGCCGCAATGATTGCTGATGCTCCGATTGTTTTCTTTTTCATAAATCTCCTCCTTCAATATTATTTATAAGTATTGTATCAATACGTTTTGACCCGAATGTGTGCTGACTTACGAAAGGCCCAAGCCGTTTCCACTCTGACTGTGTGATTTATCAAATTGATAAAACTTTACAAATATCCGTTGCTTGCTTTGCCCATCTATTATTTTGCCCATATTGTTGATACAGATAACAACAACGTCATTTGATTTTGCATAAGATATACTTACAATTCCTCTTTTATATTGCCTATACCAAGCCTTGTTAGCTTTTTTGCTATGTCATGTTTTTCTATCCCATTCGCTGTGTCGATATTCTGTCGGCGTCATACCTTGCTTAGCTGTAAATTGTTTAATAAAGTGCGTATCATATTTAAATCCCACGGCTTCAGATATTTCCGCAAGTGATAAATTGGTATGACTAAGAGCCTCACAAGCTATTTTTATACGATAATATAACAAGTAATCCATAACCGTTCTACCAACCTGTAATTTGAATTTATTTGTTAAGGTTGTTCTGTCCATATGAACAAGATTACAGATACCTTTTAATGAAATCTCATTTGGATAATTTGTATGGATATATTCGAGAACAAGATTTACAGGAGCTTTATTTATTTTTTGTTTTGATTTATTAATCTGCTCCATATAAATATCCTCAATCAAATAAAGCGATTGCAATAAATATCTCCTAATGCGGCAAGTCCAATATCCGTCACTTTGAGAAGCGGTCTCCGTTCCTATAATAGCAAGCCATTCACTTAAACGCAGATAGGTTTTCGGAGGTATATCCAGATATCCTTTATATACATCATCACGCCGTAGGAACATACTGATCAGATTACGATCGTGCTCGTCCTCCATTTCTGTAAACTTATTCTCTGACAGCGCTTCGAAGGTCAACGACGAATTCATAAAGCATGGATAAAATGAAAATGATTTAGCCGAGAGACGGTTTTGATCTACCAAATTTATCGTGTCGTAACACGATAAAAGCATAATACAAGGAGCGTTAAGAGTAACGGGTTCGTTATTCAATATAAAGCATGCGTGTCCGCTCGTGATTAATACAAGTGTAACCCTTTCGTCTAAAGGTAATGCTGAAAATGTTTCATGGCTCTCAAATTCAATAGGGACAATTCTTTCTCTGTGTCTGTCGACTTGCGGCATATGTTACCTCCGTTTCACACAGCAGTCTTCCACTGTAAAAAGTATAGTTAATTACTTGATATTGTTTATTGTAACAAATATAGAAGGTATTACAATATAGTTGCGAGCAATTTTTATTGGAGGGTTAATATATGAAGAAACAAAATATTTCAAAGTTATATGTGAAATATATAATCAAGACTCCTGTAATATTTTATTTATTTCTAATTATTGGGGCTGTTTTATTTCTATATATGACTATAACCTTGCAAGTGGATTATGCTGACGGCACAAAATCGCTGTTTGAATTAATTTTTATTAAGGCGGGTAAGGGTATATGACAAAAAAGCTTAACTACTTTACAGCTATTAAGTTTTTATCAAAATACATAAGCAAGCATAAACGCAACTTTATTATGTTCTATTTCGGTTGGTTTTTTGATATGGTCCTATCAATTGCAATGCCGATATTATTCGGCATTATGATAGATGAAATTGTCTATTACAAAAACCTTGATATCTTTATTAAGATTAGCTTGGTTTTTGTGATAATGTCGGTGTTTTCTTGTATTTTGTATTTTTTGATTTATGCTCAGCACCATTACCTAATGAGTATGTATACATTTGATATTAAAAGAGATATCTTCCGGCATTTGCAAAAATGCGATGCGCAGTATATGACTGATGCATCAACCGGGGATATCATTTCTACTATCGGTTCATATTCGAGCGAATGTATGCATTTCGTTATCCGTAACATCATCCACTATGCAAATGGCATTATAAGTATAGTCGTCATTTCGGTTTATCTATTTATAATAAGCTGGCAGATTGGATTGTTTGTGGTTATAGCTGCACCTATATCTGTATTCATAAACGCAAAGTTTGGCAAGAAGATTCGTGCTTATGGCGATAAACAAAGGGAGTACTACGGTAGTTACATCAGCTGGGTTTATGAGATATTATCGGCACTCAGAGATATACGCATGCTCGGAGCTGTGCCGAAAACTAATAAGACATTTGAAGAAAACCACAAAAAAATGTTTGCTGTAAATATTAAGTCGGGGATTTCAACAATTACCGCAAACAATATTGTTACGCTGGTAAATTTAATTATTCAACTCTCCATTTTTACATTTGCGGGATTTCTGGCTATGTCCGGTAATATCACCATAGGCCTGTTGACTATCATCGTTGCGTTTTATTCCCAATTAACAGAGGTATTTAAACGAACAAGCAATTCCTATCTTGACGCTCAAAACAGGGTCTCATATATCCAAAGAATACATGATTTTATGCAATCCCCAGTAGAAGATGATAATGGCAAAAATGAGCTAATAATTACAAATGGAAACATCAGTTTTGAGAATATTACGTTTGCATATAACAAAAACGATATTGTGCTTGACCGCTTTTACCTTGATGTATCGGCAGCAGAGAAGTATGCACTTGTAGGAAAAAGCGGCTCGGGTAAAAGCACGCTCGCCTATATGCTTATAGGTTTTTATCGTCCGCAAGTGGGTGAGATTATCATTGATGGGCAAAAGCTTTCGGAGTGTAGTTTGAAGTCCATTCGTCATAACATAGGGTTAATCGCTCAAGATGTACTGATCTTTGATGGTTCAATAAAAGATAATATCCTGCTCGGAAATAAAAACGCTAATAATGATGAAATTAAAAATGCATGCATAAACTCAGGCATATGGGAGTTTATCAAAACATTGCCTAACGAAATGGATACCATCATCGGCAAAAACGGCATCGGGCTTTCCGGCGGACAAAAACAAAGGATAGCGATTGCACGGATATACCTTAAAAACCCAAAGATCATAATATTTGATGAGGCAACCTCGTCTCTTGATAATGAAACAGAAGAGGCTATTCACGACGCGTGGAATAATGTGCTAAAAGGCAGAACCTCTATTGTAATCGCCCACAGGCAAAGCTCGGTTATGCTCTGCGATAAAGCCGCGATACTGGAACATGGCAAGATCTGTGAAATCGGAGAGCCAAGCAGAATGGCTTGCGACAGCGAACTGTTCAAGACCTTATTTGCCATTAAAGGGGAGGTTGATTATGATGTTTAGAAAGATCAAGTACCGTATCAACGTATTAAAGCATTTACTTCCATTTACTGATGGTGTTAAACGATTTTTTATATTGAATTTCGCCCTGAGCATAATCTCAATGCTAATGGGATTTATTAATCCGTTGTTTTACAAGCTGTTTATCGATGATGTTATTTTAGGTAAGCAATTTAATAAGATGGTATTTGTTGTAGTCGGTTATCTTGGGATATATTTTATTGGTGTTGCGATAGGCTATATAAAAAATTATGCAAGCTATACGCTTGTCAATACTATGCTCTATCGTACAAAATATAAAATCTGGCAAGGCTTATTTAGGCTCCCGTTTCCAGAATATGAAACGGCATCTATCGGTGACATGAAAATGCGCCTTGATGATGATACCGGACAAATAGAGAACTTTGCCGGACAACAAACCATTGACTATGCAATATCATATGTTACCTTGCTTGGTAGTTTGGTATTACTCTTTGTTATCGACTGGCGCTTAGCGCTATTTTCGATTATATCAATCCCTTTGACATTTTGGATTGATAATGCATTGAGCAAAAAAGAAAGAGTCCTCAATGATACCAATAGAGAAAACGACCAAAAAATGTCGGCTTGGTTACATGTTTCTGTCCAAGGTTGGAGAGAAGTAAAAGCCTTAAACCTTGCGCGTCAGCAAGAGTATCAGTTTATCCGTTATCTTCACAATTTTGCCCTATACTTTGGTAAGTGGATAAATTACTGGACAGCTCGGGTGCTTGTTATTCCGAAAATCAAAGATGAATTCTTCATGCAGTTTGGATTATATTTTATCGGTGGACTGCTTATTATCGGCGGCAATTTAGAGGTAAGCAATTTACTAGTCTTTGCTATGTATTTCGGTATGCTCTCAAATGCCATTAAATCCGTCTCAAGCACCGATGCAGAGTTGCAAGCCAATATGCCGTTTACCGAGCGGCTGATGGCTGAGCTTGACCGTAGGGAGAATGTTGAAATAAAAAGCTGTCTTATACCAAATGATGACATTGAAATGAAACTTGAAAATGTATGTTTTGCTTATCCGAATACCGATAAGGATGTGTTGCATAATATCAATTTACATATCGGTAAAGGCGAACGTGTTGCAATCACAGGAAAGAGTGGATGTGGTAAAACAACATTGTTAAAGCTTATTACCGGAATGGTGACCCCTACGAGTGGTTCTGTTTCGTTCGGGGGCGTAGATTTAAGCAAGATCGATTTGTTTGAGGTGCATAAACGTATCGGATTTGTTATGCAGGAAAATACCTTGTTTAATTGTACTATCCGTGAAAATTTACTCTATGGTAACAGTAGTGCATCAGATAGTGAACTGATTGATGCATGTGAAAAGGCGTACATCCATGATTTTATATGTGGGTTACCGAGTGGGTTGGATACTGTAATAGGTGAAAAAGGGATTAAGTTGTCCGGTGGTCAGCGTCAACGATTGGTCTTGGCACGATTATTCTTACGCGATGTGGATATTTTTATTTTTGATGAAGCGACAAGTGCCCTCGACCAATACAGCGAAAACATTGTTCACGATGCTATACGTAATATTGCAAAAGATAAAACAATTATTGTAGTCGCCCACAGAGCATCGTCTATCAGCCTCTGTGACAGAATAGTGAGCGTGTAGATAGTATATATACCGCTTGATACAATAGTAATTGTGTTAATAATTATCTGTAAACAGTCCTTCCATGATAAAAAACATGGAGGGTTTTTTTATGGCAGGAAGGCATTTACTCCTTCTTACTCTGCAACATCGAGACTCATATCATAATACAATTCATATGCATCCTTAACGCTGATATTTTTTGTTCTGTTTAATGATGTGCTAATGTCATTAAGCAGAATTTTAATATCAATATCATCATACCTTGTGAGTAATGGCTCTCTAGATAATGAATATGTAGTTATATTATTTTTACTGGCTTTTTCTACTTTCATTATTCCTACTTCTTTTCGATAGGCTATATAAATATCGTTGCCCTTGAACTCAGATTTGAGTAAAAAGAAAATGTACTCTCCATCATTCTTAACTTTTGTCTCAAGACTTTCGTCGTCGCCGACTATACCTTCTTGCAATAGAATAATCTCGTTCTCTGTAATATCACCTTTAAATACTTCGTCTATATTTACTTTTACCAGTGAAACAGGAATTTCAGGCAAGTGGCCATTTTTGCTGCTAATTAGTGCGTATTCTATTGTTTTTTGATCTTGAATAGGCTCACCAACAACATGCCCTTTAATAATCAAGTCAGAGAAGAAAACAACTGTATCAAAGCTTTTCAATGGAGCCATATAATATGTATCTCTTTCGGAGCCTACGACTTTTCTTGATAAATTAGGATTTTGATTGTATGGTGATGAACCTCTATTAAAAAAACCAACACAAACACAGCACAGTATAATGCAAAAGAGTATAGTCAAGTTTCCTTTATATATAATTTCCTTTCTAAACATGACAATAACCTCCTTTATATAATCATCACTACCGGATGTGTATTTTGAGAAATCCGTAATCGATTGTTCCTAATTTATAAACAACAAAACAATACCACGGATCACCCCGGATTTTAAAGGATTCACACGGATGTCATCCCAAATTGCCAAATATCCGTGCAAATCCGTTCTTATCCGTGCAAATCCGTGGTAAAGGTTTACCTCTTACTGCCCGTAATAAGCACTATCCCCATGCTTGCGCAGAAAGTGTTTTTCCAGCAGATGCTTGTTCATCGACGGCAATGTCGGGTCCAGGCCGAGGGTTATGATCGACAGCCAGGCGACCTTTTCCAAAACAACCGCGTTATGCATAGCGTCGGAGGCGTTCTTTCCCCAGGCGAACGGGCCGTGGCCGTTTACGAGTGCTGCGGGGATGTCCGTGCAGCTTAGGTTGTTTTGCTTGAAATACTCGATGATGATATTGCCGGTTTCCGTTTCGTAATCACCGTCGATCTCTTCGTTTGTCAGTGCGCGAGTACAGGGGACCTCACCGCGGAAATAGTCCGCGTGAGTGGTGCCGAGCGCGGGTATCGGCATACCGGCCTGTGCATAAGCCGTCGCGTATGTCGAATGCGTGTGCACGATGCCACCGATCTCCGGAAACGCCCTGTACATGGCCAGATGCGTCTGTAAATCCGACGACGGTTTGTAGTTACCGCTGACGACCTTTCCGTTCAAATCTACGATGACCATGATATGCGGTGTGAGCACCTCGTACGCTACGCCGCTGGGCTTTATCGCTATGAGGCCCTCGTCCCTATTTATACCGCTCACATTGCCCCATGTAAACGTCACCAAACCGTATTTCGGTAACGCCATATTGGCCGCATACACCTGATCCTTCAGTGCTTGTACGGCTTCCGATAGCATACAAATCCTCCTATATTGCTTATTTCTTTCATATCAATATCTTACTCCGTCAACGCGTAATTTAATACCACGTCGTTACCGCTCAGGTAATCCGCGAACGTAGGCTCGAGATATACATTCGGCACCAAGGTCGTCGTATCGTTAGTTTTATAGTCAAAATCCTTCGACAACTCAAAATACTTGACGCTGTAGCGTACTTCCAATTTCAGATTCGGCAGCTTAAAGGTTTTGACCTCGCCGTACGAATCCAGCGCGCCGCCTGTAGGCTCGCCTACAAAAACGGCTCCGGGTGCAGCCTTTAAGGTCCTAAGCGATGCAAACATCCCCGAGGAAAAGGTCTCTCGTCCTATCAAGACGAATACCTTCAGATCGGGGTTTTTTGTTATATATTCAAGGAGCTTGTCTGTGAACGGGTTCAATATCTCTGAATTGCCGCCGGAGTTGCTGCGTAGATCGAGGATGAGCCTCTCGACCTCCCGGCTTTCCATTTCCTTGAACATCTCAGTGTTGAATGTTGAAAACGGTTTTTCCTTGTTATCCGCGCAGACGTTGTATTCGAAATAAAAAGCCTTGTCCTCCGGGATATATTTGTAATCGTAGTAAGCGGTAAATGCTCCTATCATAGGATTGATGATATCGATGTTTATTAAGTCAAGATTTTCTCCGAATTTTAGCGTGTTTACATCGACGTCAAATACCTTGCCGTCCCGCTCGACCGTAAAGGTCGTGACCGTCTCGTCATCCAAAAGCCCAAGGCCTATCAAGTACATCGGAAAACGCAAATAATCCACTACCAAGGCTTTTAACCAGCTGTCGTTATCATACGGTATAAGTTCCGAAAGCTTTTCGAGAACCTCAGAGGTCTCATGCCCATTGATGCGCACTACCTTTGTATTAATGATATTGCCGAGGTTCTTGTCCGCGTTAATGATATAGACATCCTCGCCAAATAGCCGAAAGCGCAGCGGATATGAATAGTTGTTTAAGTAGCCGATATTTGTGTGTCCGTCTCCGACCGCACCGAGTATCCTCGTGAGCCCTGTGAGCACCTCGGTGTTGTTTTGTTTATCTACGTTTGCGGCAAGCTCTGCACACATCGCCTCGAATTCCTGCTTCGGTAGCTTTGCAAACAGGTTCTTGTGGCGTTTCGGCAACACCTTAGCGAAATACTCGATATCCTGCTTTAGCAAACGGTTACGGTCGGGGTTTGTGTTGTCGTTTTTAACTATGGTCAGCCGGTTCTGTGAGCCCATGATCGGGAGAGATGCGCATGAGCTACACAGAAGCACGACGATCAGACAAAGTAACAGACGCCTCAAAACGGGTTCTCACTTTCGTAGAGTACGCCGGCGGGCTTGTTATATGCCACATCGGTTACACCCAAAAGCTTAATGATCTCGAACAGCGTCTTACCCACATGAGCAAAACCCACGCCTGCATGATGCGGATAACGCTTCTCGATCAGCACATGACGGTAGAAGCGAGCCATTTCCTTTACCGCTATAACGCCGATCGCGCCGAAGGATTTCGGATCTACATCAATTACGTCACCCTGCGCGATATAGCTCTTGAGCACTGCGTCGGCTGTAGATTGCAATCTGAACAGCGTCACAGGCGACGGCTTCATAGCACCCTCGAGTGTGCCGCGTGTGATATCGGGCTCCGAATCGGGCTCGAGCGCGCGCTTCATGATCAGCTGGTATTTCATTTCGGCGTTCTTTAGATGGCAGATCGCGGTATTGCCGCAATGGAAGCCCATGAACACGTCCGTGTCCGTATAACCCTTGAACAGTTCGGCGTTCTCGGCAAACATATCTGTTGGTACGGTGTTGTTGATATCCAAAAGCGTCGGCGGCAGTTGGGTCGTCAGATAGAGGATGTATTCGGACAGCGCGCCGTAGATGTCCGTTTCACAGGCTACGGGTATGCCCTTGGCAGCCAAACGGCTGTTTACATAACACGGCACAAAGCCGAATTGCGTCTGGAACGCGGGCCAGCACTTGTTTGCAAAGATAAAATATTCGGATGCGCCGAGGTTTTCCTTAGCCCAGTCCAAAAGCGTGATCTCGTATTGGGCCAGCTTGGTGAGTATGCCGGGTTGCTTGTTGCCGACACCCAGCTCACTTTCCATTTCCTTAGCGACGTCCGCGATACGAGGGTCGTTAGCGTGACGGTTGAACGCGGCGTACAGATCGAGCTCCGAGTTTTCCTGTATAGCGACACCGAGGTCAAACAGCGGCTTTATCGGCGCGTTGCAGGCTATGAAATCGAACGGTCTCGGTCCGAAAGCGAAGATCTTGAGCTTCTTCAAACCGATCAAAACGCGTGCGATGGTATCGAACTCAGCGATCATCGCGGCGACCTGTGTGGGTGTGCCGACCGGATATGCTGGTATGTATGGCTTGATGCCGCGAAGGCCGATATTGTAGCTGGCGTTTAGCATACCGCAGTATGCGTCGCCACGGCCGTTGATGAGGTCCTTGCCGGATTCCTCGGCGGCCGCGACAAACATCGACGGGCCGCAGAAGCGCTGCGCGAGCAAGGTCTCCGGCCCCTCGGGTCCGAAATTGCCCAAATATACCACAAGCGCGTTGACCTCGGCCTTATTTAAGTCCTCTAATGCCTTTATCGCGTCGTTTTCGTTCTCGACGATCACGTCGGACGCGTAGAAATCCATACCCGTGGCCTTTAATGCTGTTACAACGGCTTCCTTTCGGCTGCTGCTGAGGCTCGCCGGGAAACAGTCCCTGCTTACGGCTACGATACCGATCTTAACCTTCGGTGCGTTCATGATTCATCCTCCTTATTTCTATGCATAATCCTTTACTTAAAAGCTTTTTAACAACGCTCATTATATTGCAATTATTAGCAGGAAGCAAACAAAGAATGTTTCACAAAAGCATTTGTCGTAACGATAAATTTGTGGTATACCATAGATAAATCATCTTTCGGGAGGAAGGTATATGGACTGTAAGGTAGGTAACACAACTATTTCGATATCTGAGCAGGATTTGGGCATTATAATCACCAAGGATGGCAGTGAATGGCGTTATGAAAAGGAGCCGTTCTTTGTCGCAAACGGAAAGGATGTACGCTTTTCCGAGGCGGCACATATCGAGCACACAAAATGGAAGACGGGCGTAGGTGAGGGGATCAGGAGCGCATATTCGGGCTTTGACGGGATCAATTTTACTTTTGAAACTGTCATCTGGAGCGAATATGCCACGGGCGATGTGTTCTTCGAGTTTATACCGATATCGGAGGACAACCTCGCGGTAGAGGTCGTTCACTGGCCGCGCAATATCGTTTTTAACGATGAGAGCGACACGATGTCAAAGAAGTGGTATACGGTCTTAAACATTTTACAGGGCGCGATGATACCGAACGACTGGCCCGAGGAGCTAGCGAAGATACCGTTTGACGCGCAGCTCTGCGCATCGGGTGCATATATGCCGTGGTTTGGGCAGGTACGTATCAATGACGGTTACATAGCCATCGTAAAGGATCCGTGGGACGCAAAGCTCTCGGTGAATCACGAGGCGGGCAAGCACACGGATGTAGGTATGCGCTGGATATCGAGCCTCGGCACGATACGCTACAAGCGTGCGGTGCGTTATACATTCCTAAAAAAATGCGATTACAACACCCTATGTAAGGTGTATCGTAAATACGCGAAGGAGACGGGGCTACTCGTCACGCTGGCCGAGAAGAACGCGCGTTGCGCGTATGTCGATAAGCTGATCGGCTCCGTGGTTGTACATAGCGGCATCAAGACGCATGTTTCTCCGGATTCTTATTATTACGACAAGGAAAACCCGGAGAAAAACGACAAACTCACGCCGTTTGCGGTACGCACGGTACAGATGAAGCGCCTCAAGGAGATTGGTGTGCCGAAGGTGTATCTGCATCTGGACGGTTGGGGGGATCCAGGTTATGACAACAAGCATCCGGATTACTTACCGCCATGTGTGGAAGCCGGTGGCTGGGAAGGCATGAAGGAGCTCTCCGACACGATGAAAGAGTCCGGGTATATGTTCGGCATACATGACCAGTACAGGGATTATTATCTGGATGCGCCGACATATGACGAGGAATTTGCGATCAAGTATCCGGACGGATCGATACCGGCTATGTCACGCTGGGCGGGCGGTAAGCAGAACTACCTCTGCACAACCCA
The DNA here is from genome assembly GCA_964446745.1 of uncultured Defluviitaleaceae bacterium. GTDB lineage: Bacteria > Bacillota > Clostridia > Lachnospirales > WQUN01 > CAYURR01. The sequence continues at coordinate 2,478 of CAYURR010000077.1, read as the reverse complement.
GGCCCCGTATTATGTAAAGCGTAACTTCTCTGAGTTGTTTGCGCATGGCATACACCTCGAGGCCTCGTATCTAGATGTATTTACCTGTAACGAGGGCGACGAATGCATACACCCGTGGCATACGATGAGCCGCAAGGAGTGCTTCGAACTGCGCAAGGCCTGTTTCGATTACCTGCTCGCAAACGATATACTGCCGAGCTCCGAGGAGATCATCGACTGGGCAATGCCGAGTTTGGTATTCGCGCATTATGCACCGTACGCGTTTATGCTGTTCTCGGGTAGCTTCGGTATCCCCGTGCCGCTACTAAACCTCGTTTACCATGACTGCGTGATCACGCCGTGGCTCATGGACGTAAAGGGTCGAGACTATATGCTCTATGCGTTGTTAAATGGCGGCATCCCGTATCTGAACACCGAGAGCGAGGACATCAACAGGGAGGTCGACCGCTGCCGCTTCGTAACCGAACTGCATAAAAAGGTCGCCAAGCTGGAAATGATCAAGCACGAGTTCTTGGATGATGCGCATAAAATTGAACGTACCACCTTCGCAGATGGTACGTCCGTCACGGTAAACTTTAATTATAATACATTTGTAGTGTCGTAAGTAATAAACCACGGATATGCGCGGATTTTAATTGACTCCCTCAGTCTATATATGTTAGACTAACTCCAGTCTAAAGTATATAGATTGGGGGATTTTATGGCTAAAAGTATAAGTCTTACCGCTGCGGAGGAAAAGCTTGCGGAATTGATATGGCGGGTTGCACCGCTGAGCTCACCGGATTTGGTGGCACTGGCAGAAAGAGAAATGGATTGGAAGAAATCAACGACCTATACGGTATTGAAGAAGCTTTGTGATAAAGGCGTATTTCGAAACGAAAATGCAAATGTGTCGGTTTTACTTACGCGTGATGAGCTAGTAGCGAACCAAAGCCGCCGATATGTAGAGGATACATTCGGCGGCTCGTTGCCTAAATTTATCACGGCATTTATCGGCGGCAAGAAGCTCACACCGGAGCAGGCTGGAGAGCTAAGGCGGTTGATTGATGAGCACGAAGGGAGTGGTATAAATGGATAAACTGTTCCTTACCGTTCTCAACATGGGTCTGACAGGGGCGTTTGTGATATTAGCGATATGTCTTATCCGGATACCGCTTAAAAAAGCGCCCAAAATTATCTCTTATTGCCTATGGGCTGTCGCGGGCTTTCGGCTTGTGTTTCCGTTTTCCATCGAGAGTATGTTCAGCCTCATACCATTTAACTCGCAGCCCATACCTACGGATATAGCAATGCAATCCATACCGCGTATAGACAGCGGCGTGAGGATCGTGGACACCATAGTCAGCTCTTCGTTGCCTGCCCCGATACCGTTAATGAGCATAAACCCGTTACAGATATGGATGGAAATAGGTGAATGCATTTGGCTTGCAGGTATCGTGGTGATGCTTGTTTACGGTGTTGTATCATATTTGAGGATCAAACATCGAATGCGACATGCCATTTGCACTGAAGCAAATATTTTCGAAACGGAAAATATAAGATCACCTTTTGTGCTTGGTGTCTTTAGCCCAAAGATATACCTGCCCATAGGACTGTCCGCACAAGAGCGCGGTTACATCATTTTACACGAGCAAACCCACATTCGGCGGCTCGACCATATCGTGAAGTACGTGGCATATTTTATTCTGTGTATGCATTGGTTTAATCCGTTTGTATGGGCAGCGTTTTTGTTGATGGGTGTAGACATGGAAATGTCCTGTGATGAGCGCGTATTAAAAGAAATGGGCGGCGGGATAAAGAAGGACTATTCACTGTCGCTGCTGTCATTGGCCACGGAGCGTCGCATAATTGGGGGCAGTCCGCTTGCGTTCGGTGAAGGCAGCATGAAAAGCAGAATAAAAAATGTCTTGAACTTCAAAAGGCCGTCGCGTGCCATCATCGTTGTGGCGGTGGTTTTGACGGTTGTGTTGAGTTTGGGATGTGTCATGAATAAGGGCACCCCGATTGTCATGCCGGAAAAATCCGTTGCGTCCCAGTCGTATCAGTTAGAGAACATGACCGAAAAGCAGAGGTTTGAAAACATGAGCTCGTTTACACTGCGAGAGGATGGCACGGCGTCGCTAACCCCGGCGGTTATCAGCAGCTACATGCCGCCGGACTGTACCTATGCCATCGAGGACGGTGAACTGGTGCTGCGTGCGAGCATTGAGACAGAGCTGGAGGAAGACTTTTTCATTCGTAAAAATGGTGACATCATGGCGAGATTTGAGATCATAGATGAAAATACCTTGGAGCTATTATCGGCTGTTACTAGCTTGTATGCGGTCCCGGGTGGTAGGTATGTGTCCGTCAAGCAAACCGAATCCAAAACGACCTATAAAACCCGAGAGTGGTTTAACTATTTAAACGGGGATAAAATGCCATGGGGCGAGACCCTCGAACTGGAGTTACCTGAATATCCGGATACTGTCTTTCGCT
>CAYURR010000076.1:0-13518 GCA_964446745.1 uncultured Defluviitaleaceae bacterium | reverse complement strand
TTTTCCAGGCTCTTAAGTGATAGAATCATTTTCTTGGGTGAGGAAGTCAATGACACCACCGCCAGTTTGATTATGGCGCAACTATTATTTTTAGAAGCTCAAGACCCTGACAAAGATATTAGTCTTTATATAAATAGTCCGGGTGGCTCAGTAACAGCGGGCTTTGCTATATTTGACACAATGAATTACATTAAATGTGATGTATCTACTATTTGTGTTGGACTCGCTGCAAGTTTCGGTTCCTTTTTACTTGCTGCAGGCACCCGTGGGAAACGATTTGCCCTGCCAAATGCTGAAATTATGATTCATCAACCTGCTATAACCGGTGGTATAAAAGGTCCGGCCAGTGATATTAAAATAAGGTCTGACCATATTCAGAAAAATAAACGAAGATTAAATCAGTTGCTTGCGGATAACACAGGAAAAACGATTGAAGAAATAGAGCGAGATACCGACCGAGACAATTTTATGACAGCAGAAGAAGCAAAAACCTATGGTCTGATTGATGCAATTATTACAAAGGGAAATAAATAAAGTGAAGTTTATATCAGTCGGTGTTGATTTGAGAAATTTATAGACAGAATATTAATCCCGGAGCATAGCACAGCCGCCAATTTACATTGGCGGCTGTTTTTCGTCGAGAATTTCCTTATCCCTGCCTTGGCATCGACCCATCTGAGCTTTCTCTAATCCCTCAACTGCTGTGCTATATTCTCTTCTACATCGGCCAGTTTTCCCTGTTCCGGTACTGAATAAATGTCCTTGTATGAATCTGCCTCATCATCATCTAACGGGGGTGTTTGTATAAGACCTGTACAGTCGTTTGCAGAGACTACTCCTTGGGGATCTAAAAAATCTACGTCATCAAATCCGTCGGATTGGGGTTTGCGTGGTGTGATCATTTCATTTGCTCCTCTCGTTTTCTTACATTGGTATCCTATTGTGTTTGAGACTCTCTATCGCATTATCGATTTTTTCTTTTGCATCGAAACCTGTCGCATTATTGCTTTGTATATAATAAATCACGGAAGTCTTTTGGGCATCGCTTAAGCAGTCAAAATTGTAGTGAGCCTCGGGTGCATTACTCAGTGCTGCGCCAAAGCCTTCCGGTATATCGGGAACATTTGGATTCGGATTATGCCCCATTCCTATGAAGCTTTTACTCATAATTAACCTCCATGCATCACATGCACAAATAGCTCATGAAAGTGAGCATGGAGGTCGCGGCATGCGCCCTGCCTAACTCATATCTTTCACGCTGACCTCACCTTGCGTTATTTTTTTCAAAATCGATAAAAATATACCCCTCTTATTGCTATGCTAAACATATTGATGTAAACTTTGTGATGAAGGTTTCACATGACAGAGATGCAAATACGGAGGCACATATGAATTTTGATCAATACATAGACCGGAGGCCTTTCGGCTCGGTCAAATGGGCATCGGAGATGATGCCGTTCTGGGTGGCAGATACGGATTTTAGAGCACCGGACGAGGTTTGCGCGGCGTTGCGTGAGGTTGTAGAGCACGGGGTTTTCGGTTATGAAAATATTCCGGAGGATCTGTTTGAGAACGTGGTGGCATGGGAATGTACGCGTCACGGGCATCAGGCAAAGGCTGAGTATGTCACGGCGATACCGGGTGTCATCAGCGGCTTGACCGTCGCGGTGCAGACCTTTACCGAGCCCGGTGATAAGGTGCTCATAAATACACCCATCTACCCGCCGTTTTATTACGTGATCAGGGACAACGCGCGCATTGTTGCGGATGCGCCGATTAGATACACAAACGGACGCTACGAATTGGATTTTGATATGATCGAGGAAAGCCTGCGGGATGTGAGGCTCTGGCTGTTTTGCAGTCCGCACAACCCGACCGGGCGCTGTTTTACTCGTGACGAATTGAAGAAGGTCGCGGAGCTCTGCGAAAGGTATGACGTGATCTTGGTTTCGGACGAAATACATAACAACGTCATATTTCCCGGGCACAAGCATGTGCCTATGGCCACGATAGACGCGCAAACGGACGCACGTACGATCACGCTGATCTCCCCTGCAAAGGCGTTTAGCCTCGCAGGTTTTTCGACCGCGTTTTCGATCATATCGAACCCGGATATACGTGAGCGTTTCCAAAATACGGTGAATCGCAACTGCCTCCATCTGAACGCAATGGGACTGAGGGCCGCGAACGCCGCGTACCGTTACGGGGCTAAATACATAGATGATTTGACGGATTATCTGTATGGAAATATGCAATATGCTATCGAATTCTTTGCCGAACACATCCCGGGTATCAAGCCTGTAATACCGGAGGCTACCTACCTGATGTGGCTGGACTGCGCGGGTTTAAATCCGGGCGAGACGTTGCTTGATGACTATTTCAGGTCACGCGGCTTATTTTTATGCGAGGGCGAGCAATATTTACCGAGGGAAACGAATCGGTTTATGCGCTTCAACTTCGCATGCACGCGGGATATTCTCAGGCAGGGACTCGAAAGGATGAAAATATAGGGACCAACATACAAGGAGGTTGAACATGAGCAAGCTGATTATTAACCCAAAGGTCAAGAAAAGCAAAATCAACCGCAATATCTATGGGCATTTCTCCGAGCACCTGGGTCGTTGCATTTATAACGGCATTTTCGTCGGGAAGTCTTCGCCCATCCCGAACACAAACGGCATCAGAAACGACATCGTGCAGGCCCTGCGCAATATCAAGATACCGGTGCTGCGTTGGCCGGGCGGCTGCTTTGCGGACGAGTACCACTGGATGGACGGAATAGGCCCGCAAGAAAACCGCAAGCGCATGGTCAATACGCATTGGGGCGGTGTAGTCGAGGACAACAGCTTTGGCACACATGAATTCATGGAGCTCTGCGAATTGTTGGGCTGCGAGCCGTATATCAATGGAAACATGGGTAGCGGCACGGTGCGCGAGATGAGCGAATGGATCGAGTACTTGACCTTTGACGGGGTTTCGCCGATGGCGGAGCTGCGAGAGCAAAACGGCCATAAAGAGCCATGGAAGGTCAAATATTTCGGCGTGGGGAACGAGAACTGGGGTTGCGGGGGCAATATGAGGCCGGAGTATTACGCGGACGAATATCGCAGATACCAGACCTACTGCCGCAGCTACGGTGAAAACAAGCTCTACAAGATCGCATGCGGCTCAAATAACGATGATTACAACTGGACCGAGCAGCTCATGAAGATCGCGGGCAGGTACATGGACGCGCTGACGCTGCATTATTACACGATACCGTCGGGCAACTGGGATGACAAGGGCTCTGCGACGGGGTTTAACGAGTCCGAATATTTTGCAACGTTGAAGTCCTCGCTGCGAATGCAGGAGTATGTCGAGAACCACAGCCGCGTGATGGATAAGTTCGACCCGCATAACAGGGTGGGCCTGATCGTGGACGAGTGGGGGACGTGGTACAACGTCGAGCCGGGCACGAACCCGGGTTTCCTGTATCAGCAGAACAGCGTAAGGGATGCGCTCGTCGCGGCCGTCACGCTAAATATCTTTAACAACCACAGCCGCCGCGTGGTGATGGCGAACCTCGCGCAGACCGTAAACGTGCTGCAGTCCGTTATTTTGACCGAGGGCGAGCAGATGTTACTGACACCTACATACCATGTGTTCGACCTGTACAAGGCGCATCACGACGCGACCCTAGTGGACAGCTATGTAGAAACCGTTCAGATCGGCGGGGAGTCCGGCGTACCGAACCTGCATGTCTCGGCGTCCGTAAGCGACGACGACACGATCACGATCACGCTCGCTAACCTGTCACCGACCGACGGCTACGAGATAGACTGCAACATCACCGGCAATGATGTATCCGCGCGGATCGTAGGGGGCAACATGAGTGACTACAACGATTTCTCTAACCCGAACAAGGTAAGCGTACAAGCCTATGACAATCTCAAGCGTACAGAGGACGGCATATCGTTTATGATACCGAAGTGCAGCGTGATGGAAATCACCGTTAGATAGCAGAAATGAACAGAAAACCATGTAGGAAATGTCTGCTCGACCGGCTCGACGATCTCAAGCTATACGAGAGTGTACAAGAGTTGATTGACAACATGAACGAACAAGAAAAAGCGCCGCTCGTGGAATACGAACGGCGCTTATCGTTATGTAGAGAATGTGATGAACTGATCTCAGGTACGTGCAGGCAATGCGGATGTTTTGTGGAGCTGCGCGCCGCTAAGCGGATTATGTCGTGCCCGTTGCCGGACGCAAAGTGGCCGGCGTATGAGCTTAAGACTTAGTCGAGCGCTTTGCCCAACACTTCAACAGCTCGAGCCGTGAGCCAGGGGGCTTGTCGCTATGCTCGCCGCCGTCACAGGAATAAGCGTGCAGCTGCTCGCATGGCATATCGGGGCATTCTCCGCAATGCGTAAAGCCTTTTTCTTGGCAGCATAAGGCTATCGGGCATTCGCCGTAAAAAGGATGCCCGTTCGTCTCAATGCAGCCGCCGCAACCATGCGAGGCCTTATATGCACAGCCATTGCACATGCAGCCGCAGCGGGATGTCACGGTCAGCGCATCGGCGATTGTAAACTCCGAGGAGTCGTCGCCAATCCAGAGTGAAACGCGCTTGGCTGTAAACTTGATGATGCAGTAGTTCGGATCGGTCGGGCCCCCCGTGTAGATGTCCTTAAACCAATCCAACCACATATCCTGCTTGATCTTCTCGTCTGTGAGTATCTCTGCGTCACCCACGAGAGTAACGTTTGCGCCGTCCTTACAGTAGCATATGCTCGAGGCTGTGTTGTTCTTGATACGGTTGACCTTGTTACCAACGAGCCCGGTTGAGAAAAATACCTCGAATATACCGTCCGAGCCGGTCGGGGATATGGTTGATACAGACGGGTAGCCGTTTTCGTCTATCACGCCGAAATATGCGGTGTCGCATGCCTGTATGATGCGCTTGGCCTGTTCGATGATGTTGGGGTTCATAACCTGCCTCCTTTGTAGTGGTGAGAACAGTTTACGACAGCGAACGTGACAACACTATGTCACATTCGTTTCTTCCATAAAGCAATTACTTAAGCTCCACCTCTATGACCGTATCGATGGGATCGGGCAATTCCGGTGACGCGCCAAAGCTCGTGAACGTAAGATCCGGATAATTGTTTGTGATCCAGTTCTTTTCGATCTTGAGCTCGCTGTTGTCCGCCAGTAAGCGCACACGCTTGATGTCCTCGGGCTTTACGCCATAGAGCGGCACATAGCCGACCTGGGATTCCATTACATGGAAATATAGCTTCTTGCCGTTTTGCGTGACGCGACCGTAATCGGGCTTTGGTACGTCGGCATAGCCGCAGCCGTATATCGCGTCCCCGTTTTTATGCATCCACGCGCCGAGGCCTTCTAAGATATGTAAAGACTCTGCGGGAATATTGCCCTTTGCGTCCGGGCCGACATTTATCAGTAGGTTACCGCCCTTGCTTACGCATTCGACGAGCTTCTTTACGAGCATCTCCGCGGATTTGAAATGCTTATCCTTTTGTGCGTAGCCCCAGTGATTGTTCATCGTGATACAGGATTCCCATACCGCACGCTTGCCGCTTTCGTCAAAGATGCCCATCGGAGGGATAACTTGCTCGGGGCTTACGAAATCGCCGCTGTATTCGGTCGGGTTCTGTGTCAACAGCGAACCAAAGCCCTCGCCGCTGACCTCAAGGCGGTTATCGATAAGGACATCGGGCAGGTACGAGCGGATCATGCGTACAAGCTCTGTCGCACGCCATGCCTCGCCGGTCAGGTTGTCGTATGAAAAGTCGAACCAGAATATATCGATCTTGCCGTAGTTGGTGCAGAGCTCGCGGACTTGGTTGTGCATGTATTCGAGGTATTTGTCGAAATCGTAGGGCTGGTTTTCGAATGCTTTGTTGTCGCGCATCGGGTGCTGTCTGTCGCCGTATTTAGGAAAGTCCGGGTGATGCCAGTCGATCAGCGAATAGTACAGGCCGACCTTTATGCCCTCGGCGCGGAACGCCTCGACATATTCCTTTACAAGATCGCGCTTGCATGGTGTGTTCGTGGACTTGTAATCCGTGTATGCACTGTCAAACAGGCAAAAGCCGTCGTGATGCTTTGATGTAAGCACCGCATATTTCATGCCCGCGTTCTTGGCCGCGCGCGCCCATTGCTTCGGGTCGTAGTCGGTCGGGTTAAACTCATCAAAATACACCTGATAGTCCTCTATGGAAATACGCTCCTCCGAACGCACCCATTCCCCGCGCGCAGGTATCGCATAGAGCCCCCAGTGAATAAACATCCCGAGTCTATCGTGTACAAACCATTTCGTGCGCCTTTCATATGCTGCCCAGTCAAACATAAATATCCCCCCGTCGTTGATTTTTACCATTATCATGCGAGTGTGTAACCATGTCAAGAAAGATTCATCTAAAAAGCCGCATATAATGCCTATAAGAATCGGGTAAGAATATAAAAAACAGTGGAATTATTCCAAACGTCATGCTACAATGGCGTAGAGACGCTTATTTTCGGAACGGGTAACAGATGACGAGGTGACCTGATGCAAATCTTTAATACATCTTTGGCTAGCAGTATCATTAACGGAATGAAGTTTTTAGGAAATAGAATGGGCATTTTATCGATGCAGCTCGCTACGGGCAATCGCCTGGTAAATGCGGCGGTAGATCCGGCGGGCCTCGCCATATCGGAAAAGATGAGGGCTCAGATAAATGGGTTGAACATGGCATATCGTAACGTTCAGGACAGCATGTCGATGCTGCAGACCGCGGACGGCGCCTTGTCTACGTGTGAGTCTATGACGCAGCGTATTCGCGAGCTGCTTGTACAGGCGTCCAATGGCACGCTGTCCATTGAGGATCGTAACAAGATTCAATACGAGATCAATCAGTATCTGGATGCGCTCGATCAGTTCCCGTCGCAAACAGAGTTCAATACGATAACGATGTTTGACGGGCGCTTTGATAGAAACAGCGGTAACGGTATGTGGGTGCAGAGCGGTGCAAACGCCGGTCAGGGCACGACGATGTATATAAACAGTGTGTCGTTGGCGAAAGCAGGTCTGACACGTGCGGATTTTGATCTGACAGGCAAGACGCCCGATCAGATCACCGAAATGATAGACAAGGCCGAGAAGCTACGCTCTATGTATACGGACGAACGCTCAAACATCGGCGCGCAGTATAACCGGCTGCAACACACGGCAAATTATCTGCAGAACGCCTCTGATATAACATCGGAAGCGATGTCACGCATAACGGACACGGATATGGCAAAAACCATGATGGAATATGTAAAATCGCAGATTCAGATGCAGGCCTCTATGACAATGCTTTCAAATCTGTTCAATCACGAACGCACGATGATGGAGATGCTTTTGAGCTCGTTAAGGACGTCACGATGATTTTATAAAACGATTTTATTATACAAACGGGTGATTATATGCAGACACGAAAGATAGATATACACAGTGAATTAATAGGCAATGTTTTCGGGAAACTGGACGAGAACATCAGCAAGATAGAGAACAGCTTTTCGGTGAGCATAGTAAACAGGGACGATGCGATCGTGATCATGAGCACGGATGAAGACCCTCGCCGCATTGAAAAGGCCGAAGCGGTGATGAAGAAGCTCATAGCACTCGCACGCAAGGGTGAGCAGATACGTGATCAGAATGTAAACTACCTCATAGCGTCGGTAGATGACGATGAGTTTCATGAGATAGAAAAGATTGCTGACGACACGGTCTGCATCACGCACTCGGGCCGCACCGTAAAGCCCAAGACCAACGGGCAAAAGAAATACCTGGACATGATCAGAAAAAATACGATAGTGTTTTCGGTCGGGCCTGCGGGCACGGGCAAGACGTATCTGGCGATGGCCATGGCCATAACGGCGTTTCGCGCAAACAATGTCTCACGCATCATACTCACGCGTCCGGCGATCGAGGCCGGCGAGAAGCTCGGATTTTTGCCGGGGGATCTGCAGCAAAAGGTCGACCCGTATCTGAGGCCGCTGTATGACGCGCTAAATGACATTATGGGTGCGGAGCTGTTTATGAAGAACCTCGAGAAGGGCAGCATAGAGGTCGCTCCGCTTGCGTATATGCGCGGACGTACGCTCGATAACTCGTTTATCGTACTCGACGAGGCTCAGAACACGACACCCGAGCAGATGAAGATGTTCCTGACGCGTATCGGATTCGGCTCAAAGGTCGTGATCACGGGTGACATCACGCAGATAGACTTGCCGGAAGGCAAGAAATCGGGCTTGACCGAAGCAATAAAGATTTTAGACGGCGTAGAGGACATCGGGATATCATATCTGACGCACAAAGATGTCGTTAGGCATCCGCTCGTGCAGAAGATTATAGCGGCATATGAGAAAAAGGAAGCAAGGGAAAACTACAAACGAAAAATGAAACTAAGAGGTCGTAGAAATGTTGAATAAATCCACACCGTTAAGTGCGCGGTTTTTCAATTTAATACTACTGGCTATAGCGTTTGCGGTTACGGCGTTTTGCGTCATATCGGGGCAAAACCTCAGGGACGGCTATGATATCAGTGTGGGGGACGTATCTCCTTCGCGCTTTGTGGCACCGCGTGAAATAGAAAACAGCGTGGCGACGCAAGAGAATAGACGTGCGGCCGAAAAGGCTGCCGATGATATCAAGCCGATATTAAAAAAGGATACAAGCGTAAATGACCGGGTGCACCTTCTGACATCAAACTTTTTCCTGTCGTTGAAGGATCTGCGCTCGAGGTATCAAAAGGAAGTAGAAACGGCCACAGAGGCATATATACAGGAGCAAAACAGGCTTGCGCAGGCCGCTAACCAAGGGATCGGAGAGGCATCCGGCACGGATGGGGCGGCAAACGAAACTCAAAATGCTCAGGTCAATGCGCAGTCTGACGCTGTAGCAGGCACAACTAACCCTGGAGTTTCCGGGGTTTCGTTGGGTGCGGCTCAGACCGGACAACCTCCGGCAACGACACCGCCTACGCCTGCTATGACCGACTATATATACAGCTACCCACCGGTGATGGCTATAGTCGACGAAATGGCGGACCTGCAGGTCACGCTGTCCGAGGATCAGCGCAATATATTATTGCACATGGACGATGACGAGATCGACACGCTTGAGGGGTATATCTATCTTGCGATGGAAAAGACCTTGGATCAGGGCGTTTCTGAGATCGATGCCAAGACGATACAGTATATAAAGGATGAGTTTTCGCAATATGGTCTGCCGACCGTCGTGCAAAACATCGCGTATCAAATAGCCACCTCATTCATATCACCGAACTATCTCGTCGATGAGGATGCCACGCAAAAGGCGCGCAGCGACAGGGCCGCACAGTACGAGACCGTACTGCTCAAAAAAGGCCAGATGATCATCGACAAGGATCAGATCGTGATGGCCGAGCAATACGCGATGCTCTTTGAACTCGGTTATATCTCCGACGCGTTTGAGATCAAGCTTATCCCGACACTGATCACGATGGGTGTAATATTGATTTTGTTTACTCTCGTCGCGATTTATATCAATATCTTTAACCATTCTATAACCACACACAAAAAAGAGAGCACCATGCTCTTTACGATGTATATAACGGCTGTTGTGCTGATAAGGGTGCTAATGTCTGCACCCTATCAGCTGCTGCCGATATTTGTGTTTGTAATGCTCATAGCGACGCTGATCGATATACGGCTCGCTACACTTCTAAACATCTGCCTGACTGTAATAGCCGCGATGATATGCGCGGGCAATATCGATTTCTTCCTGTATTTTTCTATCGGTGGCATAGCCTCGGCGATGCTTGCGAAATATACGATCGAGCGTAACAAGGTCTTGATCGTAGCGCTTTTGACCTGTGTATTAAACTTCGCGTTGATGTTTGCGATCTCATATTACATGCAGCGCACATTTGATACCGTAATACTGTACGACGCGGGATTTGCTGCCGCGAGTGGCTTACTCTCCGTTGTGCTCTGCCTCGGATCGCTGCCGTTTTGGGAAATGTTCTTTGGTGTTGTAACGACCGTTAAATTGTTAGAGCTCACGGACCCGGCCAATCCCGTTATGCGTAGGCTCACAATCGAGGCCCCGGGCACATACCACCATAGCCTGATCGTCGCTAACCTCTCGGAGACCGCTGCCTACGATATCGGCTGCGATCACAACCTCGCTCGTGTGGGCGGGTATTATCACGATATAGGTAAGCTCGTTGAGCCGGGCTTCTTTGCCGAAAACTTGGTGGGCTCAAACCCGCATGACTTCTTGGATTCAAAGGCGAGTATCTCTATCATCATTAACCATGTCTATAACGGATTAAAGTTGGCCGACGAATACAGACTGCCGCCGGTTATACGGGATATGATAGCGCAGCACCACGGCACCACGTTGATAAAGTACTTTTATTACAAGGATAAAAACGCCGATCCGGCGGCCAATATAAATGAAGACGATTACAGATACCCATTTGTAAAGCCGCACTCAAAGGAGGCGGGTATCATCATGCTCGCGGACACGGTCGAGGCCGCCGTACGGGCATCTATCAACAGCGTCAAGTCGTTTACGGAGATCGAACGGTTGATACGCACGCTGATCAAAGACAAGCTTGATGACGGACAGCTCATTGACAGCACGTTTGTGATAAAGGATTTGGAGACGATAGCCTCGTCGTTTATGAATGTGTTCAGAGGGATGTACCATGAGCGCATCAAATACCCCGAGATGAAGCACCACGATGATAAAGACAAAGACGAACAACAGGAGACGACAGATGAAACCAAATGAGATCTTGATAGACACGGATGTCGACATAGCCCCCGAATGGGAACAATGCATCACGGATGTCTGTAACGCGGTGTTGGCGCATGAGGATTTCCCGTATCCGGCGGAAATTAGCGTTCTCATAACGGACGCACAGACAATACAAAACCTAAATAGCACATACCGGGGCATCGATGCTCCGACCGATGTACTGAGCTTTGCGATGGACGAGGATGTCGAAGAGGAAGATGGGGACGACGAGACACAGTCTGACGCACCGGATGCTGAGCTCGACACCGAAGAAATGGACGAAGACGACGACAGTGTCCCGTATCCGCTGGGCGATATCGTGATCTGTGCCGAGGTGGCCAAGAGACAGGCCGAGGAATACGGGCATTCGATACTGCGTGAGGTAGGCTTTCTGACCGCGCACGGCATGCTGCATTTGTTGGGCTATGACCACAGCGAGGACGACAGGGAAGCAACGGACGGGAACAAGTGTGAAATGTTTAAGATACAAGACGAGATTTTGAACCGAATGGGGTTAAAACGTAATGGGCTTGAAAAGTAAAAAAGCATTTCGGTGGGTTCTATACATCGGTCTGATGTTCATATGCGCGAATGTCTTCGTGGCGTGTTCCTCAAAGGACAAGCCCGTGAATGCTGAAGCCGATCAGGATGTCGAAGCATCCGAGACATCGGCGCAGGTATCGCCGACCGCCTCGGCGGAACCTACACCTCTGCCGGTGCCTACACGTACACCGCAGCCTACCGAGGACATCACGGGCAAAGCATTGAGCAAGCTAAACGGCTACTATATCGACGAGGCAATCGCGAAACGCCGCCCGATGGCTGTGGTTATCAATAACAGGCAGGTCGCGTTACCGCAGAGCGGTATCAGACAGGCCGATATATTGTACGAGGTGCTCGCGGAGGGTAACATCACGCGTCTGGTTGCGATATTCCAGGACTTTGATACGCAAAAGATCGGGTCGGTACGTAGCGCGAGGCATTATTTCATAGACTTTGCGTATGACTACGATGCGGTATTTGTGCATCACGGCGGCAGCCCTCAGGCATATGATTTGATCGCAAAGAACAAGGTCAACGACTTGGACGGCATGAAGCTGGAGGGCAAGACCTTTTGGCGTGATCCGGCGCGTGCGGCAATAAAATCTATGTATGAGCACAGCTCTTACACAAATGCCGAACGCATACTCAGTGCGATAGAGGCTGCGGGATACCGCAATGTATTAAACGAGGATCTGGATGTGGGCTTTACGTTTCTGTCGAGGTTTGCAAAGCTCATGGGCGCGGAGGATGCAAACTATATCCGTGTACCGTTTTCGAACGAGTATGTCTCAATCTTTGAATACGACAAGGAAAAACGCCTGTACTATAAATGGAACAGTGAAAAGAAGCATATCGACGAGGAGACCGGTGACCAGCTGAGCTTCAGTAATTTATTGATCCAGCAGACCCGGATATTTGCGATAAACGGCGACACGGCCGGGCGCCGCGAGGTGGATACGGTCGGCAAGGGCAAGGGGTATTATATGACAGCGGGCGGTTATGTGCCCGTATTGTGGGAAAAGAAGTCGCAGAAGGAACCCACACGATGGTATTTTGAAAACGGTGACCCCATCCGTTTAAACAGGGGCAAGACATTTATATGCGTGGTATCGCCCGACACCAAGCTGACAATGGAGGTTAGGGCTGATGAATAACGAATTTAAGTCCGGTTTTGTGACGATCATAGGCAGGCCGAACGTAGGTAAATCCACACTGATGAATGCACTCGTAGGCGAAAAGGTCGCGATAGTATCGAACAAGCCGCAGACGACGCGCAACCAGATCAAGAGCATATTGACCGGTGACGATTTTCAGGTAATTTTTATTGACACGCCGGGTATACACAATCCCAGTACAAAGCTCGGCACTTACATGGTAAAGGCCGCCGAAAACACCTTAAATGCAGTGGATCTGATCATATATATCACGGAACCGGATGCCAAACCCGGCAAGACCGACAAGATGATCATCGAGCGATTAAATGCCATGCGTAAATCCGGTCCCGGAGCACCGCCAGTATTTCTGGTCATAAACAAGATCGACATGATCGAAAAGCCAGAGGTGTTGAAGGTCATCGATACGTTTAAGGATCTCTGCCCGTTCGATCAGATCATACCGATATCGGCATTGAAGCAGATTAATCTGGACAGGCTGACCGAGCTCATAAAGGGTAGCCTCGTGCCGGGGCCGAAGTATTTCCCGGAGGATATGCTCACGGATCAACCCGAGCGACAGCTTGTGGCCGAGATACTGCGCGAAAAAGCACTCAGATGCTTGCAAGACGAGGTGCCGCATGGTGTAGCCGTCGAAATACTGTCGATGAAGCACCGCAAGGACGCATCACGCAAAGGCGGGGGTCTCATGGATATAGAGGCCACGATGTATTGCGAGCGGGATACGCACAAGGGCATCATCATCGGTAAAGGTGGCGCGATGCTAAAGCGCATCAGCACAAACGCGCGTGAGGATATCGAGGCCCTGCTGGGGATACATGTAAACCTGCAGGTGTGGGTACGAGTAAAGAAGGATTGGCGCAACAGCGATTTCCTTCTAAAGAATTTCGGATACAATGAGCGCGAGATAGAGTGAGTAAGAAAAATGGACAAATAGAGTTGGATTTGTCAAGTGGGAATATTTCTTAAGTATAGTTCATTTAC
>CAYURR010000075.1:0-13839 GCA_964446745.1 uncultured Defluviitaleaceae bacterium | reverse complement strand
TATTGCCAAGTCGGAGGTTTTTTATTACAGATACACAAAATTATTTATTGGCTCACTTTATATGTTAGCATCGTTCTACATAGCTTTCGTAAGCATGAAAAAAGCTGTCGGCAATAAATTGCCGACAGCTTGACAGCCGTTGCCGCCCCTAGAAATTATTCCTCTACAGGAGCGTCTACGGGGCATACGCCCGCGCACGCACCGCATGAGATGCATTCTTCCTTATTGATGACATACTTACCGTCTCCCTCAGAAATGCAGGAAACAGGACATTCGCTTTCACATGCGCCGCAACTAATACAACTGTCGTTTATAATATAGGCCATGTAAAATCACCTCCTCATTTTTTCTCCCTGATATTCTATAACAGTTTTGCGCGTTTAGCAAGAACCGATGTAATATCTATTCCATATAACTTGACAAATCACCTCAGGTTTGGTAATATCCTTGCCGTGAACGCTACTGTAGCTCAGCCGGTAGAGCAATTGATTCGTAATCAATAGGTCAGGGGTTCGAGTCCCCTCAGTAGCTGATAAAACCGCTAATTATTTAGCGGTTTTTATTTTGTATAGTTTTATTTCAATGCCTGCCTCTTGCGTTTGTATTCACTTCAAATATTGTCTACATCCATAATATATGGTATGATTCAAACAATCCCGAATTTTGGGAAACGAAAGGAAGTAATATTATGAAACCAATTATATTCAGCGGCATGCAGCCTACAGGTGTACCGTCCCTTGGTAATTTTATTGGTGCTATACAGAACTGGGTACAGCTTCAGGATGATTATCGTTGCATTTATTGCGTAGTGGATATGCATTCATTAACCGTCAGGCAGGACCCCGAGGAACTGCGCCGAAAGGCTCGTGAGCTTTTGATCCTCTATATCGCGCTCGGTGTTGACCCGGACAAGAGCATCATATATTTCCAATCTCAGTTGCCACAGCATGCAGAACTCGCCTGGATACTCAACTGCTTCACATATATGGGTGAACTCGGACGTATGACGCAGTTCAAAGAGAAGTCCGCGCGTCACGAGGACAATATCAACGCGGGTTTATTTACCTACCCCGTACTGATGGCTGCGGACATACTGTTGTTCAAGACTGCACTCGTACCGATCGGCGACGATCAAAAGCAGCACCTCGAGCTCTGCCGTGATGTCGCTATGCGCTTCAACAACCTCTTCGGTGATACATTTGTGATCCCCGAGGCCTATTACGGCAAGGTTGGCGCGAGGGTCATGAGCCTACAGGAGCCCGAGCGCAAAATGTCAAAGTCCGAGACCGTAAACATTAACAATGTTATCTATTTATTAGACAGTCCGGATGAGATCATGAAAAAATTCAAAAAGGCCAAGACCGACTCGGGCAGTGAAATATGCTTCTCACCCGATAAGCCCGGTGTGTCGAATCTACTGACGATTTACTCCGCACTCACAAAGAAATCCGAGAGCGAGACCGAAAAGGACTTCGAAGGGCTACGCTACGGCGACCTGAAGCGCATAGTAGGGGAGACGGTTATCGATGCACTCTCACCTGTACAAAAGCGCTTTGAGGAGCTCAAGCGCGAGACCGACTACAATGATAAGCTTATAGCAAATAACCGTGAGCAGGGGTATGAGATGGCCGAGGCAACGCTCAAGGACGTCAAGAAGAAAGTAGGTTTATATATATGAACTATCGGATCAACGCACGCAGACTGGCTATTACGGGCTGCATAGCGGCGTTATATGTTGCTCTCACGATGGGCTTGCCGATGATCAGCTATGGACCCGTTCAATTTAGGATATCTGAGGCCTTAAATTTATTGGCCTTGATCGATCCGATATTTGGCCTTGGGGTTATAGTGGGCTGCTTGATTTCAAATTGTTTTTCCCCGCTCGGGCCGATCGATGTATTCGTCGGAACCATAGCAACCACTATCGGTCTATACGCAATGATCTATATGCATAAGAGGACCGGTAATCTTATAATCGCATCGCTGTGCCCGATGTTTGCAAATATTTTGGTTGCATTTGAACTCACATTTGTTTTTTCCACTCCGCTGATTTATAATATCTTTACAATATTTATTGGCGAATTCGTCGTCATAACCTGTATCGGATGTCCGTTGTTTGTGCTATTGCAAAAGAATCAACCGCTAATGCGATTGATGAAACCAAGCAGCTGAACCATACAGCCATCTCAGCTCAGAGAGGAAGTGTAATATGGAAGTTGTAAACTGCCCACGTTGCGGTAAGCTGTTCAATAGGATATCGGATTCTATCTGCCCCAATTGCATAAAGGCAGAGGAGGCCCTATTCCAGAGCGTAAAGGAATATATTAGAGAGCATGACAACTGCACCCTAAAGGAAGTAGCCGAGGCCACAGGTGTAAGCCATAAAAAGATTATGACCTATATCCGCGATGGCCGCTTGGAGATATCAAAGGGCATGCAAGCTGATGTCAAGTGTGATCTCTGCGGCAAACCTATAACCCGTGGCCGTTACTGCGATACCTGCTATCTTGAGGTCAGCCGGGATTTGAATGCGGCCTTTAATAAAAAGCAATCTCAGTCGGATCGCGACAAGGTCCTCAAATCAAACGTTCAGAAAATGCATATCTCAACGAATAATAAATAGGATCATTAACACAAAAGGGCTGTAGCATCGCTACAGCCCCTTTTCATTCCTTGTCGTTCCTATTTTTTCTCAGCCATATATCGAGTGCTTTATTGAGCTTAAACAGCACCATGAAAAACAGTACCGCTCCGCTTAGTGACAGTAGTAGTAATATCAAGTTCAGGTATTGAAACCCCAGAGCAACAAAAGCCATTAACTATGCCCCCTTACTGCAGAAGAGCCTTGATCTCGCCACCCATACCCGCAAGTTGATCCCTTGCTGCGTCCTTACTCGTTGATTTTACGCCCATATAGACCTTAATCTTGGGTTCAGTGCCCGACGGGCGTATCGCAAACCATGACCCGTCCTCCATGTTGTAATACAATACATCCGAGATCGGCAGATCTGTCTTTTCAAGATAGTCCGTGACCTTATCAACCTTCTTGCCATACACAACAGTCAGCGGGTTCTTGCGCATATTAGCCATAATACGCTTGATGCTTTCCACGCCTTCTATGCCCTTGAGCGTAACGGATACATTCTCTTCCATGTAATATCCGTATTTCTCATACATCTCGTTGATCACATCCGCGAGGCTCTTGTTTTGCTTGCGGTAAAATGCCGCGGCTTCACATATCAGCATGGTGGTTACGACCGAATCCTTGTCACGGCAGTATGTGCCTGACGAGCAGCCGTAGCTCTCCTCAAAACCGAACACATAATTATGTGCGCCCGAGTCCTCCCATTCCTTCATCTTCGCGCCAAACCATTTAAAGCCCGTCAGCGTATTCACATATCCAACGCCATATGCATCGGCGATAGCCTTTGTCATATCCGTAGAAACAATCGTCGAGATCACAGCCGGATTCTCCGGCAATGTACCCGTGGCCTTGCGCTGAGAAATGATGTATTCGGTCAAGATAACACCGGTCATATTGCCCGAGAGCGCTGTATACGATCCGTCCGCTTCTCTTACGACCACACCTACGCGGTCTGCGTCCGGATCTGTCCCGACCACGATGTCCGCGTTCTTTTGCTTTGCGAGCTCGATAGCCATGGTAAACGCCTTCGGGTCCTCAGGGTTCGGATAATCCACGGTCGAAAAATTAGGATCTGGAACCTCCTGCTCATGTACCGTATATAAATGCTTGAAGCCCATTTCGGTCAACGCCCTGCGTACCGGCATTAGGCCCGTGCCATGCAGCGGGGTATATACAATACTCAAATCCGAATCCTTGATTATCTCCGGATGTATGCTCTGACCCTTAACATTTGTGATAAACGCGTCGTCTACCTCAGCACCCAATACAGTCAACATCCCTGCCTGCTCGGCTTCAGATCTCTTCATGGTCTTAATCGCGGAGAAATCAACCGCGTCGACCTCATTGATGATCTCACCGTCGCGAGGGAACGGTGTTTGACCGCCGTCTGCCCAATATACCTTGTAACCGTTATACTCCGGCGGGTTATGGCTCGCAGTGATTACGATACCCGCCGTCGCGCCGAGGTGTCTGACCGCGAACGACAGCTCCGGTGTCGGACGCATCCCCTCGAAGATCGAAGCCTTGATGCCGTTCGCGCAGAGCACGAGCGCAGCCTCGAGGCAAAACTCCGGAGACATATGCCTACAGTCATGTGCGATCACGACGCCCATCGAGGTCGTGCCCTGTTTGATGATGTAATTGGCCAAGCCCTGCGTTGCCTTACGCACCGTGTAGATATTCATACGGTTTGTGCCCGCTCCGAGTATCCCTCTCAAGCCGCCTGTACCGAATTCCAAATTCTTGTAAAACCGCTCGCGTATCTCATTCTCGTCATTTTCGAGGCCCCGTAGCTCCTGCTTCGTCGCGTCGTCGAACATTTCATCGTTGAGCCATCTGCTATACTCCTGCATAAAGTCCATAATTTACCTCCTTTTATTTGCCATGTATTGTAAATCCTTGCTTACAGTTGTCTGAAAAATTCGTATGTCTTGTCATCAAAGTCCGGTAGTCCTTCATGTCCGAAGTCCGGATAGATAACCATATTCTTGTCGCACACCATCTTGTTATATGCCGCAAACTGCGTAGACGGCGGGCAGATCGTATCCATGAGCCCGATGCCCCATAGCACCTTTGCTTTTATCCTACATGCCAAATGCTGTATGTCGATATATCCAAGTCGCGTAAATATCTCGTTCTCGCGTTCATGGCGCGGATCGAACAGCCTAAAATATGTTCGCAGCTCCTGAAACGCATCCTTCGCGAGATCCATTTCCCAAACGCGCTTGTAATCTGACAGAAACGGGAAAACAGGTGCCGCCATACGCACACGCGGTTCGAGAGCCGCACACGCTACAGTCAACGCGCCACCCTGTGAGCCGCCCTTAGCACCGATGCGGTTCTCGTCTATCTCGTCAAAGCCCATCATGATATTCGCAAGCTGTGCGCAGTCTAAAAAGATATCTCTGAATAACAGATCCTCCGGGGCACCGTCGAGTCCCCTGATGATATGTCCGTGGTGCGTATTGCCTACCACTCCGCCGCGATCCTGAGACAGACCACCCTGTCCACGACAGTCCAACGCCGCTACCGCGTAGCCGGAGCCCACATACGGGAGCTTATACACCCAATCCCCGGCGTTTCCGGTATAACCGTGAAACTCTAAGATGCAGGGCACAGGATGTGATATATGCTTAGGGCGTAGGTATTTGGCATGGATCCTTGCGCCACCCACACCCGTAAAGTACAGGTCAAAACAATCCGCTATCGGCGAGGAAAATTTCGCAGGCATCAGCGCTATATCAGGATTGGTCGCGCGCATCTCATTTAAGGAGCGTTCCCAGTAGTCGTCAAAATCATGCGGTCTCGGATTGATACCCGTATAGGTTTTAAGCTCCGACAGAGGCATGTCAATCAATGGCATTATAATTCCCTCCGTTTTCTGTGTAATCAATTGCATGGAATCTTTCCGGACATTATAGCATAACGCGCGCTCAATATCATCATTCATTTACCTTTGCAACCTCTGCCGCATATCCTATATGAGAGAGACCCTGCACAAGGAGCGATAGCTTATGGCTGATATCGAGGTTATTGTTAAATATTCGGGTGATTTAAAGGAAGTGGAGCAGGCATTATCTGCTAAAACAGAGTATCTGAGCGAGGACTACGCCATACTAACACTACCCGAGAGCAACGCGGTTAGACTCACCAGATATACACAGATTGAGTATGTGGAATTCCCCAAACAATTGAATTCCGTCTCTAATACAGCTTTAATCCAGGCAACAAGCCAGCCGATCTCAAGCCAGACCGCGCTTAGCACCTCCTGCATAACCAGCGTGCAGGGCGGTACCCGATTTAATTTAACGGGAAAATATATATTGGTAGCGGTATTGGATTCGGGGATCGATTATACGCACCCGGACTTTTTCGGCTCTAATGGTAAAACGCGTATCTCTTATATCTGGGATCAAACCGGAAAGCCACCCGAAAACGGTACAGGCGGGCCCCCGCCGGGTTTTTTATACGGCATTGAATATAACGAGGATCAAATCAATCTCGCCATAGAGACATTAAAGGAGGGTGGTAACCCGTACTCGATAGTAAACGAGCGCGACGACTTGGGGCATGGTACCGGTGTAGCCGGTGTAGCAGCCGGGTTGAATGGCGTGGCACCCGAGGCTAGACTGTTGATCGTAAAGCTTGGTGAACGCGAAAGCGAGCAGAACCCTAAGACGACGCAGATCATGCGCGGTATCAAGTACGCGTTAGACAAGGCCCTAGAGATGAGCATGCCGCTCGTGATCAATCTGAGCTACGGCACGAACGACGGCGGACATGACGGTAAATCCCTATTTGAGACCTATATCAATGAGCAATGCCAGAAATGGCGCACATCGTTTGTAGTCGCAACCGGCAACGAGGGTACCGCAGGGCATCATTACTCTGGTACCGTAGCCACCAACGAGCGAGTCGACGTGGAGTTTACAACCCAAAAGGGCATCGGCACATTCTATATGACCCTCTGGAAATCGTTTATCGACAGCTTCGGGCTCGAGATCATATCACCGTCCGGGGTGTCCACAGGTCGTATAAATCAGTTTGAGAGCATACGTATCTATACGCTCGAGGATGCGAGGATATTTGTTTATTACGGGGAGGCTACGCATTACAACATCGACCAAGAGGTATTCTTTCGTTTTATGCCGCGAGAAAGCAACGTCCCGGGCGCAGCAACCGGCATCGCCGAGGGTGTTTGGAACCTACGTATCACCGGAGAGAATATAACAATAGGCAGATTTGATATATGGCTTCCGATCAGCGAGCTTGTTTCACCTAAAACTGCATTTCTAAAGCCCGAGTCGCGCACCACACTCACGATCCCGTCTACTGCAGAGAACGTAATCTCAGTCGGTGGATATAACTCCGTAATAGGAAATATCAGCAGCTTTTCCGGTCAGGGATTTACGCGTAACGGCCTGTTCGTCAAACCCAATATCGTTGCCCCGGCCGAGAATATCATCGCTCCAAAGCCCGGTGGAGGATATGACAGTTACACGGGTACAAGCATAGCTGCACCTTTTGTAAGCGGTTCCGCCGCACTATTGATGCAATGGGGCATCGTCTACGGCAATGATCCATATCTCTACGGGCAGCGGCTCAAAGCCTTTCTTCAAAACGGTGCGATACGCACTCAGGGCACAACCTACCCAAACGCTCAGTCCGGTTTTGGTAAGCTATGCCTAAAGAGTACACTGGACTTTCTGAATCTATATGCAAATAAAAGCAGTGTAGCGGGGAGCTTTGGCCTGCAACCCCTCGATGCGCAGCGCACCGCCATCGTCCCCGACGAAGAATCGCAGCCGCCTTTGAGCGAGTACCCGATCGAATACGGCAGAGCCATCCCTATGGGGCTAATGGATTTAAGGAGCTTGGAGAGCACGGGGATACTCTATCTGCAGGAGACACCGGCGCTGCAGCTGCGTGGAAGCGGTGTGATATTGGGCTTTGCGGATACAGGGATAGACTATACACAGCCCGAATTTATATATGAGGACGGCACGAGCAAGATACTGTTTTTGTGGGATCAGGCTACGGATACCGTATACACGAACGAGGACATCACGCGTGCGATCGCGTCCGAAGACCCGTATGCGATCGTACCGTCACGTGACACAAGCGGTCACGGCACATTCCTCGCATCTGTTGCGGGTGCACGAAAGGCAAAGCAATTAGTAGGAGCCGCTCCCGATGCGGACATGATTGTTGTAAAGCTCAAAAAGGCTTCAAGAGAGCTATGCGATACCTTCATTATATCGCCCATCATCGAGGATGTATTCGATAGCAGGGATCTATGTGCGGCTGTAAAATTTATGTACGATCAAGCGACAGCTCTTAGTAAGCCGATATCCATTTGTATAGGCATAGGCACAAGCTTTACTGCCCACGACGGTCTCGCTGATTTTGAAAAATTCTTGGCAGGTATATCTCAGCAGAACGGCGTGATCATCTCTGCGGCTGCAGGTAACGAGGGTAACGCCAAGCATCATCACAAATCCCGTATCCTAAAAACAGGGCTCTCCTCAAGGATTGACCTGCGTGTGGGCGAGCGCGAATACGGGTTTACGATGATATTGTCCCATGACAGAGCCGATCATTTAAGTGTGATGATTACGGCCCCGTCCGGCGAGCGTATCAATCGTATTTCAGAATATGACAGTGATTTCACCGGTAATTTTTTATTTCAAAAAGGGGAGCTGACTATTGATTATGACGATACCTATATCACACTTAGGTTTAAAGAGCCCGCCGAGGGGATATGGAGTATAATCCTGAACGGTGACGAAATACGTAACGGCTTTTATCACGCTTACTTGCCCGTGCGCAGCCTGATGAGTCCACAGACAGTCAACGAAACCGTATTTTTGATGCCCGATCCCGACTACACGATAACCTCTCCCGCATGCACCCCATACTTAAATTCGGCTGGTTGTTATTCTGCATACGACGACAGGCTCTATGTGGAAACCTCGCGAGGTCCGAATACTTTATATGATGACCTGCCGTTATTGGTTGCACCGGGTGTGATGGTAGGCGGCCTTTATCCGTCAGGTTATGGCACGATGACCGGCAGCTCCGTATCGGCTGCCACATTGGCCGGGGGTAGTGCGCTGCTCTTGGAGTGGGGTATTGTAAGGGGTAACAAACCCAAGTTAAATACCCAAGTCGCCGCCGAAGCACTCGCAAAGGGCGCAAACCGCCGTCAAAGCCTCGACTATCCCGATAACCGCTGGGGCTATGGCGAATTGAATATGGTAAACGCATTGAGATACTTGAGCAGCGCCACAGGAACACTATCGGCTACAGAATATTGACTCTTTCCTGTAAATGTGATATAAACAATAAAACTATATAACCGAATCAATAAAGGCATTGAC
Source organism: uncultured Defluviitaleaceae bacterium (assembly GCA_964446745.1). GTDB lineage: Bacteria > Bacillota > Clostridia > Lachnospirales > WQUN01 > CAYURR01. The sequence continues at coordinate 4,815 of CAYURR010000075.1, read as the reverse complement.
GGGGAGGAGTACGTGTTTTCTGATGCACAGAGAGGGAGCGGCCGGTGTAAGCTCTCGTGAAGGAAACGCGAAAGGTAGCCCCTGAGCTGTGAACCGAACATAGAGCTTTTTTGTGCTCTTTCAGTAGGCTTCAACGGAATTTCCACCGTAAAAAGAACCCCGATGGGTTTGAGGAAAGCGATATCGGATAGCGTCATGGCTAATCCCGTATCGACAGAGTGCGGAAGCATGGCTTCCGAATTTGGGTGGTACCACGGACAATATGTTCGTCCCAAGCGATTTATATCGCTTGGGACTTTTTTATTGCATTCGGTAATCTATTATTCGGAGGTTATCTATGGAAAAGCATTACAACTTCAAGGAAATCGAAAGACAGATGCAACAGCTCTGGCAGAATGGAGAAATCTATAGGTTTAGCAAGCATGCAGATGGGGATTTATATTCGATCGATACCCCTCCACCCACCGTCAACGGTAGCTTGCATATCGGTCATCTATTTTCATATACCCAGGCTGAGATAATTGCACGTTTCCGCCGTATGCAGGGCGCGAATGTATTCTACCCGTTTGGCTTTGATGACAACGGTCTGCCGACCGAGCGCCTCGTAGAGCGCGAGGAGGGGATCAGGGCCCATACCCTCGCACGCAGCGCATTCATTGAACGCTGCCACAGCACTACCGATCGATATGAAACGGAATTCAAGGCATTCTGGTCATCACTTGGCTTTTCGGTCGATTGGTCTCTGACATATCAGACGATCAGCTCCGAGGTTCGCAAGATATCACAGCAGCTATTCTTGGAGCTTGTGCAGATGGGCAAGGCATATACAAAATCCTCGCCCGTATTATGGTGTACCGAATGCCAAACATCGATCGCACAGGCCGAGTTGGATACAGCCGAGGTCGAAAGCGTCTTTAATTACATCCCGTTCTATGTAGGTGATATACCGCTCGTGGTAGCCACTACAAGGCCCGAGCTGTTGTATGGCTGCTGCTGCCTGTTTGTAAACCCGGACGACGCGCGCTATTCGGCAAACGTTGGAAAATCCGCAACCGTCCCACTCTATAACTACGAGATACCGATTTACACCGACCGGCGTGTTGCTATCGACAAAGGCACAGGTGTCGTTATGTGCGCGACATTCGGCGACAGCACGGATGTTGAATGGTATAACGAATATGATCTGCCGTATCGCAAGGTAATACTGCCAGACGGTCATATAGCAGAGGATGTCCCGCTCATCGCTGGGTTGGGCGTTTATGCCGCACGCAAGGAGATCATCCGGTTACTCGATGAGCGCGGACTGCTGCTAAAGTCCGAGGCCATCATTCACGCTGTAGGCACGCACGAGCGCTGCGGCAAGGAGGTCGAGATTATTCCATCGAGGCAATGGTATATCGATGTTTTGACCGATAGGGAACGCTTTTTAAAGGCCGCTGATGAAATCCGCTGGTATCCGGCCAGTATGAAGAACAGATATATCGCATGGGTTGAGAACCTGAAATGGGATTGGTGCATATCCCGCCAGCGTTACTTCGGAGTCCCGTTCCCGGTCTGGTATTGCGCAGAATGCGGGGAGCCTGTATTCGCAAAGCCCGATCAGCTGCCCGCAAATCCGCTCGAGACGGAATATGACGGTGTTTGTTCATGCGGCTGCACGGAGTTTACACCCGAGAGCGCGGTATTCGATACCTGGGCGACCTCGAGCATCACACCCCAGATCAATGAGCGGCTGGGCCTTAAGCTCACGCCGATGTCCATGCGCACCCAAGCTCATGAAATCATCCGCACCTGGGCCTTTTATACAATCGTACGCAGCCTGTACCATACCGGCTCAATCCCATGGAGGGACTTGATGATATGCGGCTTTGTACTCGCAAAGCGCGGAGAAAAGATCAGCAAATCCAAGAGCAACTCTGAGCTCGACCCCAAGCATATGATAGAGATCCATTCCGCCGATGTATTGAGGTATTGGACAGCCGGTGCACGTTTGGGTACGGATACATTCTTTTCTCCGGATGATCTGGGTATCTCTAAGCGTTTTATCACAAAGCTATGGAATGCATCGAAATTTGGGGTTTCACATCTACAGGATATAGATCTGGATAGCGCAGAAAAACAAACGCTGATGCCTATAGACAGGTGGATCATTGAACGTCTGCACGAGACAATGATGAACGCCACCGCTTTGCTCTACGAATACGAGATTGGCTCTGCGAGGCATGAGATCGACGAGTTTTTCTGGAAGGACTTTTGCGACAACTATCTGGAGATCGTAAAGGAGCGTTTGTATAAACCCGAAATCCACGGTACGGAGGAACGTAGGAGCGCGCAGCATGCTCTGTACCATGCGCTACTCGGCATATTGAAGCTGTATGCAATCTATGTCCCGCATATCACAGAGCATATTTATCAGGAGTTCTTCAAACCGCATGAAAAGAGCGCCTCCATCCACCTGCTGAAATGGCAGAGGACAGAAGCGCTTGGTGAGAATGGGCTTGATGGTGAGATATTGGCATTCGGCGAGCGGGTCAAGGCTGTAATATTTGATATGCGCAAATATAAATCCGAGCGAAACCTCTCCATGCGTGCCGAGATGGATACTATCGAGATCCATACAGATCAGCGGTTTTTGGAGTGGTTTGAGCAGACGGAGCGGGATATCAAGGCCTGTGCGAATGCGAAGGAGGTAGTGATAGGGGATTAGGTTATGTCCGAAAACCATACCACGGATTGACACGGATCACTGCGGATTTCCACGGATACTGCGTTTAGATTTTCATTGCCATAAACAGGCAGGGGTTGTTTTCGTCCCATATCTGGGTAAATACTTCAAGCGGGCTAAAACCGCAAGAGAGATAGAATTTTCTTGTTTTAGCATAACCCTCATCAGGGTGTAAGTCAGCAAGTGTTTTAACTGTTAAAAAACTGTGATCATGTTCTTTGCAGTAATTTACACATAGTTTAATAAGCCTTTTACCGATGCCTTGACGATGATACTCTTTTAAAACCCCCATAACACAAACCTCTGCTGTATAGGTGTTATGTACCTTAATCGCTACAAACCCGACAACAACACCATCACAGTAGCAGGCATAAAAGGGCATATCAGCTACTTTTTGCGTATAATCCTCTATCGATTCCGGAACGCCAAACCAATCGGGAAGTGCCTTTAAGATATGGTTGCAGATTATTGATTTTTTCTTAGATTCTGTTATTTGTAATATTTGGGTTGCAGGTCTTTCCATTAATTCTTTCATCTTGTCTACCTCTCTCATAATAATTAGAAATAAAAAATCGCCTCTGATAAAATCAGAGGCGACATTATAAATCCAAAGAAAAAGGCATTCTACCTATTATCAGCGGACAAAACGGCTCTAGATTTTATCAGTAAATATCTGTTTGTCATTTTATCCACCTCTTTTCGTTTAAATTTGTAACTATAGTTTTCCACAAAAATGTCATCTTGTCAATAGCCAATCTTAAACTTTTCTATCCTCACATCTTTATCATCGGATTGGTGTAAATCGCAAGCAATGCTTCCCATCTGTTGCTTTGCGGTTTCTTGTCCGGTATTAGCACACACATCTCTTTATATATCCGATACCACCACCCCGATTTCTCTATAAACGCCATTTCACGCGCTATTTTCATTACACCGATACGCTCAACCATTGCACCCACGTCTACCTCCATTTTTTGTTACATATCACTTACCTTATTATGGAGTTATAACATGGATTGCATACAAAAGCTTTTAATCTACAAGCTCTGCTTTTTGCAAAAGATTAAAAACAATCGTGGCTGTTTCTGCTCGAGTGATATTGTCTTGAGGTTTTAACATACCTCCGGAGCCAACAACTATACCCGAACCAACATTGAACTTGGCAGCGGCCAACGCCCAATCGCTTAGATCATGAGTATCAGAGAAAATGCTTATATCCCCTTCATTTTCAACTAAATCTGCGATTTTTGCCGCGCGTTGAATCATAACCATCGCTTCTTGACGGGTAATTTTTCTTCCGGGGGCAAACATATTATTTCCAGCACCTGAAACGAGCCCATATTCATATGCTGTACCTATTGAACCACTATACCATGCCGATGAACTTACATCTGTAAAAACCGTCCCATCCCCCGTCGCGGGAAGTCCTAACGCACGAATAATGATAGCAACAAACTCAGCTCTTATAATGTCTCTATCCCCATCAAACATGTCATTATCAACACCGGACACAATGATACGGTTTGCCATTTCATTGACTATTTTTTCATACCATTTGCCTTTTGTGTCTATGAACAATTTTTCATTGTGTATCAGCACGTATGTTGAGTTTGTCAGGCTGTTGATCTTTGCGTACCACTTGCTTCCCTGCTGATATACGCGGGTAGGCACATGGCGAATAGTCTCGTCGGGATTCAGGACGACTGCAGTGGTGATGCTACGTGCTTGATCTGACGTAACTTCTAGCGAGCGGCTCACATATTGGCTAAATGTGTCAATCTCAACCGATGCCTTGTTATATTCAGCTTTTATTTTGAAATCAACAGGGGGAATAACAAGCCCCATATTGTGCGACTGAACAACCTTATCAACCATTGTCAAGACCGCTTTATTCATACCTACCGTTATTACAACATTCACGATAACTTTCTTTGGATCATCTGCACCTAATGCGGACATCATCGCTGCCGTATCAATTGCCGCTGTGGGTAGACTATATTGGACATTTCCGGTTTGTATGGTCAAAAGTATATCTTTTCGGGCCATATCGTAAAAATTTTTAGCCGTAACCTGAATCTCAGCTATGTCTG
>CAYURR010000074.1:0-13978 GCA_964446745.1 uncultured Defluviitaleaceae bacterium | reverse complement strand
TACATGATGTGCTGGATGAATGGATATACGAGGGTAGCCCGATCTGCACGGACTGTGCCGAAGGGATCGACCGGGAGACCCTGCATGTTATGACTGACAAGGTCATGGACAATATCTGCATATACATGGATGAGGCCGACGAGATATGCGTTGACGAGGAACGCGGTCACTTCAGCAGACACGGTCTACTGCGCTCAAACATCGAGGCTCTGCTCATATGCGTGATCATCATGCACGACCTGACCGTACAATCTATGATTGACACGCATCCGATCCAAGTCTTTTAAGCAGTCCGATCAGCTCAGCGGCTGTTGAAGGTTTCGGAAACGGCAGTTCATTCACCGCATCGTTTATGTCCTCAAGATAATGCGCATCAGACGAGCGGATGATCGTAAGCGGCCTCTGGAAGCGTCGTTTGTTTCTGTCCATATAATCGACGGGGTCTTCTATGCGTTTTGAGAGCTCCACAAAATCCACCTGCAGATCGCTCGGCAAAAAGCCCAGGCTTGCGAGCAAGCTGTTAGATGTGCGATCCACATGCGCTGGTATGGCGATACCGCCGAGCTCGGCGGTATGCCTTACCAGGTCGTAGATGCCCAGATCCGTAGCCGTTACCAGCAGGTGTCTGCAAAATCCCGTCACATTGTCTTCTGTATCCATATATGCCTGTACGCCAAAGGTATCCGGTTTATTTGGCACTGTATACCAATGCGCACGTAATATCTCCTCCATGCGCTCTGCCGCATCAATATCCGGAAACAAGCAGACCACATGTACCTCCTCGGCTGTGGTTACCTCCATGCCGCATACCACCAACAGCTCGGTATCCTTCGCAACCTCTAAGATCGCGCGTAGATTCTTACAGCTATTGTGATCGGTCACCGCTATGCAGTCCAAGCCGTTTATGAGGCTCATATTCACGATATTATTAGGCGTCATGTCCTCGCTCGCGCACGGTGACAACGCACTGTGCATATGAAAGTCGTAAAACATCACACCACCAGCTTATATATCTCTACAGCCGCCTTATATGAATTCAACGGCGTAGTGAGAACCGGTATGCCCTCAGCCTCTGCCTTTTTCAATGTATCCGCCTCGGGTTGTGCGCCCTCACAGATCACTATACACGAAATCCCCGCCAAGACCGCCACGGCTACGATATTCAAATGCCCCTGTATCGTGAGCCAGACATCGCCTTCCTTTGCCCTGCCCATGACCCAGCTCAGCAGATCGCCTATGTATACATCCTTTATTTCGTTTCCGATTTCCTCTTGGGCGCAGTGTATCTCAAACCCAAGCTTTGTGTTTAAATCCGATACCGTCATATTCTCCCGCCCCTCATCTTTGATCGTGCGCGCTCGTCTGCGGTATCTTCGACGACAGATCAAGCATGGCTTCCGCGAGTGTATGTACCTTCTTACGCAACAGGAACACGCAATCTTCCTCGTTCGAGTCCCCTCTGACCACATCCTCCGCGAGAGCGTAACATGTCGGCGCCCCGCATGAGCCGCAATCCGTCAGCGGCAGCTTTGCAAATAGTGCCTCTACGGCCTCCATCTTCTTTATCGCTGCGGAAACATCCTCACCGAGGCTCATCGCATTATTTGGTGCCAGCGACTCCGTGAACTCAAAGTTGATCTTGTCAAACGTGAAATCCACATCGCGCTTCTGATCGGACGGCAACTCCGAAATGCGCCGCTGCACCCTCAATAGTCTGTTCTTCGCGACGAAGCTATTGAATACAGTGAGTGGTCCGCCTACGCACCCACCCGTACACGCGAGTCCTTCGATGAAGTCCACACCCTCGAGCTGACCGTTTTCCAGTTCCTCGAGCACCTTTATAACATTCTCGACCCCGTCTACATTGATAGCATTGTCAAAGTTAGTGCCCTTGCTCTCGCCGCCCGTCAGCGCCCAGTCCACACCATGTGCGCTACTTGACGATAGTATCTCGACATTCTCTAGGCGGCTGATTTTGTGACGCAGCTGCATATAGATGTCCTGCATCGAGATGACCGCATCCACCTCGGATTTTTTTATACCGAGCGGTTTTTCTATGTATGTGTTCTTTGCGGCGCATGGGGAAATGAAGAATACGCCGATATCATTTCGGTTTATACCCTGTTTTTCCAGATAGTCCTTTGCGGCGATCGCAGCGACCTCAACGGGTGCTATCACCGGTAGGATATTCGGTATCAGCGACGGGAAGCGTGTGATGATGAGCCTCACAACCGCCGGGCATGCCGAGGAAATGATCGGACGCTCTATGTCCTCTCCCTTTTCGGACGTCACAAAACGCCGTGTGTACTCCGTAACCATCTGAGCCGCATGTGAAACCTCAAACACCTCATCAAAGCCCATGCGCTTGATGCCCGTGAGTATCACGTTCACATCGTGAATCTTTTTGAACTGCGCATAGATCGACGGCGCGGGGATCGCAACCTTGTATTCGAAATTGTTGATCACGGCGAGTGGTGAGGTCGTGGCCTTCTTTGCGTGGTTTCGGCATACCTTTATGCACAGCCCGCAGTCGATGCAGAGATCGTTTATTATCATCGCCTTGCCGTTTCTAACCCTGATGGCTTCGGTCGGGCAACGCTTTATACAGTTTGTGCAGCCGATACATTTGTCTTGCTCCAATGTAACCGAATGCAATTTCTCGCTCATATGCTTCACCTACTTTACAGCTTCACAATGATCTGAACCGTCGTACCCTTCCCAACCTCCGATGTTATATTCAACATATCCGAATTCTTCTTCATATTCGGTATGCCCATGCCCGCTCCGAAGCCCAAGTCACGCGCCTGCTCCGAGGCGGTAGAGTACCCCTCCTGCATGGCGAGATTGATATCCGGTATACCCGGTCCGGTATCTGTGAGCCTGATGTCGATGCTCTCTCCGCTGATCTCAACGTCTATTACACCGCCGTTGGCATGGATGACCATATTGATCTCGGCCTCGTACATAGCTATCGCGATCTTTCTGATGATGTTCGACGGTATGCCGAGCTGCTTCAAGACCTTCTTGAGATTTGACGATGCCTCGCCCGCACGTAAGAATTCGCCCTCCGCTACATCATAACGTAATGTCATCCGCCGCACCCCAGACCGCTCGAGTACAGCTTACCGCATGCTATGTACATCGGATCCTCTGTCGTAAGAATCATGATGCCCATCTCCTCCGCGAGCTCGAGCATTTCTGTTGTAGGCTTCTTGCCGCGCACAAACAGTATCGCCTTTATATCCATCATCTCGGCCGTTCTGACGACCTGAGGGTTTACAAGACCCGTGAGCAGAAGCACCTTTTCCTTGGAAAACGCGAGTACATCACTCATAAGGTCCGAGCCGCAGCCGGATTTTATCTCCGTATCTGCGTCGCGGTCGCCCACCAATAGCTCCGCGTTTACGGTTTCAATAATCTGTTTGATCAACATTACAAACATCCTCTCTTATACTGAATTTAGTCCCTTGTTTTAATCTTCAACACCCTCATATAACGGGTCCTTGTCTATTTCCGGGCGATATCTCTTAAACACCCTGATTATCAAATACGATGCAAGATATGCAAACGTACCCATAGCTATCAATGCAAAAAGCGGATACAGCACCAGTGCAAGCACAACGCCTACAGTCAATACTGCACAAGTGATCGATGTAAAGATATGCTTATTGGCCATGAAAAATGCAGTCTTGAGTGATTCCTTCAGCTTCATATCAAAGCGCGATATGATCGGATAGATATAGAAGCTCACGAAGCATATCTCTACAAACATACATATCTGTACCGGTATCACAAACAGCATCATATCACCCAACAGGTGTTTGTTCAGGATATTGATTATGATGATGCCGCCTACCACCAACTGCAACAGCCATACAATCGTAGACTGCTTGAAGTTTGACTTGAAGCTACTCCAGAAATCTTTAAACAAGTAACCCTCCCTGTTCGAGATGCGGCGCGTCGTCACATAAAATAACGCGGTCGTAGACGCGCCGATCGTAAACAGCGGGATGCTGAAAAAGATCCATATAAAACTCAATATAATTACATCTGCCAAAATACTGCCGAATCTATAAAACGGTCCGTCTATACTGAAAAAGCCACCCATAGATATCCCCCTCCTTAAATGCTCACATCAAAGCCACCGGTATCCACAGAAACCGTTGGTGCCGGTGTCGAAACAGCTTGCGAGGTTACCGAAGTAGCCTCTATCATCTCGCACATCTGCGCGCCAACCTGCTTCATCCTATCGAGCTGACCTTTTAAAAGTGAAATACCGGCCTGTGACTTTACATTGCTCATCGCAAGCGCTGTTGAAATCGTGGGTATATCCATAGCAACACATCCATTCTATATTTCTATCATCTTAACATATGGAACATTATTGTCAACCATTCAGTAGTAGACGAACCACATACTCGGCAATTTTACTTAAAGCACATCCCTTAAATACCTACCCGTATATGACTCTTCACAAGCCGCTACGGTCTCCGGTGTGCCCTCTGCGACGACATATCCACCGCCATTACCACCCTCAGGTCCCATGTCAATCAGATAGTCCGCTGACTTTATAACATCAAGGTTATGCTCTATCACGAGCACGGTGTGCCCGCTGTCGACGAGCTTGTTCAGACACAGCAGCAGTTTTTGTATATCGGACAGATGAAGCCCCGTCGTCGGCTCGTCCAGGATGTATAGATTGTGGCTGCCACGCTTGATCTTGGCCAGCTCATAGGCCAGCTTGACGCGCTGCGCTTCTCCGCCCGAAAGCGTCGTCGAGTTCTGTCCGAGCTTGATGTATCCGAGACCGAGTTCATTCATGATCGAGAGCTTGTGTTTGATGTATTTGTTGTCGTCAAAGAACGACACCCCCTCCTCGACGGTCATGTCCAGCACCTCAGACAGATCCTTGCCCTTGTACTTAATTTCAAGCCCCTCTTGGGAAAAGCGCGAACCCTTGCATACGGGGCATATACTCTCGATGTCCGCCATGAACTGTAGGTTAGTCACGATGATGCCGTCACCCGTGCAATTCTCGCAGCGTGCACCGTTAGCATGCGTGAGACTGAAGTCGAGTGCCCTGAACCCACGGCTGACCGCCATCTCGGTCTGCGCAAACAAATCCCTGATCCTGTCATACACCCCGACATAGGTAACCGGATTGGACTTACTGTTTCGTCCGATCGGGCTCTGGTCTATGTTGATGACCTGATTGATCTTGTCTACACCCGAAACGAAATCATGCTTTCCGGATACGATACGCGAGGACTTCTTTAGTATCTCGAGCTCCTTAAACAGTGTCTCGTTGATCAATGTGCTCTTACCGGATCCCGACACACCCGTTACGCATACAAATAAACCGAGCGGGATGTCTACTGTAACGTTTTTAAGGTTGTTTTCCCGCGCACCGTGGATCGTGATACATTCGTCAGTCGGGTATCTGCGTTTCTTCGGCACGGCTATCTCACGCTTGCCGAGCAAGAAGTCCGCTGTCACAGACGGCTGTCCAACGAATTCTTCATAGCTACCCATGGCTACGATGTTACCACCATGTATGCCCGGCCCTTGCCCGACCTCTACCAAGAAGTCTGCGTTCTTCATCGTATCGGGATCGTGCTCGACTACTATGACCGTGTTGCCAATGTCGCGGAGCTTTTTCATGATGCTTATAACTCTGTCCGAATCGCGAGGATGCAGACCTATACTCGGCTCGTCCATTACATAGAGCATACCCATCAGCTCACTCGATATCTGTGTCGACATCTTGATACGCTGCATCTCGCCGCCCGAGATCGTATCGCTGCGCCTACCCAAGTTCAGATAATGCAGCCCAATTTCCACCAGTAGCTCAAGCCGTGACATAATCTCATTCACGATGCTGTTGCCTACATCGGCCTTGTCGGGCGTGAAAGTGAGCCCCGAGAGGAAATCGATCAATTCCGGCAGCTGCATCCTGCACAGACTGTCGATGTTCCGGTCGTTTATGGTGACGTTTAGGCGTTGTCTCTTTAACCTTGCGCCGTTACATTCGGGGCACACCGTCTCGATCATTGTGTCTTTGATAAAGTCCGGCTCGAACATCTCTGTCGAAATAGACTTGCGGATGTAGTTGCGATACCAGCTCTCGAGATCATTTACAAAACCCCTGAACGGGAACTCCCTGCCTACGATCCAATTCTTCTTCGTTGCGAACGGAGGCTGCTTCATCTCGACCTTTTCGCCCTTTGTGCCATAGAACAGGATATCGTGTATTTCCTTAGGCAACAGGTTGAATGGCGTATCCAGTGAAAAGCCATACTTTTCGGCTAAACTGAATACGATTGCGGTACGGTAGCTGTCCTTGCCGGATGGGTTGAATATCGTGTTCTTTAGTGCGCCCTTCATGATGCTCCTGTCGGCATTTACAACCAAAAACCGCGGCTCCACGACATACGAACGCCCGACACCCATACAGGTATTACATGCGCTAGCCGGTGCGTTGAATGAAAAATGGAATGGCTGCATCTCACAGAGTGAGTAGTGATGCTCCGGGCACGCAAAGTTTTCATAGAAGCTATCGTCCACGCCGCCAACGACCTCTACCTTTATAAACAGATCCTCACTGAGCGATACCATAGCGGCCTCTATTGACTTGGTCAGCTGGATATATACATCGGGCTTTACGGTAAAGCGGTCGATAATGATCTCTATATTGTAGTCCCGCTCGTCATCGAGCTCTATCTTTTCGGACATGTCCACTACTTCACCGTCTATGATCAGCTTTCTGTATCCCTTTTCCCGTGTTTGTTTGAGTACATATTCGTAGTCCTCGCCGTAGATCTTGTATAGCGGAGCTCTAAGCTCCACGACCGTGCCGCGTGGCAGCGAGGATATATGCTCCGCCATCTGGGCCGCCGTTACCTGCCTCAGAGGATGTCCGCATACCGGACAGCGCCCGACCCCCACCGTTGAGAACAACAGCCTCAAATAGTCGTTGATATCGGTGACCGTTCCGACTGTGGAACGCGGGTTGTTGTTCCCCTTTTTCTGTTCGATCGCGATGACCGGCGACAGGCCCCTAACAAAGTCCACCTTTGGCTTCTTTACCTGACTGATCCGGCTCTTCGCGAAGTTTGAAATCGAATCCAAGAACCGACGCTGAGCCTCGCCGTAAATCACGTCAAATGCGAGCGATGACTTTCCCGAGCCGGACACGCCGGTGATTACGATCAGTTTGTCACGTGGAATTTCGAGTGATACGTTCTTTAAGTTGTTTTGCTTTGCTCCTGATACCTCAATGCTTGTACGTACTGCCATAGTTTATACCTCACATTCTCGGCATAACAAATGCCATCTCTTCTACCGACGGTTTACTTTTGGGGGTCAGACGTATGGTCTGAGAGAGCTTTTCGAGATCTCCACGATCACACAAAAAGTCTAAGATTGGATGCAGCACGTGCATCCCTTCCTTGAAATGACTGTATATCTGCGTCCCTGTCTTTATCTCCCCATCCCCAAAATACTCTGTAGCCACACTCAGGATCCTGTCGTAGTATGTCATGATATACCCCTCCATGTCCTTAAGTAGGTCGTATATCTCCGACTCTGACATCTCGTGTGACATAGGTCCATAGTAATATTTCTTTATCAACTCGGGGTTCAGCGAATTGGCCTGTAGTATCGCCTCACGCGTCGGTATCTGGTGATGTGAACATACCTCCATCTGAGCAATCACATCAGATGCCTTTAGCAGATAATAGCGAGCGTATGTCGGATCGTTCTTGACCACGAGCCATTTCTCTACCTTTTCCATGAGGCCGATCAACCAATTGGCCATCATAAACAGAGCCCTATCTACATCGGCCTGCCCGACTTGCCTATGCTCCTCTAAATACTCGTATAGGCTATCGTCAGTTGTATACACGATCTTGCCCGTAGAGCTGAACGAGTGCCCTACCGAACCGGTCGTGCTCTTATCCATCCACCGCCTCAGATCGCTACGTTGCCCGAGATCGACATTTATCAAGATGTTGTCCTCGTAAATGCCGTAACTCTTGTGTACCAGTTTCTGGTCCCGCACTACGAGCATCATGTCGATGTCACTCTTTTCCCACACCGTCCCGTGCGACACGCTGCCGTAAACTATAACGGCTATTACGTTTGGGTCTGTACGCACCTTCTCCACGAAGCTTTGAATCGCCTCGTCATACCGCCTTGCCAATTCATTGTCCGCCATTAAAGCACCTCCGAGAATTTAAAATATAAAAGCCCTATCTCAATTTTTGACTTTCGCCAATTTTGAAATAGGGCAATTTTTAGATTTTGTTTTTCAATATTGATTTCGGAATTGATTTTATCATTTATTGCTGCTATTGTTGAATTTACTATACTTATAAAGGATGTATTGTTTTTTAGCCGAAGATACGAATGCACCACGAACATATGGTCCCCCTTCAGATGAAACATAGAAATAATTATAGCATTCTATTATGAAATGTCAACAGATGATTCGTGTTTCATATCAATCCCCGTGCTCGCATAATATGTACAAACATAGTGATTGTACATATGAGAGGATGGGATTTATGGATGCAAACTCCAAGCGTTATGTGAGACGATACGAGCCCGAGGAGAACGTCAGCTACACGGAAAAGCTATACGCGCAGTGCCTCGTTTGTGGTGTTATCATGCTCGGCATAATGTTTTTGTGTATTATCGACAGGGATCTGTCACATTCACTGAGGTATAACATTAAAGCAGCTCTGACCGAGCAGGTCGCGCCCGATGCAGTCAAGGGCATATCAGAATACCTGTCAGGTAGATTTTCGTTTATCACCGACGGTATGGATGCAGTTAAGGGTCTTCTACCGACCATAAAAGGCAAGCCTGCTGTAGAGAATGCGTTAACGTCCACACCGGAGGAACCGATACCGAGCACTATGATACAGTCCGCTCCGAGCACCGCTTCTATAATAGATGATACTAATACAAATGCCCTTCCCGGAGAAGGAACCTCTACCGTCGAATTTGGCTCGCAATATGACCCTGACAGCACGGATTTTCGCATCGACGAGGATCTTCTGAGACAAATGCAATGAACACTTCCTTATAACATTGAAATATTTAATAAAAGCATGTAAAATATCTCTTATGACAACTCAACAATTACTCAGTTACGTACGCAAAGCGTGCGAAGATTACAACATGATACAGGACGGCGACAAGATCGCCGTGGGCATATCCGGCGGAAAAGACAGCCTCACAACCCTTATTGCGCTTTCGGAGATGAAGCGCTTTTATCCAAAGCACTATGACATTACGGCTATTACGGTATCACTCGGTTTTGGTGGCTTTGATATAGAGCCCGTCAAACGTCTCTGTGAGCAATTGGGCGTGAGATACGATGTGATCGAGACAGATATCGGGCATGTCGTATTCGAAGAACGCAAGGAGAAAAACCCCTGCTCGCTCTGTGCGAAGATGCGTAAGGGCGCACTTAATACATTTGCAAAGGAGCTTGGCTGTAATAAGATCGCATACGGGCACAACAAGGACGATGTGCTGCATACGTTTATGATGTCATTATTCTATGAGGGCCGCATAAACACATTCACACCCGTTACATATTTGGACAGGCAGGACCTATATACAATCCGCCCATTAATATATGTACCTGAGGATGATGTGCGCAGATATGTCAAATCACAGGACATCAGCATCATCAAAAGCCCCTGCCCCGCCGACGGTTATACAAAGCGTGAGGAGGCACGTGTTCTACTCGGTGAATTGAGACCACGCTTTGAAAACTTGGACACAAAGCTGTTCGGCGCTATTGCGCGCGGATTATGGAGGGAGTAAATCTATGTCCAACTACCAAGACGATCTGAAGATAGCCACAACAAAGCGTTTGCGCGAACGGCTCGCTGAGTTGCCTCCGTTTGTGAGCGAATTCATGAGGGGCATATCGGAAAACACCTCCGCGCTCACGCGTATCGGATACGCATACGATCTCAAGATATTCTTGACTTTCCTATCTCACGAGATACCTGAGATGGATGGCAAACCTATCATCGATATGGACCTCGATGATATCAAAAAGGTCACGCCTGAAAACCTCGAGGAATTCATGGAGTACCTTACATATTATACAAAGACCGAGGACGATATGGTATTTGAATATCAGAATGAGGAGCGTGGCAAATCACGTAAGTTCGCAGCCTTACGTACGATGTACTCATACTTTTATAAAAAGAGACGCCTACCCTCAAACCCCTCAGATCTTGTGGACTTTCCGAAGCTTCATCAAAAGAACATTACGCGACTTGAAACCAACGAAATAGCCGATCTACTGGACGAGGTAGAATCCGGCGAGCACCTGACCGAGCATCAAAAGCATTATCACGACAAGACCACCAAGCGCGACCTCGCGATTACTACGCTATTATTGGGTACCGGGCTACGTGTCTCGGAATGCATCGGCATCAACATATCCGACGTAGACTTTGACTTAAACGGTGTTAAGATAACGCGCAAGGGCGGCAACGAGAGTATCATCTATTTCGGGGATGAGGTTCGCGAAGCGCTTTTGGATTACATTGAACAACGCAAAAATCAGGGCACATACGGAAAGGACGAGCCGCTGTTCCTGTCATTACAAAACAAGCGCATCACCGTACGTGCCGTGCAAAAGCTCGTAGCGAAATACACCAAACCCGTCACACCGCTAAAAAAAATCTCCCCGCACAAGCTGCGCAGTACCTATGGCACGCAGTTGTACAGGGAGACTGGTGATATCTATATGGTAGCTGATGTATTGGGGCACGCGGATGTCAATACTACGCGCAAGCATTACGCAGAGATGGACGACATGCGCCGCCGCAAGGCCGCGACCTATGTCAAGCTTCGTTAACAGCGCTCTGGTTTGCGTGGTCGCAATACCCTTCCAGCGGGCAGGTCGTACAAACAGGCTTCGTGCGGCAATGCTCCTTCGCGTTGATTACAATCAATGCATGATATCGATTAAATAGCTCTGCTTTATCTACTTCCTTTGACAGCCCAACCTCGAATAAGGCTTTAACAGCCTCATAAGGTTTCTTTTCTGTCAATATTCCAAGCCGTGTAAGCAGCCGCATCGTATATGCGTCTATCACAAACGTCGGCAAGCCAAATGCATACAGCAATATACTATCGGCTGTTTCGCGTCCTATGCCGCGCACACTCAATAGCTCGTTACGCAGGCTTTTAAAATCCTCATTTGCATGTTTTTGTACGGCTACGATACTGTAGCCGTATTTTTTATACCATGCGGTCAATGACTTCAAATATACAGCCTTCTGATTAAAAAATCCCGCCGGATTGATGAGCTTCTTGAGTTCATCGATATCTATAGCGTCTATATATTCCGGTGATAACGCATCCCCGAAGTTTATTAAGGCCTTTTCTACATTGGTCCACGCTGTGTTCTGTGTCAGTACCGCACCAACCATGATTTCAAAATGTGCGTATTCGGGTTTTGTCAATCCTTGCGTGGGCCACCAATACAATTCCCCATAGCGCGCATACAGTAATTCGTATATCTGCTTTATCTCGCCCAATGTTTTCATAGTCATCTTCATTATTTTCCAGAAACGTCATCTCGCCGAACATATCACTTGATTTTAATGTCGAAAGCACTTAATTTATCTCCGCTTAAACGGTATATCGTCCATTCATCCATAGGTTCTGCGCCCAACGATAGATAGAAATCTATAGACGGTTTATTCCAGTCCAAGCAACACCACTCGAGCCTCCCACAGCCACGCTCTACCGCTATACCCGCTATCTTACTCAAAAAGGCTTTACCGTAACCATTGCCTCGATATGCGGGCCTTATAAATATATCTTCCAAGTATATGCCTGACTTACCTAAAAACGTTGAGAAATTGTGAAAGAATAATGCATAACCGATAACCTCGTTATTCAGTATCGCAAACATGACTTCTGCCTTTTTCTTTTCAAATATCCATTCTTTGAGCGTTTCCTCATCTGCTGTAACCTGATCAACCAGTTTTTCATATTCAGCCAGTTCAAGTATCAGTGTCAATAAAAGTCCTTCATCGCCCGGTACGGCGTTGCGAAATACCAATTCCCCGTTCATCAAAATCCATGTCCCTTCTGTCATAACTTATGTAGGAATCATTATACATTAAGTGCGTGAAGTTGTACATTTTAAGCTCGTCTTTGTAAAATCCATTATAGCCTTTTCCGCTATACGCCTTGCTCTCTTTCCTGGAGGTAACGACACAATGTGCTTTTCAGCCCCCACCTCTAACAAGCAGTCGGCCAGCCAATCGCCAAATTCTACTTGGGCTGCGGTGTGCGTCGGCACATATTCCCTCGAAGTATTTCCCAAGCTCGCAATAAAACTGTCAATCAACTCGGTATCAGGTTCAGCCGGAAAATCCGTCCGGTTGCGTACCTTTTTATCTATTATGTAAAACGCCGAAAACGCCTCTTCTCGGTACGGTCGTATCAAAATCAACACAGCTTCCTCATCCGGAAGATGATAACGTCTGCGGCTCAGCTGCCTTAGCCGCTCTAAACCCTCTAACATCGACCTACAGGCAGCCGCTCGCTCAAAAGCCAATGCATCCGCCGCCTCTCGCATGTCGCGTTTCAACTCCGTAATACACTTTACCCTCTTGCCTGCAAACAGCCGTTTCACATCATCTATGGCTGCAACATACCGGTCAACGCATGGCTCGGCTCCACACGGTGCCATACACGTACCCAAAGCATGATATACACAAGGCCTTTGTCGCCTGCTGAAGCTGCGTTTCCCGCATTGCGGCAATCCCCATACCCTGCATAGCAAATCCAGTACATGCTTGATATCATATTCGTCCACAAAGAAGTCGAAGTACGCCGCACCGTCTGCCTCGAAGGTATCGCAAATGCTAAGTGTGGCATATGGTACTTCATTACCTATCCTAAGATATGGCCTCTGCATGTCCGCTTTCATGAGGACATTGTACCAAGGTTTGTAGAGCTTGATGAGACGGTATTCATGTAGCAATGCGTCCAACTCCGAGGCCACAACGTGATATTCCACATCGGTTATCTTCGTCACCAATTCAGCTGTCCGCTCATCCTCTGCCGCCGCTTTGGTAAAGTATTGCTTTACCCTATTGCGTAGCCTCTTGGCTTTACCCACATAGATTATGTACCCATATTTATCTTTAAACATATAGCAGCCCGGCTCCGTGGGAGCAGTCTTGATTTTGAGCAGTAGTTCCGCATTATCCATATGAAATATCCCCCAAGATATTTATAGGTGGTGAAATGGTTGTGTGAGGGCGATATCTTCACACAACCATCTACCGATTTCCCAATCACTCATTTAATGATTTAAACTCATATCCCATTTCCTTAAATTTTAATATCATTTCCTCCATGATGTCGCAGTTAGTCTTTGAGGTGGAATGCAGCAGCAACACCGCGCCCGGATGAAGCCTCGGTAATAGCTTGGAGAAAGCCATTTCCTTCGAGGGTTGCTTCTTTACATCCCAATCTGCATATGCAAGGCTCCAGAATACCGTTTTGTAACCCATGTCCTGCACAATCTTCAGGCTCTTTTCACTGTAGATACCATTCGGAGGACGGTAATACTTGAGCCCTTCCCCGCCTGTGATAGATTTATAAAGATCGTCAGCCTGCGTTAAGGCCTTTTGGGCTTCTTCTGCAGACAGTTTGGTAAGATCAGAATGGTACATGGTATGGTTACCGACGATGTGACCTTCGTCTACTATCCGCTTTACGAGCTCCGGGTTATCCCGTAAATATGTCCCGACCAAAAAGAAAGCCGCCGGCACCTCGTGCTTTTTTAATGTATCGAGGATCTTTTCTGTATATCCGTTTTCATACCCCGCGTCGAATGTCAGGTACACATTCTTCTTTTCACCATCGCTCTCGCTGCCGATGTACCATGCATCAAACCCCGCCAAGTAGTCAGATGTCTCGT
>CAYURR010000073.1:0-14150 GCA_964446745.1 uncultured Defluviitaleaceae bacterium | reverse complement strand
TGCGTATTAAAGCAGGTCATACCCAAGCCGAGCTGGGACAGATGCTCGATAAAAAGGACAGCACAGTGCGGATGTGGGAACTCAGCAAGTCGCGTCCGGACAGCGATACCATCAGGGACCTGTCGAGGATATACCGTGTTTCGGCGGATTTTCTGATAGGCACGGACTGTGTCGTGGAGTGCTCGGATTGTGGATACAGCTATGCAACGGGACAGCAAGACGAGATAAAGGCTCACGAGGCCTATCACGTAAAGGTTATGGACGCGAAACAGCGTTTTGGTTGCTATTTAACATACACGGAGCGCGAAGCAGTATATGCGCGCCTAACCGGATACGCCGCAGCAAAATCAGACGAGCGTATGAACCTGGCACTTGACGATCTGCGGGCGCAGTTCTCGCTGAGTTTAGAGGCATCGGGTTTTGATCCGTCGCACGAGGGGTTTTGGAAATACGCTAAAAAGCAGCTCACGCAATCCGCATTGCGCTTGAAATACGCGGATATCTTTGACAGGCTAAAGGATACCATCGACGAGCAGCTTGCGAAGGAACCGTCAAGGCACACGATTTCGTTGCGAGAGGTGGCCGAGGGCGGATATGACTCGGATGTCATGGCGATCGCACGTGAGGCTATGCAGTTATCGCACAGGGATCGCGAATGGGTTTTAAAGATTATACGCTCAACGATAGAGGAGGCTTTCTCTGATGGTAAACCCCTCACCTGATAAACGCCACGCCATTCGTCATGCACTCGACCTACTGTCGACATTCAGGAAGGACACACTACCGATATACATGTTTGATATGACTAAGGCTTTTCCGGATCTGCGCGTAAAGCCTTATTCATGGTTTATGAACGTACACGGGCTCACGTTTAGCGAGCTCATTACCATCACGGACAGCGACAGCGGCTGCTGCTGGTATGACAAACCAAGCGGCCGATATTTAATACTCTATAACGACCAGATCACAAGCTATGGGCGCAGGCGGTTTACTATCGCGCATGAGCTCGGCCACTATGCGATGGGGCATGCTAATGTTATGGGCGGACCCTATCAATGCCACGAGGTAGAGGCCGATATATTCGCGCAGACCTTGCTTGCGCCGGCTTGTGTGCTTCGTGAGATCGGGCTAAATGACCCAAAGGATATCAGTGAGGTCTGCGGGGTTTCACTCGCTTGCGCAAGGGTTATAAGCGAAACCTTATGTATGAGCACTGCTTTAAGCATGCGAGATGAGACTGCCGAGCGAAATGTATTGCAAAACTTCGAGGGATATATACGAGCCGTCCGCAACCGATATCGATGCGTCGCATGCGGCAGGGCGTTCGAGCTTGTGGCGCACTCGGGCGTCGGACAAGACAACGGACATGAATGCGTTCAAAGCGCTGGGTTTTGCATATATTGCGGTAAAAAAGGGCTCAGGCGTATGTTTATGCCCACGGAACCACCGATCTGGCAAAAGGCCGACCCGTGCCAGCGCTGCGGCGCAAAGCAGTACGGTAGCGGAGACTATTGCATGATATGCGGGCTGTATCTAAACAATACCTGCGAAAATCCGCTTTGCAAACGGACCCTGCCCGTAGACGCGCTGTATTGCATAACATGTGGACAACGGTCGCATTTCAGTCGATATGACCGCCGCATAGGGGACAAGCCCGTGCAATACGCGCAACTAAGGCTTCATCTCTGCCCTATGTGCAGCTGCTATCTGTCAAAGGCCGGGCATTTGTGCAGGGATTGCGGCTTTGTCGCCCAAAACGCCTGTATAACATGCTCAAAACCTGCAGACGATCACGCGCGGTTTTGTACGCACTGCGGTTCTGAGACATTGTATGGGCGAGAGCGTTACATAGTCCCGTGGCAGGACGAGCTACTCGAAAAATTCCGCTACGAAAGGAAGGCAATGCATGAAGCAACTCTATGAGATATGCGGGCTTGCCGCTATTTTGATATTACTATACGGTGTCGTAAGGTTCCCGTCCGGCAGCATAATAGGGGGGATAAAACGATATTTTACCGCACCGGTATTGCTCGTTGGCATCGGGCTTGTGGTGCGTTTCGTGCTCATGGATGTAAATAAAGGCTACGAAAACGACATCATCACGTTCAAGGCCTGGGCCTCGATGCTTGCAAACGGTGGATTGTCATCGTTCTATACCTCGGGGCAATTTACAGACTATCCACCCGGGTATATGTACATCCTCTGGGCGCTCGGGCTCATAGCAAGGGTCTTTTCGCTGAGCAGTGAGGCGTTTACGGCGCTGATAAAGATGCCTGCCATACTCTGTGATGTACTGACCGCGCTCGTGATATATAGCCTCGCAAAGAAATATCTACCCGAGCAAAATAAGCTGCTGAATCCGTTTACGATCGCGTTACTGTATCTGCTAAACCCGGCGGTGATCTTGCTGTCGACGGTCTGGGGACAGGTGGATGCATTGCATACGTTGCTGTTGCTTACGAGCGTGTATCTGATGACCGAGAAGAAGCACCTGGGGAGCTATTTGCTGCTTGCGTATGCGCTGATCGTAAAACCTCAGTCCCTGATCGTAGGACCCGTGTTTCTGTACGGGGTGTATGATCTGCTGTTTGAAAGCTCCCGCCATATGATCAACTTTAAGCCCGGGGCTTTTCAGAATTTAAAAAGGCTTGCGCTGTATATCGGGATAGCCGTAGCGTTTATGATCATGCTGCTCGTACCGTTTACGCGCGGGTTAAACTTTATGCCGATCATCAATCAATATAGAAACACGCTCGCCTCATACCCGTATGCATCCGTAAACGCCTACAATTTCTACACGTTCGTAGGCGCGAACTGGATCGATGTAAACACGCGTTTCCTGTTTATGACTTATAACGCGTGGGGATATTTGTTTATCCTACTGACGGTGTTGTTTGCATTGTTTATATTAAATAAAAAACGGGGCGAGCGCTCGTTTATATTCCTCGCCGCTGCCGCGTTGTATATATTTGTTTATATGTTCTCCGTAAAGATGCATGAGCGATATATCTTTCCCGCGCTCGCGTTTATGCTTGTCTCGTATCTACTGCGGCCGAAAAAATATATCCTGATGTTTTACGGATTGTTTTCGGTGTTGTTGTTTGTAAACTGCGCCGATGTACTCTACATGCTCCAAAACGGTAATAATATCTCGTTGATATCGGATTCGCTGTCGTTTGTTTCGACGGTTTATCTAGTTGTGACTATCGCGTTTGGTATATGCCTGACCGTGGATGCGATAGGGTTTAACCGGAGCAAGCAAAAGGAACAATCGATATCCGCTACGAAATTGGAGCGGTATCAGCCACTGTTTGTCGCGTTGATAACGGCCACATATGCGGTGGTCGCGTTTATAAATCTCGGCAACAAGGTGTCGCCGCAGTCGATGTATGCACCGAGAAACGGGGAATGGGTCATATTACGGCTCGAAGGTACGGAACCCGTCTCTCGTGTACAATATATGACCGGGCCTAGGCATGATCAAAGCTTTGAGATTGCATATTCCCCGGACAATACGACATGGAGCCCAGCCACGAGCATAAATACCGGAGCGGTGTTTTCATGGGGAAACACGGACCTCGGCGGATATCCTCAGAATGCGTTTATCTATATCCGCTCAAACAGCGATGAGCTTATGCTCACAGAGATGGCCTTTCGCGATACCGCAGGACGTATCATGCCTGTGACCATAGCGACGCATAACGGAGCGGATCCCGTGACGCTGTTTGACGAGCAGGGTATAGTGCCCGAGAATAATACATTTATGAACAGCACTTATTTCGATGAGATCTACCATGCGCGTACCGCGTATGAGCTATTGCACAAGCTGCCCGTATATGAATGGACCCACCCACCGCTCGGTAAAAACATCATGGCGCTGGGGGTAAAGATATTCGGTATGACACCGTTTGGCTGGCGGTTTATGGGTACGCTAGTTGGTGTGCTTATGCTGCCGCTTATTTATCTGCTAGCGCGTCGCATGTTCAAAAACACATTGCTGCCCACAGCAGCTACTGCGATGTTTGCGTTGGACTTCATGCACTTTGCGCAGACACGCATAGCCACTATCGACGTGTTTGTGACGTTCTTTGTTATGCTCATGTACATGTTTATGTATGACTACTATAGTGATGCCTACAGTGACGAAGATATGGAACCGCGCAGGAATATGGATTTACGCAGCTTTGCTCGGAATGAACTGCTGCCTCTGCTACTATGCGGTATCTCGATGGGGCTTGCAATCGCGGCGAAGTGGCAGGGGATATACGGGGCGATAGGTCTGCCCGTGCTGTTTGCGTGCGCATTCTTTAAACGGTATCCGCTGAGACTGCAAAAATACCAGCTGTTGACGATAGCGTTTTGCGTATTCTCGTTTATCGTTGTGCCGTTGATCATTTACGCGCTGTCGTATGGATGGTACTTGCAATGCGGGCCGTTTCCGGCAGCAAATCTCAAAGAGGCGGTCGCGGGCATTATAAAGAATCAGAAGGACATGTTCGGGTATCATGCGAACCTCGAGGCTACGCATCCGTTCTCGTCGATGTGGTTCACATGGCCGGTTATGATACGCCCGATATACTATTTCGCGGGCATGGTCGGTAACCTAAACAGCGGCATCAGCTCGTTTGGTAACCCCGCTATATGGTGGATGGGGATAGCATCGTTTCTGTTTTGCATACGTTCGCTGTCCAAACGCTTTAGCCCGCTGCTGCTGTTTCTAATCGTTGCGTATCTGTCACAGTATCTGCCGTGGGCATTGATCTCGCGCACGACGTATATCTATCATTATTTCCCGTCCGTGCCGTTTATCATCTTGATGACCGTGTATATGTTCAAACAGCTAATCAACGACAGGCCTACGCACAGCAAATGGTTGTACGCGTATATAGGTGTGGCGGCGCTACTGTTTGTGGCGTTCTATCCTACGATATCGGGTATGCCGGTGCCGATCAAATACGTGGATGTATTCTTGAAATGGATGCCGTCGTGGATACTGAGTTAGGTATATATTGTCAATTAAGGTATTTTTATATATAATCATGTTATGGACAATGTATTGAACGACTCACAACAGTATATAGAATTAATAAAAGCCAAGGACGATAAAATCGCAAGGCTCGAGGCTCAGGTCATGTTTTATGAGGAACAGGCCCGTTTGGCGAAGCATCGTTCGCCAGGCGTAGCTATAAAAAAAAGCCCACTGCCCGAGCAGATAGGCTTGTTTGACGATACGGAAAATGAGAGCCGCAAGGACATGGGAGTGGAATATGAGACGCAAGAAACCCGAAGAGAGCGGGTTGAAGAGGATATATTGAAGCAGCCCGTGGAGTATATCGAGCTCACGATTGACGATTTCTTGGGAATAAAATAGCCGTTGTGATTTTATTGATCACAACGGCTGTTTTTTTTGAGCTCGGAACGGTGGATAATTCTAACTATTTAATCATATTTAAGTAACGCTAACTCTTGCTTTCGCATAAAACAACCCACTTTATCAAGTCTGAACTAATAGTCATATATGGATTAGTCAAAATATCGTATGTCTCTTTTGAAACTTGGGCCTCACAAAACCAGTATTCGTCACCTTCATCATATATACCATTTTGATTAGAATCAGAAAAAGAAAAGCCTATCTGCAGTACCTTATTTCCAGAGTAATCCAATATTGTATATCCGTGTGATTCCGTAGTCGATGCAAATGAAAAACGTGTGGACAAAAAAGCTCTATTATTAAGTGGCTTTGCATATGGTGAAAGTGAGCTCCAAAATACAATCTGGTCATCTTTGTATGTAAAAATAAAGTAATTTCTTGCTGATCTGACATGAAGCTCCGGAGTTCCATCACCACTTGAGTCAAAAAAAGCGTATTCAGTATAGTATCGACTATATGGTTCGCCTGTAGGAATAATAATTGTGTTGATATTATACATTCCTGCATTTATAGTCCCAGTTAAGAATTCTCTATAAGTCTGTAAGGCTCTTTCTGCTTCATCCTCAAGTTGAGGTTTATGTTTCTTCGACATTTCAAAACCATTTTGCAAAGTGAATATTTCTGGAACAGATACTTCCATATTAATATAGTTTTTAATTAAGTTCCATACAACTATTCCCGTGATAATACAGAAAACCATTGATATCATTGAAGCTTTTTTCATTTAAGTAACTCCTAAACCATCATTGTGAAGAAATATATTTCTTCACAATGATGAAATCTACACAAGAAAACATTATTAGTAGTTTACAACTCCATCATAAACAATTACTTCTAACAAACGGTAATTGTTCGTATTGTTTACACTTGTTATATTCCATCCCATAAACTCAACGGAACTTCCATCTATGTTACCGGGAGATAGCTGACCATTTGGGAAGGCCTTTCCAGTCTGATAAAGACCATCGGGATATGTATGGTTTTTTACATCAGCAATAACTGCTGGAGTATAATAATATGTGTTTGTGGGTTCATGCAACACTTTAATATCAATTTTTGTACCATATTGCATTTCTTTTACTGTAACAGATTCATTTACCACCTGTACTGTTCAATGTAACCCCTGCATTATCGTTAGCTGTTAAAATATCATACTCAACGTGTTAGATAAAGATTAAACAAAAATCGGCTTTAGCTAAACCTTTCGAGAATAATACGCCGCGAGCGCAGCATACAATACCAAAATCGAAATCAAGATAATGCCAATCGTCATCAACAAGGTATGGCTAAAAAATGACGCGATGACCCCGGCAAAGGCCAGTAGAGTGATTGTCAGATTCATAGTAGATCGGCAAGTTTTTAATATAATGATCCGATTCCTTTCATCTGTTTCTTTAATATGTAATGCATCCAATGCCTCAGGGGTTTTTAGTGCTTTGCGATATTTTAATATAGCGCGGACAGCCGAGGCCTCCCCGCCGAAAAATAGACCGATTATAATGATTTTGTCCACATCA
This sequence comes from uncultured Defluviitaleaceae bacterium, assembly GCA_964446745.1. Taxonomy (GTDB): domain Bacteria; phylum Bacillota; class Clostridia; order Lachnospirales; family WQUN01; genus CAYURR01. The sequence goes on along the minus strand of CAYURR010000073.1, from coordinate 7,202 downwards.
CTAATCGCTTCAATATTACCCTGCCACTGTACTTTTACTATAAACGCTATAGTAACAAAACAACCGACAGCAATGGCCTTAATTATTTGTATGCGTATCCTATCTGTTACTGTTTGTCTAAAAGACTTCATAATCTATATCCTCCACATCTGAAAAATCGAATACATCCTCAATAGACAGGCCAAAAAATCTTGAGATCTTATATGCAAGCGGTAGTGAGGCGATATATTTTTCGCTTTCGATTGAGGTAATAGTATGGCGAGTGACACGCACCGCCTTTGCTAATTCCTCTTGAGATATCCGCCGTTGCTTTCGCAGCTCACGTATTCGTGTTTTCATTCGCCTGTTTCACCCCTTTTTACAGCATGTATTTATTATAGTAACACCAAAGCTTAGGTCAAGTATACTAATTTATTCATAAATGTATAGTTTACTTAGCATAAAATGTGTTGTATACTATACAAAAAATACGAAAGGATACGAGCATGAACAAAATCACATTTGATGAAGTCAGGAAGACCTTTGGTGAAGTGAATGCTATTAACGGCCTTAATCTAAGTATTTCGGAGGGTGAGGTCTACGCGTTTTTAGGGCATAACGGAGCCGGAAAGACGACAACGCTTCGCCTCTTGCTTGGGTTATTAGAGCCGGACGAGGGGAAGATTGCGGTCTTTGGGAACGATCCCGTGAAAGGCGGCGATGCTGTACGCGGAATGTGCGGTGTTTTATCTGAGGATGTGGGCTTATATGAGGCGTTAACCGTATACGATAACCTGATGTATTATGCAGACATTTACGGCATGAGCCGCATTGAGTCCAATAAACGTATTGATGAATTACTCCGTAGGTTTGACTTATTTGATAAAAAGCGGCTGATTGTAAAGGGTTTTTCGACGGGCATGAAAAAGAAGGTGGCCTTAATCCGGGCCATGTTACATAGGCCGCGTATTCTGTTGCTGGATGAACCCACAAACGGGCTCGATCCTGTCAGCACGACGGATCTGAGGCATATGCTGTCGGATCTTGCGAAAGAGCAGGGCACAACAATCATCATGACTACGCACAATCTTGAAGAGGTACAGAAAATGTGCGACAGGATAAGCATCTTCCGACACGGCAAAAATATCTTCACCGACTCGATATCAACACTCAAAGACAGCGATCACTATATGGAGCACGGACAGTTCAGCCTCGAAAGACTGTACATGGATATAGAAACAAAGGGGGCGTGAAAATGAGCAAATCACAGCCTGTCTTTCGTAACCAACTAGAGCATTTTAAACGTGAGCGAGGAATGCTTGTCTTTTATTGCCTATCAATTGTGGTCATCGGTATCGTTGTCCCTATCTTTACGCACACTGTATCGTCATCATTGACAACAGCGGCTTTATTAACTGCAATGTTTCTAAAGCCTATACTCGCAGACAGCATAGCAGGAGAACGAGAACACAGAACCCTTGAAACCCTCCTATCAACGCCTATAAACGGTAGAAGCGTTATGGGTGGTAAATTTCAATTCTGTTTCTTTTTTGCTATATCATTTTTCGGCGTAGCGGCTTTATGCGCGGCGCTTACAAACTTGATTATGGGATATGAAATGACGCTAAACGCGTGGCAATGGGTGAGTATAATAGTATTGGCTATATTTAATTATGGCGCAATATCTATTGCCGGTGTTTATGTTTCGGCTATATCGGGGGATATGCAAATTGCAAACAGCCGTGTATCCATGATCACATATCCATTAGGGTTGTTGTTTTTAGTGTACTTAACGCTCATAGTTACAGTAGACTTTATCCCTGCGATTATCATTGGTTTTGTATTAATTATTATCTACCTATGTGCAATAATAATATTTACAATTAAAACATATAAAATGAAGCAATCAGATTACTTTGTAAACATTAAGATCACAAAATATATAAAAACAAATAATAATTATACCTCTTACATAGCGCCAAAGTCACAGTTTGGGGTTGTTTTCGGATTTGAATTAAAATATCTATTGACATTAAAGCTGTTATTGCTTAACTTCGGGATCATGTGCATAGGCCCTGCAGCTGTTGCATGTTTGCTACCGACTTTAACAGGGGAACTTGATCTGAATTACGCTGTTTTCATAACGGTACTCGTGATACCGAGGATACCCACGAACCTGATTGCATATTCGATAGGCGGTGAAAAGGTATACAAAACCGGTGAGTCGCTGTTATCTACACCATTGCATATCAGGCCGATTTTTATAGCAAAGTGTATGGTTCCGATTTTTATATCAGCGGCAATGCTTAGTTTATCCTCGTTAATAACATTAATCGGTGCAAACATCGCAGTAACGGTGATGCCTGATATTGCACCCGTCCATGGCTACACCGCCGGGCAGCTCGTGTTATTATTTCCTGTCGGTATCATGTCATCGATGCTGATGATGTTTATATCGGCTATCCTTTCGATGCTGCTAAAAACCCCGCGCCACAGCCTATATGTAACCAGTATCATAGCATTTCTGTTTGTTGCCCCGGTGTTGGCTATAGTATATCTCGGGCTCAATATGTTAGTATGGTCGGTGATATATTGTATTGTTTTGCTGATCTGCAATGTAGTATGTATTATGAGTATATCCGATAAAATAAGCCGTCCAAGCATTATGAAGAGGCTATAACAAGGCATGCAAAAGGGCTGTTACAAAGATAAACCTTTACCACGGATTACTACGGATAAAAACGGATTTGCACGGATAAACCATTTTTGTATGGTGTTATCCGTGTCAATCCGTAAAAATCTGTGTAAATCCGTGGTATTTTGTTTGTCTTTGCAACAGCCCTATTTGCTAGTTACTTAATAAATTATAACAAAATTAATTACTTAAGCTCTGCGAAGTACTTGATGGTTCTGACCATCTGGCTTGTGTATGAATTCTCGTTGTCGTACCAGGATACAACCTTTACGAGCGACTGGCCGTTACCCAGATCCATAACCTTGGTCTGTGTCGAATCAAACAGCGAACCACATGTAAGGCCGATGATGTCGGACGATACGAGCTCTTCGTCGGTGTAACCGAAGGATGCCGAAGCAGCTGCCTTCATAGCGGCATTTACATCGTCCTTCTTTACAGTCTTGTCGCAGATAGCGACGAGCTCTGTGATGGAACCGGTCGGTACGGGTACACGCTGTGCAGCGCCGTCAAGCTTGCCTGCAAGCTCAGGGATAACCAGGCCGATAGCCTTAGCTGCGCCGGTGGAGTTCGGAACGATGTTCTGAGCTGCAGCGCGAGCACGTCTCAAGTCACCCTTCGGGTGAGGTCCGTCGAGGGTCATCTGATCGCCTGTGTATGCGTGGATCGTGGTCATGAAGCCCTTAACGATCGGCGCAAGCTTATTCAGTGTGTCAGCCATAGGAGCGAGGCAGTTTGTTGTGCAGGATGCAGCCGAGATGATGGTGTCAGTAGGCTTCAGTGTGTTTTCGTTAACGCTGAAAACAACGGTCGGGAGGTCATCGCCAGCCGGAGCAGAGATAATAACCTTCTTAGCGCCCGCGTCGATATGAGCCTGCGACTTTGCCTTTGAGGTAAAGAAGCCGGTGCACTCCAGTACAACGTCAACCCCGAGCTGTCCCCATGGGAGATCCTTCGGGTCCTTCTGAGCGTAGATGTTGATTTCCTTGCCGTCTACAACGATAGAGGCTTCCTTGGCTTCTACCTTGTCCGCGAGGGCGTACTTGCCTTGTGCGGAGTCGTACTTCAACAAATGAGCAAGCATCTTGGGGCTGGTAAGGTCATTTATAGCAACGACTTCATAACCCGGAGCGTTGAACATCTGTCTGAACGCCAGACGACCGATACGACCAAATCCGTTAATAGCAACTTTTACTGCCATAATAATTCCTCCAAAATCATTCTTAGCCTATGTAATACATAGAGCTTTCGATACGTATATCATAAGAATTGGAATCAGTCAATAGTTTTTTACATTATTTACTATATATCCATCCAGATGCCGGGGGTCTTGATGGCCCTAAGACCGGCCTCGCGCACAGCCATAATGCAGATCGTATCGGCCGGGTCGACCTTGGGTTTTCCGGTCTCAAAGAAGTCTACCATTTCCTTAATAAATGCCTTAAAGAAATCCGAGTTGATCTGTAGGAAATCGCAGCTGCCGTCCGCGAAGTTTATGCACATGCCAAACGGCACCCTGTCCATATACTGATTGATCGTCGCGTATCTATTGCCTTCGAATTCCACGACCATCGACGGGGACGTCTCGCTGCCGATAAACATCACGCGCTTTGCGTTGTTGCCCATGAGCATGATGAGCGGCTCAAGCTGATGAACGGCGTAGTTATAAAACTTGCCGCCGCCGAAGCTCGTGATGCCTGCGATCTCAGTCTTTTTCAAAAAGGTGTACTCCGTAGCATAGCGCAGTGCGGACGACGAATACATCGGTGTATTGTGCGCCTTTGCAAGCTCAAACATCGATACAGCCCCGGCCTTTGAGTTAGCGAAGGTCTTGTCGACGTATACAGGCTTGCCGGATTTTAGTGCGAGCTCAGCGAGCTCCTCGTGAAACTCCGGATTGTCCGGTGACAGCATCACGAGCGCGTCGCTCTTTTGGATGACCTCCTCGATGGAGGCGAGCATCTCTACATTGTGTTCCGCGGCCCATTCGGCGGATGTGCGCTTGCCGAACTCCGTGCCCTCTACCTTGGCATATGCATAGCATACCTCATATGCGCCGCCGCTGGCTTCCTTTATCCAGGCGGGGTAGTTCTGTGCGTGCCACTCGTCTATGTAATAATCGATAAATCCTATCTTTTTCATTTTACACCCTCCTAAAACTTGATCTCGCTGTGTGTTTCAGCAGAGTCGTAGATGGCTTGCATCATACGTGAGGTGATGATCGCCGTGTCGATGTGTGCGGCGTTGCGTTTACCGTTCATGACACAGTCGATAAATGAGTCGATCTCGTTATGGAAATGGTTTGTCTTCTGAAGTTGAACCGACGTAGCCGTGAGCATGCCGTCCTTTACGCCAAACAGCTCGAAATCTGCACCGTATTTGAGGCGGATACCGGCCTTGTCGCCCATGAAGTCGATAAACATCTCCTCGTGGCCAATGTTCTGCGCCCATGCGCCGTGTACGGATATTACGGGGCCTTCGGTGCGGATCATCGAGGTCATCGAATCCTCGACATCATAAATACCGCCCTTTGTCGGCGGTCCCGCCCACATGCTCGTGTATGTATATCCGTCGATGTCCTTGCCGAGCTTTGAGAATATCTCGCCCGAAACGGTCTTTGTGAGCGGATCGCCGCAGCAGTACATAACGATATCCAAAAAGTGTACGCCCCAGTCGATGAGTGCGCCGCCGCCTGCGATAGCCTTTGTGGTAAACGCGCCGCCGAGCCCCGGTATAGAACGCGGTGCCCTGAACGAGACATATACATGATAGACCTCGCCGAGCTCACCGTTGTCGATGATATTCTTGATCTTGTTTACGGCGGTGTTGAAGCGGTTAACGACACCGATGTTTAGGGTCTTGCCGGATGCATGCTGTGCCTTTTGCATCTCCAGTGCCTCGGTGTATGTGCGCGCCGCGGGCTTTTCGCAGAGCACATGCTTACCGGCGTTCAATGCGTCGATCGAGATCTGCGCGTGGAAATGATTGGGTGTGCAGACGGATATCGCCTCTACCTCGGGATCGTTCAAGACCTCTTTGTAGTCATAGACAGCCTTGCCGCCGTTCATGATAGCAGCCTTGTCCGCGCGCTCGGGGATGATGTCGCAGAAATATGCCATCTCGGCATATTGATTCTGCGAATATGCGGGGATATGCGCAGTGTTTGCGATCGTACCGCAGCCTATAATACCTACCTTTACCTTTTTCATGAAATGTCCTCCTGTTTATTTGTATATTCCGTATTTGCATACGGTATCGTATATATTTTAAATTTTCCTCACAAATGGTTTTGAATGGTTTATAATAGTTTACCAAAAAGGTACAAGAAAATATAGAAAAATAATAAAGTTGAAAGTGGTATATAAATGAAGTGTATAACATTGGGATCGACGGGTATAACAACCCCACAAAACGCGTTTGGTGCGTTGCCGATACAACGTGTGGATATGCATACGGCGGTAAAAATACTGCGCAAGGCATATGAGGGAGGCATGACCTTCTTTGACACCGCGCGCGGATATTCGGACAGCGAGGAAAAGCTAGGGCTCGCGTTTGAGGGTATCAGGGACAAGATATTCATAGCGACCAAAACACCCGCAAAGACACCCGAGGCGTTTTGGCAGGACCTTGAGACTTCGCTCACAAAGCTTAAGACGGACTACATCGACCTATATCAATTCCATTGGCCGAAGCAGTGCTACAAGCCCGGAGACGGCACAGGCATGTACGAATGTATGCTGGAGGCCAAGAGACAGGGCAAGATCAGGCACATCGGCATCACGAACCATGTGCTCGATGAGGCGCATGAATGTATTGACTCGGAGCTCTACGAAACACTGCAGTATCCGTTTTCCTATTTATCTTCTGAGAAAGAGATCGAGCTCGTCACAAAATGCAAGAATGCGAACATGGGTTTTATAGCTATGAAAAGCCTTGCGGGCGGGTTGATCACGGATTCGGCGGCAGCGTTTGCATATATGTCTCAATACGATAATGTGCTGCCGATATGGGGTATACAGCGCGAAAGTGAGCTCGACGAGTTTTTGAGCTACATGGAGTATCCGGCGCAGATGACCGGTGAGCGCAAGGCGTTTATCGAGAGGGAGCAACAGGAGCTGCAAGGGGAGTTTTGCAGGGGCTGCGGGTACTGCATGCCATGCCCGGCGGATATTACGATACACATGTGCGCGAGGATGTCGCTATTGATCAGGCGTTCGCCGTCAGACAATCACCTGACACCGCACGCTCAGGAAATGATGAAGAAAGTAGAGGACTGTATCAAATGTGGCAAATGCAAATCCAAATGCCCATACGGCTTGGACACGCCCACGCTATTGGAAAAGAACTATGAGGACTACAAGCGTATCGTGGCTGGTGAGGTGAAAATATAAAAAGTTAAAGATTACCACGGAGTTGCACGGATTGTTAAGGATTTACACGGATAAAACCTATTTTGGTTATGTATCAATGTAAATCCTTTTTTATTTTACAGTCCTTTGCATTTTTCTTGACATTGTTCTTAGTAAAATTT
>CAYURR010000072.1:0-14153 GCA_964446745.1 uncultured Defluviitaleaceae bacterium | reverse complement strand
CAAACGAATTCATCAACTCGATCCGTGAGAAGAAGACGCGTGAGTTTAAAAACAAATTCCGTGAGATCGATGTGTTGCTGTTGGACGATATTCAATTCCTCGTTGGCAAAGAGGAGACGCAGGAAGAACTTTTCCACACATTCAACACCCTCTATAACGACAATAAACAGATCGTGCTCACATCCGACCAGCCCCCGAAGGAGCTGCGTTCGCTCGAGAACCGTCTGACCTCACGTTTCGCGATGGGTTTGATCGTTGATATTACCGTGCCTGATTTTGAGACGCGTGTGGCGATCCTCGAGAAAAAGGCCGAGATGGAAAAGCTGCCGATACCCAAGGAGGTAACGGTCTATATCGCCGAGCACATCGCATCAAATATCCGTGATCTCGAGGGTGCATTAAATAAGGTAACGGCATATTCAAGGCTGTCACATATGCCTATAAACATGGAGATAGCCGAGAACGCGTTGAAGGATATTATCGGAAGCTTTGGTAAGCCGCAGCTTAGCGTTGAGTATATCCAGCAGATCGTGGCGTCGCATTACAATCTCACGGTTCCGGATCTCATTAGCCGAAAGCGTACGCAGAATATCGCATATCCGCGACAGATTGCGATGTATTTGACGCGCAAGCTCATGGATATCTCGCTGCCGCAGATCGGTGAGATATTCGGTGGTAGGGACCATTCGACGGTTATACACGGCTGTGACAAGATCACAAACGACATCGAATCGGACATGAACCTGCGTAAGGTAGTAATGGATCTCGAGAAGCGTATCAAAAATGAAAAGTAGCTTTTTTATAAACAATAATAACTCCGTTACTAAACTGTTTAATAGCTGTATATAAATAAAATCTTGTCCACAAATTCCGGGGAGATACCAACACCGATTTTGGGTCGATGTGGAATGTGTTAATGGACAGGGTTCTTTTCCCTAAACCTTCAAACAGCTTATCCAATCCGTTTTTTATTGGATTCATGGGCTTTTTAAGGCATGTACACAGTTTAAACACCACTATCACTACCGCTACTACAAATAACATCAATAATATAATAAGGCGAGCAATGCGGTTATCCGCAGCGGAAGCCGCTGCGGATTCAACAGGGGGGTCAATTTGTGAACGTAACCGTAATGAAGAACCTGCTTTTAGAAAATATCAATGTAGTCAGCAAAGCCGTATCCAGTAAAAGCACTCTACCGATTCTTGAATGCATCATGCTTACAGCCGATGAAAGCCTAAAGCTTACGGCAAATGATTTAAGCATAGGCATAGAATCAAAGGAGATCGACGCTGACATAGCTCAAGTAGGTAATATAGCGATAGAAGCAAAGGTATTTTTGGACATCATCCGTAAGATGCCTTCTGATTTTGTGACTATAGAAACCGACGAAAACAACATTACACACTTCTCCGGCGGTAAAACAAAGCTCAAGATATTGGGTTCTAACGCGGAAGAGTTCCCGTTGCTTCCCCAAATATCCCAAGATAGAGGTATTACGTTAAATGCCTCCATGCTAAAAGACATGATTAAAAAAACCAGCTTTTCTATCGCTCCGGAGGACAGTACCAGAGCCAATTTGACCGGTGAATTTTTTCAAGTGAGAGATAACCAACTGCGTGTTGTGGCCATTGACGGCTATCGGATCTCGTTTGGTTACAGCGATTACGAAACAGCGGGAATAGATGTATCGGCTATCGTACCGGGTAAGTCCATTGCCGAGCTTTATAAGATTCTGCCCAACGAAGGCGAAGACGAGATAACAATTTATTTTTCCGATAAACATATTTTATTTGAACTGCCCTACTGCACGATGCTTTCACGAATCATCGAAGCAGACTATATCCGCTATGATCAGATATTCAACGAGGACTACTCGACCATTGTGACGATCGATAGGCTTTCGCTTTTGGATGCATTGGAACGTTCGCTTTTAATATCGCGCGACAGCAAGAAGAACCCGATCCGTATAGAAATATCGGATGACGCAGTCATTTTGACCTCTACCACAGAGCTTGGAACATCCTTTGATGAGATATCGGCTGATATCGACGGCCAAAACCTCGAGATAGCGTTCAATCCCAGATACATAATCGACGTACTTAAGGCCATAGATGATGAAAAGGTCATCTGCACGTTTACGCTGTCTTCGAATCCGATGTTTATCAAAGGTGCAGTCGATACTCGCTTCAGATACATGATATTACCACTTAGAATTAGATCATAATTATGACCGTAAAGGGATTCTCCGTTTATAATTTCAGAAATTTGGAAAACATTTCTATAGAGCTGTCTCCGTCTGTAAATGTGTTTTACGGTGACAATGCTCAAGGTAAAACAAACCTGCTCGAGGCGGTATATATATGCTCGACAGGGCGTTCGCAACGCAGCGCGAACGACAAGGAGATCATCCGCTTTACGGAACGAGACGCACATGTCAGGGCCATTATTGAAAATGTCTACGAAACAGCAAGCTTTTCTGATGTGATAGATGTACACCTAAAACGGGACGAAAAAAAAGGCGTCGCAGTCAATGCAATACCCGTAAAAAAGTTGTCCGATCTTTTAGGAAACCTTGTTACAGTAGTTTTTTCGCCTGAGGATCTGAGTTTACTCAAAAACGGTCCGGTAGAACGCAGGCGTTTTATGGACATCGAGCTCTGTCAGATCAGTAAGCCCTATTACAATCACATACAGCAATACTACAAGGTACTTAAACATAGAAATAACCTGCTAAAATCCATCCAGAGGAACCCGCAACTCGCAGAAACCCTGGATATATGGGACGCGCAGCTCGTGGAACACGGTACAAAAATTATGGACTACCGTAAGCGTTTTGCGGATGACATAAATATTCACGCTGCAGATATCCACAAGCAGATATCGGGTACGGAGCAGCTGCATATCGAATACAGGCCCAATATAACAGACGGGGATTTTGAAAAGCGTTTGAAAAGGAATCTGGAGCGGGACATAGCTACAGGCATGACCTCATCAGGCAGTCACAAGGACGATCTGATGTTTTCAATAGACGGCAAGGATGCGCGTATATACGGATCACAGGGTCAGCAACGGACCGCGTGTTTGTCAGCAAAAATGGCCGAAGTATTTTTGATAAAGGACAGATTGAGTAAGGATCCCGTATTACTTTTAGACGATGTGCTATCGGAACTCGACGAGAAACGTCAGCGCTTTTTGCTCAAGGGGATAAGCGGCATACAAACCTTGCTCACATGCACGGGATACGGGACACTCACAGGAACATTTGACAAAGCCGTATTGGCAAACTCGAAGCTATATAGAGTCAAAAATGGTAATATAGAAAACGATTCAAGTAAATAAAGGCATTCTTTAGGTTTAGGCTGGAGGCAGAAATGCAAAACACGAACACACAAGGTTATAGCAGTGACCAGATACAGGTATTAGAGGGTCTGGAGGCCGTCAGAAAGCGTCCGGGCATGTATATAGGCAGTACCTCTGCGCGCGGTTTACACCATCTCGTCTACGAGATTGTGGATAACGCGGTCGACGAGGCGTTAATGGGATATTGCACGGAGATAACTGTGGATATCCACAAGGATAATTCGGTTTCGGTTCAAGACAACGGTCGTGGTATACCGGTCGGTATACAGGCGCAGAAGGGTATTTCGGCCGCGGAGGTCATCTTTACGGTGCTGCATGCAGGCGGTAAATTTGGCGGTGGAGGATATAAGGTATCCGGCGGATTGCATGGTGTCGGCGCGTCTGTTGTAAATGCGCTGTCCGTATGGCTAAAGGCAACACTGCGCAGAGAAGGTAAGGCATTCGAGATAGAATTCGCACGCGGTGATGTTACTAAGTCCTTGACCGAGGTCGGGGATTCGGATTACACAGGCTCATACATCCACTTCAAGCCCGACCATGAGATATTCGAGGAGCTCGAGTTCAGCTTTGACACGCTGCGGCAACGTCTGCAGGAGACCGCGTTTTTAACAAAGGGGCTCAAGATCACATTAAACGACTTGCGTCCGGACGAACCCGTGAGCAAGGTCTTTCACTACGAGGGCGGCATAAAGGCCTTCGTAGCACATATCAACAAGAACAAGACGCCGCTGTATGAAGAGATATTCTATGCCGAGGCTACGCGTGAGAACATCAACGTAGAGATCTCGTTGCAATACAACGACGGCTTTTTGGAGAATACATTTAGCTTTGTAAATAACATCAACACGATGGACGGCGGTACACACCTTGCGGGATTTCGCGCGGGTCTGACAAAGACGATCAACGAATACGCACGCAAATTCAATTTCCTGAAGGAACAAGACAAGAACCTGAGCGGCGAGGATGTACGCGAGGGTTTAACGTCCGTTATCAGCATCAAGATCGAGGAACCGCAGTTCGAGGGGCAGACCAAGACCAAGCTCGGCAACAGCGAGGCACGTACAGCCGTGGAATCCGTACTCAGCGAATACCTCGAGTACTTCCTCGAGGAAAACCCATCCGTAGGTAAGATCATCGTAGAAAAATGCCTACTGGCTTCACGTGCACGCGATGCGGCGAAGAAGGCACGTGAGCTCGTAAGGCGTAAGTCTGTACTTGAAAACGGGCGATTGCCCGGTAAGCTTGCGGACTGTTCAGAGCGTGATCCGAAGCTCTGTGAGATATATCTCGTAGAGGGTGATTCCGCCGGAGGCTCCGCAAAGAGTGCTCGCAGCCCCAAAAATCAAGCCATTTTGCCGCTTAGAGGCAAGATCTTAAACGTTGAAAAGGCTCGTCTGGATAAAATTCTTGGCAACGAGGAGATCAAGGCGATGATAACGGCGTTCGGTGCGGGCATACACGAGGAGTTTGACGAGGGTAAATTGCGTTACCACAAGATCGTAATAATGACCGATGCGGACGTCGACGGCGCACATATCAGGACGCTGCTGTTGACCTTCTTCTATCGTTTCATGACACCGCTGATAGAAAACGGCAAGATATATATCGCTCAGCCCCCACTATACAGGGTTGAAAAGAACAAGAATGAATACTACGTCTATAGCGATAAGGAGCTCGACGAACTCCTGGCTAATATCGGGCGCGATGGCATAAAGCCTATACAGCGTTACAAGGGTTTGGGTGAGATGGATGCACAGCAGCTTTGGGATACGACCATGGATCCCGAGCGTCGTGTTCTTCTGAAAGTCAACCTCGAGGACGCGATCGAAGCCGACCAGATATTTACACAGCTGATGGGCGACAAGGTAGAACCCCGCAGGGAGTTTATACAGGAATACGGCAAGCATGTGAAGAACTTAGACATATAGACGCGACCTAAAAGGATTGCGACCCTAAAAGGATTGATACTTTGGATAAGATTTTAGATATCAGCATCGAGAATGAGATGCGTGATTCATATATAGACTACGCGATGAGCGTTATCGTAGCCCGGGCCCTGCCGGATGTAAGGGACGGGCTTAAGCCTGTTCATCGGCGTATCTTGTATTCGATGAACGAGTTGAACCTCGACCCCACAAAGGCGTACAAGAAATCAGCGCGTATCGTGGGCGACACGATGGGTAAATATCATCCGCATGGTGAGTCGTCTATCTATGACGCGATGGTCAGGATGGCACAGGACTTTTCAATGCGATATATGCTCGTGGATGGCCACGGTAACTTCGGTTCAATGGACGGGGATGCGGCGGCCGCGCAGAGGTATACCGAGGCACGTCTGAGCCGCATATCGATGGAAATGCTCGCGGACATAGAAAAAGAGACCGTCGACTTCATACCGAACTACGACGGCGAATTCAAGGAGCCCGTCGTTTTACCGTCGCGCTTTCCGAACTTGCTTGTAAACGGTTCATCGGGTATCGCGGTCGGTATGGCTACAAACATCCCCCCGCATAATCTGGGCGAGTGTATAGACGCACTCGTGCTCATGATAGACAACACCATCGAAGATAATGACACCGATATAAACGACATTATATCGATCATCAAGGGGCCTGATTTTCCGACCGGTGGATCGATACTGGGCACAAACGGGATCAAGCAGGCATACAGGACCGGACGCGGCAAGATACTCGTACGCGCGCAGGCTCAGATCGAGCCGATGGGTCATGACCGTGAGATGATTGTTGTCACGGAATTGCCATACCAGGTAAATAAGGCAAAACTCGTCGAACGCATGGCCGAACTCGTAAAGGAAAAGCGCGTAGAGGGCATAACGGATATACGAGACGAGTCTAACCGTACTGGTGTGCGCATCGTTATCGAGCTCAAGAAAGACGCAAACTCGAATGTCATACTGAACCTGCTGTACAAGAATTCCTCCTTACAGGAGAGCTTCGGTGTGATCATGCTCGCACTCTGCGACAATGAACCGAAGATATTAAACATAAAAGAGCTGCTTGAACACTATCTTGTGCATCAGCGAGAAGTGGTTAGACGCAGAACGATATTTGATTTAAACAGGGCAGAGAAGCGCGCACATATCTTGCAGGGATATTTGATCGCGTTGGATCATATCGATGAGGTTATAGCGATCATCAGGGGTTCACAGGATAGCCGTACCGCGCGTACGAGATTAAGCGAGCGCTTTGGGCTCAGCGATGAGCAGGCGGAGGCCATCGTAGACATGCGTCTGCGTAACCTTACAGGCCTTGAACGCGACCGCATCGAAAAGGAATTTACGGAGCTGCAGCAGCTCATTAAGGAGCTAACTGCTATTTTGCAAGATGAAAAGAAGCTGATCGGTGTCATCAAGGATGAGCTATTAGTGATCAGGCAGAAATACGCCGATGAGAGGCGTACGCAGATCATGTTTGACACGGGTGAGATAGATATAGAGGACCTCATAAACGAGGAGACCTCTGTAATCACGATGACGCATCTGGATTATATCAAGCGTATACCGCTGTCGGCCTACAAGTCCCAGAACAGGGGCGGTAAGGGCGTAATCGGTATGCAGATGCGTGATTCGGATATCATCAAGAACATGTTTGTCGCAAGCACGCATGACCATATACTGTTCTTTACAAACCATGGACGCGCGTACCAGATCAAGGCATATGTAGTACCGGAGGCCGGACGAAATGCAAAGGGTCTCGCGATCGTGAACCTGTTGAACCTGAACGGCGGAGAGAAGATAGCGGCCGTTATACCGGTCGAGAGCTTTGAGGAATCTGTAATCGAAAACGAATCCCTCGTGATGGTAACGAAGATGGGTATCGTCAAGAAGATCGCGTTGAAACATTTCGGCAGGATCAATAAGGCCGGGCTCAATGCATTGAACATCAAGGAGGACGATGAACTCATAGCGGTGCTGCGCGTGAAGGCCGATCAGGATATCTTTATCGCCACAAACAGAGGTATGGGTATACGCTTCGGTGAGCACGCACTCAGGGCTATGGGTAGGGCCGCCACAGGCGTCAAGTCCATTTTGCTCGGTGACGGTGACAAAGTCGTAGGTGCCGGCATAATATCAAATGACTATAAACTGCTCTTTGTGTCCGCAAACGGATACGGTAAATGCACGGATGCCGAGGAGTTCCGTCTGCAAGGCCGCAGGGGTAAGGGATTAAAGATATACAAGATCACGGATAAAACCGGTGAGATAATCGGAGTATGCCCGGTCAATGAACGCGAAGAGGTCATGCTGATAAACTCGGACGGTGTGATCATACGCATAAAGGTTTCGGATATCTCGACGCAGGGCAGAATAACACAGGGCGTCCGCTTGATAAAAACCGATAACGGCATACAGGTCGTGGGCGTTACAAAGATCGCCGAGGACTACTTGACCGATGAAGAATCCACAGAATACGAAGGTATCGTAGACGAAGCTGTCGAAGACGAAGCTCTAAACAGCGAGGGCGTACAGAATACTAATGACGAGGATATAGACAGCGGGGAATGAAACAGTGACAGCCGTATGATCGGCGGAAATGGGGGTAAGTGATGAAGCGTCTGCTAACCGTGGTATTACTGATGGCGGTGTTGATTGTTATGCCTGTATCGTATGTGGCCGGGCAGGGCGATTATTTCAGAGAGGGTGTATATTTGGACGGGGTAAAGCTGTCCGACTATACATACCCGCAGGCGTTTACTCGTTTCTCCGCCGACATACGCAAAAAGGTCGAGGGTTTTTCGATCAGGGTGGTGGTCGAGGACAAGTCCGGTGACAAGGAATACAAGATCTCCGGAGAGGACATCGGCTACACAGTCGACACGATGAACCTGCTGTACGACATCTGGCTCAAAAACGGCACTGAAAACACGGGATCGCTAAGCTCATCGGTCTCGGCTGACCAAAAAAAGATAGAGGCATCGGTTGATCGATTGATCGGACAGATCAAGCAGAACTATAGGCTACTAATGTCCGAAGCAGAGTTCAGACCGAGGTTAATAAACATCACGAAGGATCTAAAGCCGCGCACGCTGAGGCTCACAAACATGGAGGTCATACCGATACAGGAAATCTCCACAGTCTCAGAAAGCATCGAATCAAATATAATCGATCAGACCGGCGAGGATGTTGTGTCGTTCCTGCCATTGGCTCCGGGCCAGGCTCAGAGGATGATCGCAGAGGCGGAAGAGAAAGCCCAAAAGGCCGCCGCAGAGGCCGCTGCTAAATCCGCAGTCGAGCCCAAGGACGAAAACATACCGGACGGTTACGAATTACTGAGTACATACACCACTAAGACCACAAACATACCGAACCGAAACACGAATATCCGGCTCGCTTCGGAGGCGATAAACGGTTCATACATAGAGCCCGGCGAGACCTTCTCGTATTGGTCGAAGGTTGGGAACACGACCGTCGAGAAGGGATATAAGGTTGCGACGATACTGGTAAGCGGCAAGAAGGCGCAGGGCATCGGCGGCGGTATATGTCAGGTCTCGAGCACACTGTATAACACGGTGCTTCTGGGTGAGCAAGAGGTCGTAATGCGTTATCCGCATTCTGCGCCCGTGGACTATGTGCCGAAGGGTAAGGACGCGACCGTTAGTTGGCCGAACGTGGACTTCAAGTTCAAGAACATTACGGACAAGAGGCTCTATATCAAGATAGATTATGACAATAAGGATTTAGTTGTGTCGTTATACAAGGAGACATAAAACTACCACGGTTAAAATACTGGGAGGAAAGAGCATGTTTGACAGGGTAAAAACGGACATGGATTTCGGCTCGCGCGAGCTCGAGGTGCTAAAGTTCTGGAAGGAAAACAAGATATTCGAGGAAAGTATAAAGCTGCGTGAGGGTGCGGAGGTTTTTACGTTCTACGACGGACCACCGACCGCAAACGGAAAGCCGCATATCGGTCATGTGATTACCCGCGCGGTCAAGGATCTGATACCGCGTTACAAGACGATGAAGGGATACAAGGTACTGCGCAAGGCTGGATGGGATACACATGGTCTGCCCGTGGAGCTCGAGGTCGAAAAGGCGCTAGGCATCAATGGTAAGCCCGAGATCGAGAAATACGGCATAGAACCGTTTATCAAGCAGTGCAAGGAAAGCGTATGGAAATACAAGACCGACTGGGAGGCCATGAGCGATCGTGTAGGATTCTGGGCCGATATGGAAAGCCCGTATGTCACCTATGACAATAACTATATCGAATCGGTCTGGTGGGCACTCAAGCAGATCTGGGATAAAGGACTTTTATACAAGGGTCACAAGATCGTACCGTATTGCCCGCGTTGTGGAACGGCTCTCTCGAGTCATGAAGTCGCACAGGGCTACAAGGACGTAAAGGAGGCATCCGTATACGCAAAGTTCAAGGTCAAGGATAAAGACGAGTACCTGCTCGCATGGACCACAACACCTTGGACATTGCCGTCGAACGTCGCACTCGCGGTGAATGCAAACGAGCAGTACGCACGTGTAAACTGTCAGGGTCAAACATACATCATGGCCGAGGCACTCGTCGAGACCGTTCTCAAAAAGGGCTTTGAGATCACAGATCGCTTCCCGGGAGCGGAGCTTGCGGGCATCGAATATGAGGATCTGTTCGATTTCTTCCCCGAGCCGTTCTATACGACCGAGCTCAAATGTCGCTACGTGGTCTGCGACGACTATGTAACGCTCACGGATGGTACGGGTATCGTGCACATCGCACCCGCGTTTGGTGAAGACGACGCACGCATCGGCCGCACGAACAATCTGCCGTTTATCCAACTCGTCAATGAACAGGGCTTACTTGTCGAATCTGTAAAGCCTTGGGCCGGTATGTTCGTAAAGGATGCGGATCAGGCGATCATAGAGGCGCTAAAACAGGGCGGTAAACTCCTGTACGCAGCCGATTATGAACATAATTACCCGTTCTGCTGGAGATGCGACACGGCGCTGTTGTACTATGCGCGCGACACATGGTTTATAAACGTGACCGCACTCAAGGACAAGCTGATCGAGAACAACAACACCGTCAACTGGATGCCTGACAATGTACGCACGGGTCGCTTCGGAAATTTCTTGGAGAACCTGATCGACTGGGGTATCAGCAGGGAACGCTACTGGGGCACGCCGTTGCCGATCTGGGAATGTAGTTGCGGACACAGAGAGGCTGTAGGGAGCATCGAGCAGCTGCGTAACATGAGCGGCGAGGCTCTGCCCGAGATCGAGCTACACAAGCCGTATATCGACAGGGTGCACTTGAACTGCCCGAAATGCTCCGGTAAGATGAAGCGTGTGTCGGAGGTTATAGACTGCTGGTTTGACTCCGGTGCAATGCCGTTCGCACAATGGCATTATCCGTTTGAGAATAAAGAGATATTCGAACAAAACTTCCCGGCCGATTTTATCTCTGAGGCTGTCGATCAGACGCGCGGATGGTTCTATTCGTTGATCGCGATATCGACGCTGCTGTTTGAAAAGTCGCCGTATAAAAACGTCATCGTTCTGGGTCATGTCCAGGACAAGGACGGGCAGAAGATGAGCAAGCATAAGGGCAATGTTATCGACCCATGGACCGTACTCGATAAGCAGGGAGCGGACGCGACACGTTGGTATTTCTATAGCAACTCCGCGCCGTGGCTGCCGAACCGTTTCTCTCCGGAGGCCGTAAACGAGGCCCAGCGCAAATACATGGGCACGGTATGGAATACCTATGCGTTCTTTGTGCTCTATGCAAACATAGACGGCTTTGATCCGGATGCGTTCGGTATCACGCCGGATAAGGTAAAGCTTTTTGGCCAAACCTCGCCGATGGATCGCTGGATACTCTCGAAGCTCACCACACTGACCGATTTCGTGGACAAGAGCCTCGATCGTTACGAGATCACCGAGGCCGCACGTGCGTTAAACGACTTCGCGGACGAGCTCTCGAACTGGTATGTACGCAGATGCCGCGAGCGCTTCTGGGCAAAGGATATGGACGACGATAAGAAGAATGCGTATTCGACGCTGTACCATGTGCTCGTGACACTTTCTAAGCTGTCCGCGCCGTTTTTACCGTTTATGTCCGAGAGCATCTATCGTAATCTTGTTAAAAACGCGAAGTCTGTGCATCTTGAATCCTTTCCGGTGGCCGAACAGGGCCTTGTGGACAAGGACCTCGAGCGCGATATGGACCTCGTAAAGCGCATCGTGGTACTCGGTCGTGCGGCGCGTAATGAGGCTAACATAAAGAACCGCCAGCCGCTCAGTCGCATATGCGTGAAATCCGAACAGCCGCTTGACGATATCTACACAGCGATCATAGCCGACGAGCTCAATGTAAAGGCTGTTGAATTCGTCACGGACACGGATGTATTCGTGGCATATAAATACAAGCCTCAGCTGAAGGTATTGGGCAAGAAATATGGCAAGCTGATCCCGCAGATCGGTGAATACCTCGCTAATGCAGACGGTAACAAACTGCATGGCATATTCGTATCGGGTGAAACGGTGAGCTTTGAGATCGACGCTCAGACCATAACACTCGGAGCGGAGGATGTGCTCGAGGAGGCCGGCAGAGCTGAGGGGTATGTGAGTGCAGAGGACAGGGGTCTCGTTGCGGTATTGGATACGCAGCTCAATGAGGCACTGATCGAAGAGGGCTTTGTACGTGAGATCATCAGCAAGGTGCAGACGATGCGTAAGGAGGCGGGCTTTGAGGTAACAGATAAGATCCGTCTCGGTAGCAACGGCAACGATGTCGTCGCAGATGTAATCAAGCGTAATGAAACGGAGATAAAGGACGAGGTATTGGCGACAGAGATCGTCACAGACGGCGCTCTGAGCGATACCGCATACACAAAGGAATGGTCTATAAACGGGGAGCAAGTCACATTATCTGTGCAAAAGACGGAGGGATAAGCGTGAAAACTTCAACAAAGAGGGCATTCAGACGCATGGTGGCGATTACAGCCGCCGCCATGATCATAACGGGTTCGGGAGCAACAGCTCCGAAGCCTGTTTATGCTGCGGATTTGGCGCCGATTTCGCTCGAATTTGAAAGCGGCTGGAACCTCAGGAATATCTATGCCAATGACGGTATCTGGGAAGAGGATTTCGAGAAGCTCTCGGAAACCACGTTCGGACTCTACGAGTATGAGGGAAAACTGGATACGGCTCAGGTCGTAAAGGAATTTTTTGACGATTACTGTGACGCGAGCGCGATGATGTTTAAGCTCGACACCTATATCAAGCTCAAATACGACATGGACAAGCTCACAGATCTCGATCGTGTGCGTATGGACAAGATCGTCTCGATCGAGTCGATACTGCAGGACATAGCGGACATGGCTGCCGAGCAGCTGTTTAGCATACCACAGTATATACGACAGCCCATGCTGCGCGACCCAATCCTCGCGGATTACGCATATTTTGTAAATTACTATATAACCCAAAACAATTATCAGATCGAGGACAGAGAAGCCCCCTACCCCAACGACGCGTATACACGCGACCAAGTTAGGGATGCGCTGGGCAGCATAATGAAACCTATGGGAGTTATCAACAATAACCTGTTGATAACTGTGGATAACTACGATAAATTTCTGACAAGGCATCATTCACAGGAAATTAGGCGAAACGCTGCGGCTGCATTTAACGGTGATCTCGAGAAAAACGACGAGATATATAGGGAGTTGCTGTTCGGTTCGATCAGGGATTCATATTATCAGGCGCATGTGGATGGATTCTTCGGAGCGCTGGATCAGAACATGAACAAGGACGGCATGTTTGTACAGGCATATTCGATGTCGTTATTCGAGCCGTTTTCGGATCTGCGTGCGGTCGATGAGTATGTTCAAAAGAAAAAAGAATCACTGGGCTACAGCGAACTGTACTTGAGTGATCTGGAGTATACAAACCTGAAGAGCCCGAGCATCAGCTATGGGGATGCCAAGCGTATCGTTATGAACAGCTCAAAGGCACTCGGTGATGAATATAATGCGTTGTTGGACAAGCTGTTAAACGAGGGCTACATCCGCGTGCAGCTGACAGCAAATAGGCAAAATAACGAGATCAACTTGATTTCGAAGGACATATTGCCGTATATAAACATATATTACAATAACGACCTTGCTAGCGTGGAGGATTTCGCATATACGATATCCGTAGCGATGTATCGTTATCTGTCCGCTCAGAACAATGCGTTCCCGATGTCTTTCGGCACGACCGCCACAAACGAGCTCGCGGGTTCGGTCGGTCGGATGCTGTGCTATGAATACATGATCGATAACGCCACGGATAACGAGCAGAGATCGTTCTACGCAGAGCGCGCAGCGAAGTCGTTTATAGATGGATATTACATACCTGCAACATATGCGATATATGAGGCGTATATACATACGAACGCAGCCGAGGGGCTTGAGCTCAGCGCCGAGCAGCTCAACAGCGGTTGGCTCGAAGCACTAAGGGGGTTATATGGCGACGGCATGACCGTCGATGCGTCATACAAGCATAGCTGGAGCGGGTTGTTAAACCGTGAGCCGTTTTATTATTACAATTATGCGGCCTCATCGGCTGCAGCGGCTTCTGTGCTCGGTAACCTGCACAGATCGTCGGATGCATACATAGAGTTTCTGAAGTCCGGAAACTCTGATTACCCGGTGTATTTAATGCAAAATGCAGGTGCGGATATCACTTCGACAAAAGTCTTTAACGATGCATATGTATATCTTTACAAATTAACACGTAAAATGTAATAAAATATTCATGATTTTGTAATATAAGGACTTTTCAAATGAGTAA
>CAYURR010000071.1:0-14443 GCA_964446745.1 uncultured Defluviitaleaceae bacterium | reverse complement strand
TTCATGAGGAGGATTACATGAAAGCGGAACAAATCTTAAAGGAAATGGGCATAGAGCTTACGCCCGTGGACAGAAGAGGCAAGGGGACGGTTCTGATCAGGCGCTATAAGGATCTGCTGTTTGTATCGGGTCACGGGCCTGTGGACGAGGACGGCAACCCGCTCATGCAGGGTTGCGTAGGCGCAGACCTGACGGAGGAACAGGGCTTTGAGGCCGCAAGGCTGTGCGCGATCAGTATGCTGCGCACATTAAAGGACTATCTCGGGGACCTGGATCGCATCGAGGAATGGGTAAAGGTATTAGGCCTTGTGAACTCAGGCGGCGATTTCTGGGGTATGCCCAAGGCCATCAACGGTTTTTCGAACGTTATCGTAACGGCGTTTGGCGAACGCGGTCGTCATGCGCGCGCGGCAATGGGCTCTGCCAATCATATAGATAATTATCCGGTGGTCGTGGATGCGATTGTGCGTATCAAAGACTGATGAATGACAAGCTGTTAGATGGCAAATATGCATTGATAACGGGTGGCGCAGGTCGTATCGGCAGCGCATGCGCGGAGTTGTTTACGTCGCATGGCGCGGAGGTTATGGTCGTGGATATTGAAAGCACCCATCTCATAAACGATGCGGATGTCGAGCGCGTACCAGATATCTGGCTCAATTGTGTCGGCAATTTCATACGCGCGTTTGCGGATGAGATCACCGATGATGCGATTGACGGGATGTTCGAGACAAACCTAGTGTCCGCGTATAAGATGACGACGCATCTGCTGCCTCATATGCAAAAGCGTGGGAGCGGCGTGATCGTACATATCGCGAGCGATTATGCAATGTTTGGTGCGAACGCGGTCTCGGCTTATGCGGCCACGAAGGGCGGGCTACTCGGCTTGACCAAATCTATTGCACATAGCTACGCGGCAAATGGTATACGTGCGAACTGCATCTTGCCCGGGTTGAGCATTTCCAAGATGGGCGATACGGCGTTGGAGCTGTTTGTTGAGGGTGAGCGCGATACTTACTGGAGCCGGACGCAAATGATACATCGTCGCGGCGAGGTTGGGGAGGTCGCACAGACCGCGCTGTTCTTGGCCAGCCCGATGTCGAGGGCATTAAACGGCGAGGGCGTATTTGTAAACGCGGGGGCCAATATCATCGCTCACAAGCAGGATTACAACCGGAACTGGAGGGCCATATGAAGTTGCTCGAAGGTAGAAACGCCGTGGTATTGAATGCGGACAGTGCGTTGGGGCGCGCGTTGGTGCTGCGTCTGAGCGAAGAGGGCGCGAATGTGTTCTGCGGCGCAAAGTCTGAAGTCGATTTCATGCGGCAAGGGATCTGCTGCTTACCCATGGACCTCTCGGACGGCGCCTCGGTGGAAGCCTTTTGCGAGGCGATCAAGGAACGTTGCGCACAGGATGCCGTTTCGGTACTCGTGAACAATCCTGAGGGTATGCCGGAGGTTTTAGCTGAAAAGACATCACTGCTGGACTATACAGAGGCGGACGACGACCTGCTGTTGCAGATACATCAGCGCAGTATCATGCAGACGGAGCGAGCGTTTTGGGCCGGTATGAAGCAACGCAATCATGGTAGCATCGTAAACATATCGTCGACGGCGGCGTTTACACGTATGTCGGTCGGCGAGGACGCGGACCCGATGTTCGCGGCGGCAAAGGCTGCATCGGGCGGCCTGACGAGGGTATGCGCATTTGAGGGCGGGTTTTCAAATATCCGCTGTAATGAAATATTAGCGGACATGCCGGAAGAGGAAAATGCCGAGGCGGCGGAGGCCGTCGCCGATCTGGCATTGTTTTTGGCTTCGGATATGTCGTCATATATAACAGGACAAACAATAAAGGCGAAAGGGGTTATTTATGGATCTGTCAAGAATTGACACGCACGCTGGGGAGATAGAAATCCCATACATAGATTACAAGGGCAGATGCCTCGTAGGATCGAGGGAATACAACGGGCTTGTGTTTATATCGGGCAATGCCTGCGAGGATCCGCTAGACGGGCATCCGGTATGGACGGGATTGGTCGGCAAGGAGGTTTCACTCGAGGAGGCGTACAAGGCCGCTCAGTATTGCGGATTGCTGCATTTGAATTTCATCCGTCAGAACTACGGCTTTGATAGAGTAGACTCAATCGTAAGGGTGCTCGCGCTTATTAGCGTAGCGGATGATTTCTATGATATCGACAAGGTTGGTGACGGCTATTCGGAGGTCATGTATACGGCCCTACGCGGCAGGGGACGCCATGTGCGCACGCTCATGGGCACCAGAAATCTCCCGAATCACCACGCATTGATCGAGGTCGAGACGATATTAAAGCTTAAACCCTGATTATGGACTATTCATGCATGTTGAACGGTCGCAAGGCCGTAATATACGGGCAATATTCCGCGGGAAATATCGCGGGGATAACACGCGCCGTCGCAGAGTTGTTTGAAGCACAAGGCGCAGAGGTTGCGGTCATCGATGCGGATGAAATTCGGCGCGCAGGACTTGAGGAGCTTTATGCGGCCACCCAAAGGGCTGTTCAAGCGTTGCAGTGTCCGGATATATTGGTGCTGTGCCCGGTGTTTTACCCAGCTGATGATAAGGATACAGCAGCGGCAGAGTATGGCGACGGGGCAGACTTTGACGAAATGCTCGAGCTGAATACAAAGAACGCGATACGCATTACAAGGGCCGTAGTGCCGTATATGAAGGACAAACGTCGCGGTGAGATCATCTGCGTGATCCCCGATGTAGACGACCCGGATACGCTAGCGCAGCCGGAGGTATCGGCGGTTGCGGCCTCGATGTTTGCGTTTTCTCGAAATGTTACGATGGATTACATACGATACCATGTGCGTTCCAATACGGTGATGATTAAACGCGGCATACTCATAGACCAACAGGCGCAGGATGCGGCTATGGCCGCGCTATGGTTTGCATGCGACATGTCGAGGTTTATTATAGGCGAGGCTTTACCCATAGAAGGTGGTATCTCATATGCATAATAAGCTGCTGGAGGGTAAGGTCGCCGTAATCACATCGGGCGCACACGGCATGGGTAGGCAGATCGCAAAGACCTTTGCGTTTCATGGTGCGACCTGTGCAATCAACGGCATGCGCGAGAGCGGACAGGAAACCGCCGAGGAATTACGAGCGCATACACCGGACTCGTTCTTTGTACGCTGCGATATGTCCAAGCATGAGGATGTAGAACACTTCATTCAAGAGGTACTAAGGCGTGTCGGCAAGGTGGACATCGTCGTAAACAATGTGGGCATCAATAACAGCGCATCGATGGACAATATCACAGACTATGATTTCGAATATACACAGCAGGTAAATCTGCATGGTGTGATGCGCATGGCCAAGGGCTTCTTGCCGGGCATGCTGCAAAACGGCGGCTCGTTTGTTCACATATCGACGATACACTCGGTGGCGGGCATCGTCTCGTTTTTGTCCTACGCGTCCTCAAAATCGGCAATCAACGGGTTTTCACGCGCGTTGGCTGCAAAATATGCGCGTTACGGGATACGCTCGAACGTCGTGTGCCCGGGCGGTATCTATACACGGGATTCGGAAAGACGGCTCAGAGAGGTCATGGACGACGAGGCTACGCTATTGAAGTGGGCGCTAGGCGGAGAGGGTCAGTGTCCGGATTACGGTGCGGGCAGCGTAAAGGATATCGCAAACGCGAGCCTGTTTTTGGCTTCGGATATGGCACGCAATGTCTCGGGAGCGGTCGTAATGAGCGACGGCGGTGCGCATTTCCAGGCGCATCGTTTTGAGGCTCGCCGCTTCCCGCCTGACACCAACGAGCAGTGGTTGTCGGTTATGCGCGACAGATTTTGAATGGCGTGATTTTAATAGGCGTTGATAAATGGAGGTTAGCGTGAAAGATAGGAGATGGCAAGGACGCATATCGCGACCTCCATGCTCGCTTTCATGAAAAATTTATGATATAATGCATGGAGGTTAGTATGTTAAATTCTGTAGAGGATAGATTAAAGGAACAAGGCATAGAGTTTCAAAAGACGCATCGCGGTAACGGAGCGGTGCCGTTTAAGATCGTGGATGACCTGCTGTTCATCACGGGTATTTCTCCGATAGGTGAGGATGGCAAACCCGCGTTTGTGGGTCGTATTGGCGCAGAATTTACCGTTGAGGAGGGCTATCGTGCGGGCCGCCTCGTAGCGCTAAATATGCTACAGGTGATCCAGGATGCGCTTGGTGATCTCGACAGAGTAGACTATTTTATTAAGGTAATGGCTTTGGTTTCAGCCGTTAAAGGTAACGGCGACATGAATAAGGTTGCGGACGGATTTTCGGATGTGATGGTCGAGAAATTCGGTGAGAGAGGCATGCATGCGCGTAATGCGGTCGGTGCTTCGACGCTAAACGCGAACGTCCCGATCGTCTGCGACGCGATTATAAAGATAAGGAATTAGATTAAAAATGCGTTTAGACAAATATTTAAAGGTATCAAGACTCATCAAACGACGTACCATAGCAAACGAGGCCTGCGACGCGGGCCGCGTGAATGTAAACGGCAAGGTAGCGAAGGCTTCACAAGAAATAAAGGAAGGCGACGTTATAGAGATACGCTTCGGCAGTAACCTGACCGCGATCGAGGTCACGGCTGTAAAAGAAGTAGTCAAAAAGGACGAAGCCTCGACGATGTACCGCGTTATGAACCAAGGTTAAATCGATGGGATAGAAAAAGGCCGCAGCATGAAAACACACGCCGCGGCCTTTTTCTATCGCTATTAAATTTTCTCTACGACGTCTTTATCCAAGCCCGTTACGGCACATATCGTCTCTATGTCGAGCTTAAGGTTAAGCATGTTTCGAGCAGTGGAAAGCTTCTCCTGTAGCCTGGTTTCTTGAATGATCTGGGGTTTGGCGGCCTCAATGATCTGAGGCTTGGCGGCCTCAATGATCTGAGGCTTGGCGGCCTCAATGATCTGGGGTTTTGCCTCCTCAATGGCTGAGAGTATGCCTGCCATATATGCTTCGATACTCCGACGTTCGGCTTCGTACTTAAACCATACATCATCACTTTCCTGCATATGTGTATACTCATCTTCAAATGACTGGATCGCAGCATTCATATTAGACAACTCCTTTCTCTTTAACTCATCCTTATAATCCATAAAATATTCTGCCCACTGATCCAACTCTATATTATCTGATTGTGACTTCTCGCTTGATTGCAAAGCCCTCTTAAACTTAGGCAGCTCCACAAAAAAGAACGTCAGGTCGTGCGAAAATATATAGTTTGTACCCTTTAGCGTCAGATTGCCGACATTGTAATAATTGGGTACATATCGCTCGTCAAACAAAATAAAGTCGGCTATATTGATCATTACCACGGGCTTGAGTTTACTATACATATCACCACTATCGAGCTGACGATTTATAATGCGAGATATATAAACCAGGTTCCGTTTCATCATAAACAAATCCGTATACAATTGCACCTCTATGATGTACTTGCTCTTGTTACAGTCTGTTACCAATAGATCAATCCGTATGGCCTTGGCACCGTTATATTCGCCAAGGTCTGTGTCCTCAGCTTGCACCTTTTCGATCTGTGTTATATGCGGTCGGCTGTTACCGAGTATAGCATTGATCAATCCGCGAAGTGATGCTTCCAATTTCGGGTTGTTTTCGCAGTTACCAAATATCCCCATGAATACTGTGTTTGATAAGGGTTTCATCATTCGTTGACGTTTCATATAACCCCCCCCTATGCCTCCTATTATATGTCGTTTTATTCCTATGTCAATGTCCCTTCACAACGAAATAGCAGTTGTATTTTTCTCTTGAATCGTACGCATAATTTTGTTAAAGTGACGGTACTAAAGTGATATATGAGTTGGAACATGGTTGCTCCCCTACGTTATATCCGATGGGTAGACTGTTTGTTTTGACTCTTTTTTTACTTATTATATCCAGGGAGACCAGAATGCTGCGGGGGTTTCGGGCTATTGTGCATGGAGGTGTTTATGGCAAAGCAAACAGCAATTTATGAGCGTCATATTAGAAATGCGGCAGAGATGGTTGAATATGCGGGATATATGCTGCCAATTAGGTATAAGGCGGGCGTAATCGCTGAGCACATGGCCGTTCGCGAAAAGGCGGGGATGTTTGATGTTTCGCATATGGGCGAGGTTTACATACGCGGAGAGGATGCACTTAGAAATGTGATGAACCTGATCACGAGTGATATCACTAAATTGGGTATTGGGCGTATAAAATACAGCTTGATGTGTAACGAGAGCGGAGGGGTCGTGGATGATCTGCTCGTGTATCGTATGGAAGACGGTTATATGCTTGTGGTCAACGCGGCTAACCACGACAAGGATGTCGAATGGATCAAATCGCATCTGACAGGTGCGGTGTCCGTGGAAGATATTTCGGAGGTCACCGGGCAGATTGCGTTACAGGGGCCGATGTCGGCAGACATTCTATCAAAGGTCACCGCTGCACAGTACATACCGCAAAGGTATTACAGCTTCGTTCAACATGCCGAGATTGACGGGCGGGCATGCCTAATCTCGAGAAACGGCTATACCGGTGAGGACGGGTTTGAGATCTATGCTGATCAGGAAGATGTCGGTGGCATTTGGGATACACTGATGCAAGCCGGTGAACAATACGGCATGATCGCGTGTGGGCTGGCTGCGAGGGACACATTGAGGCTTGAGGCCGCGATGCCACTGTATGGTCATGAGTTATCGGAAACGATCAACCCGTTCGAAGCCGATTTGGATTTTTGTGTAAGCATAAAAAAGGAAAATTTTATCGGCAAGGCTGCGCTTGTGGAATGCATAAACCCACAGCGTCGGTGCATAGGGCTGGTACTTAAAGACAAGGGCATAGCGCGTGAAAACTGTGAGGTTTTTAGCACGGAAGGTAAGAGGCTGGGGTATGTGACCTCCGGAACACATTGCCCGTTTTTGGGAAAGGCCGTTGCGATGGCACTCGTGGATACATCCGAACCCTCTCTGACGGAAGTAGGAACACGGCTCGTTATAGACGTACGCGGCAGGAAGTTAAATGCAATGGTTGTGGAACTGCCGTTTTACAAGAGATCATATCTATAAAACCATAAATCTGAGGAGGAAAACAACATGGAATTTCCGGCACATTTGAGTTATACAAAGTCCCATGAGTGGGTTGAAATCAGCGGGGATACAGTAACACTGGGTTTAACTGAATACGCGCAGGACAAATTGGGTGATGTCGTGTTTATCAATATGCCAAGCGTAGGCGACAGCGTGGAAATGGGCGATGCGTTCGCGGAGGTAGAATCGGTCAAGGCAGTTTCAGAGATATACAGCCCCGTAACAGCGACCGTCAGCGAGATCAATGAAAGTGCATCCGACAGCCCGGAATCCGTAAACAGCGCGCCATATGAGACATGGCTCTGCCGCTTTGAAGGTGTTACGCAGACAGAGGAACTACTGACTGCAGAGGAGTACAAGGCGCTGACCGAGCGCGAGGACGCGTAATAAGCACAAACGCAGAGGAGGCATTACAGATGGGGAGTTATGTCGGAAGTGACGAGAATGAAATATTACAAGCGTTGGGCATAAATGATGCAGACGAGTTATATAAACATATACCTGGGGAGGTCAGGCTCAATCGAGATCTGAACACACCAAAGGGTAAAACCGAGATGGAGGTCGAAAAACTCTTATCCGGGATCGCAGCAAAAAACACTGTATACAATGCGATATACAGGGGCGCGGGCGCATACGATCATTATATCCCGGCAGCGGTCTGGTCCATAGCATCAAAGGAAGCGTTCGTGACGGCCTACACGCCGTATCAAGCCGAGATCAGCCAAGGGGTATTGCAGGGGATATTCGAATATCAGAGCATGGTCTGTGAGCTGACCGGCATGGATGCATCCAATGCGTCCGTGTACAGCGGCGCGGTCGCGGCCGCAGAGGCCGTGAATATGTGCAGGGATAAAAACCGCGACACGGTAATAATCCCGGACAATGTAAACCCGCAAACAATCGAGGTTGTAAAGACCTATGCAAGCGGCTACGGCATGACGGTAAAGGTGGTTTCGTCGTCGGACGGGCTCACTGATCCACAATCTATAAAAGATCAGATAACCGATGGCAAAAAGGTTGCATGTATTATATTGCAGCAACCGAATTATTACGGGTTGATAGAGGATGCGGAGACAATTACCCAGATCGAAGGTCTCGTCCATAACTGCGGAGGCAAACTGATTATGTCTTGCAACCCTACCTCGCTTGCGGTGCTAAAGACACCGGCGGCCTACAGTGCTGACATTGCGGTTGGGGATATGCAGCCGTTCGGTATGCCGCTGGCATTCGGCGGACCGTACTGCGGATATATGGCATGTAAGGAAAAGTTAACACGTTCGCTGCCCGGGCGCATTGTGGGCGAGACCACGTTTGACGACGGCAGGAGGGCCTATGTGCTCACACTGCAAGCCCGCGAACAGCACATCAGACGTGAAAAGGCCAGCACGAGCATATGCACAAACAACGCGTTGAATGCGCTCACAGCCTCGATATACGCAAACCTAATGGGCGACGACGGCCTCGTAAACGTCGCCGAGACCTGTATGGACAATGCGCGCTATGCTTATGAGCGCATCTTAAATATAAAGGGCTTCAACAAAGTCTATGACGCGCCGTTTTTCCATGAATTCGTGACCGGATATAATGGAAACGCGGAGGCGTTGATAAAAGCGCTCGAGGATCAAGGCATATTGGGAGGGCTTGTGCTCGAGGGTAATCGGATAATGTGGTGCTTCACGGAGCGATATACCCACGACGACATAGACAGGCTCGTGAGCATACTGGAGGCGAACGCATGAAGCTAATATATGAGTTAAACGACGACAATAACAGGGCGGAGCATAATATCATACACAAGGCTTCGCAGGACGCGGGAAATGCTCTGCCCGTTTCCGCAACGCGCGAAAAGCCCCTACGCCTGCCACGCGTTACTGAATCTACGCTAAAGCGTCACTACGCACGACTCGAGGCGGAGGCATACGGTGTGCACTCAGGGGTATATCCGTTGGGTTCGTGTACGATGAAGCATAACCCATATCTGAACGAATATCTCGCGTCGCTTAAAGGATTTTCGGGTGTTCATCCGCTGCAACCAGATGAAAGCGCACAGGGTTGTCTCGAGGTTTTGTATCTCGCGCAGCAATATCTCTGTGAGATAACGGGCATGGATGATATGTCGCTGCAACCGGCCGCGGGTGCGCATGGCGAATATACCGCAATGATGATGATCAAGGCTTATTTCGCGGATCAACCGCAGCGTAGAGAGATCATCGTACCCGATTCGGCGCATGGAACCAATCCCGCATCCGCTAAGATGGCGGGTTTTGATGTGGTGAGCCTGCCGTCCGGAGCGGATGGATATGTGGATACCGATGCGCTGAGAAAATTGGTGTCCGAGAAGACAGCCGGACTCATGTTGACCAATCCGAATACATTGGGATTGTTTGAAAAGGACATACTTGCGATAACGGATATCGTACACGAGGCGGGCGGGCTTGTAT
This sequence comes from uncultured Defluviitaleaceae bacterium, assembly GCA_964446745.1. GTDB lineage: Bacteria > Bacillota > Clostridia > Lachnospirales > WQUN01 > CAYURR01. The sequence continues at coordinate 4,874 of CAYURR010000071.1, read as the reverse complement.
ATTACGATGGAGCCAACCTGAACGCGATTATGGGCAAGGTACGTCCCGGGGATATGGGCTTTGATGTGGTGCATTTGAACCTACACAAAACCTTCTCAACCCCGCATGGCGGCGGCGGGCCCGGTAGCGGTCCGGTCGGATGTAAGCAGATACTCGCAAAGTATCTGCCCACGCCGAGGATACTGTGCGAGGACGGGATTTACCATATCGGAAATGATGCGTCGGACAGCATCGGGCGCGTGAATGCATTCTTTGGGCATTTCTCTGTCGTTGTAAAGGCGCTCGCCTATATATTGGTTAACGGATCAGATGGTTTGACCAAGGTATCTGAGCGCGCAGTCTTGAATGCAAACTATCTGATGAAACGCCTAAACGAGAGGTTCGAGCTTGCGATTGACGAACCGTGTATGCATGAGTTTGTGCTCACAATGGCAAACGATCCGGATCACAGGACTGCAATGGATGTTGCAAAGGCCATGATCGGTAAGAGGATTCACCCGCCGACCGTTTACTTCCCGCTGATCATAAAGGAAGCGCTGATGATCGAGCCCACGGAAACGGAGTCCAAGGCGGATTTGGATTCATTGGTAGAAACGTTATGCACGTTGTTTGACGAAAACTTTACCCCGGTATCACGTGTGGATGAGGTAAAGGCCGCGCGTCAGCCGCATCTGCGGTATCGCTTTGAATAGCGTTGTTATAAAGAGCGAGAGCCATGACCCTTACGTCAATGTTGCCGTCGAGGAGTACCTCACCGGCAATATGAGCGGCAGGGTTTTATTTATATGGCAAAACGCTCATACGATTGTAATAGGCAAGAACCAGGACGCATATGCCGAATGCGCGGTAGAGAGCTTTGTTACCTCGGGAGGAAAGATAGCGAGACGTTTGTCGGGTGGCGGAGCGGTATATCATGACTTGGGGAATCTGAATTTCAGTTATATCGGGGATTTAGGGAAAGACGGAGCGGCGCTTCATGAAAACGCCGGAGAATATATAAAAGAAATCAGCGAAATGATCTCCGATGCAATTAGATCCTTCGGCTTGAATCCGGAGGTCGGCGGCCGCAATGATATTACGATCGATGGCAAAAAAAGCATGGGTGCGGCATGCTATTTCAGAAGTGGGCGGTATTGCGTGCATGGTTCGATCCTGATAACCACAGATATCGAAATGATGGTCGATTATCTGACGGTTTCGGACGAGAAGCTGAAGTCAAAGGCTGTGAAATCTGTACGTTCGAGGGTAGTTAATCTATCGGAGCTGAGTGCGGATATAACGGTAGCTTCGATGACGCGGAGGTTGGAGGATTTAATACCATGCTCAGCGGTAGACGCAGCATGGGATCAACTGACGGAAAAGCCGGAGATAAAAGAGCGCGCGAAGCATTTTGCAAGCGAAGAATGGATATATGGTACAGAGATACGCGGTATCGGATATGACAAATGCTACGGCAAACGCTTTCCATGGGGTGGTATAGAGGTCAGGCAGATGAAATCCGGAACTATAAAAGTTTATTCGGATGCATTGGATTATGATCTGATCTTAGAGTTGGAAAGGCGCTTAAACGCCACTCTTCCAATTGATGTATCCGATATTGAAGAGGCAATAGAACAGTTGATAGCTAACAGATAGGAGGGCTAAATGGGTGAGATGAATCAAAGCTACGACCTTGCCATAATAGGCGGAGGCCCGGGGGGATATGTGGCGGCGATAAGAGCCACGCAGCTTGGGCTAAAGGTCGCATTAATCGAAAGGGAGCATTTGGGCGGCACATGTCTGAACAAGGGATGCATACCGACCAAGGCGTTACTGCATTCGGCGCATATCTACAGCGAGGCAAAGCGTTCCGCAGAATACGGCGTGGATATCGGCTCCGTTACATATGACCTCAAGCGTATGCATCAGAAGAAGGACAAAACGGTAGAGACATTGCGAAATGGCATTGAAGGCTTGTTGAAGGCGCATAAGGTGGATGTGATCCATGGAGTTGCCAAGATATGCGGCTATGCAGACGGCCACTCAGACACATCCGACAATCCAATATATACAGTTGAGATACAATCAACAACTACGGATGGCGAACCTATTATTATAGTGGCCCAGCGCATACTGATTGCAACAGGCTCAAGTCCATCACGGCCCGAGGCTCTAATGGATCTGCCCAACGCATATACAACCGATGAGTTTCTGGATTGCCCGAACGGCAATCTGAAGAAGCTCGTGATAATTGGCGGAGGTGTCATAGGGGTAGAATTTGCTACGATGTATTCAGATCTGGACTGCGAGGTCAGTATCATAGAGGTCGCGGATAGGATATTGCCGTTCATGGATAAAGAGATTTCTCAGAAGCTCGCTATGTCGTTAAAGAAGCGCGGCGTGAAGATACAAACTGCTGTAAATGCGGAAAAGGTATCCGGAGCGGCTAATGAAATATTAGGAAGTGCATCATCTGACGATAGCGCGATACTCGTCTCCATTGGGCGCATACCCAATTCGGATGGACTATTTAGCGCAGGGTTCACTGAGCCCGAGACGGAGCGGGGCTTCTTCGTTGTAAACGACCGTTTTGAAACAACGGCCAGAAACATATATGCGATCGGTGATGTTTGTACAAAGCGTGGTACAAAGCCTGTAATGCTCGCGCATGTAGCGTCGGCACAGGGTACGGCTGCGGTTGAGATGATCTGCGGGCACACACCGACAGCGGATGTAGATGTTATACCGTCATGCGTATATACAGAGCCCGAGATCGCAAGCATAACCCTCCTCGGGGATAAACCCGCTCGTATAAAGACCGGGAAGTTTCTGATGAATGCCAACGGACGCACGATGATCGAAGGCCAAGGCGGGTTTATCAAGGTAGAGGTCGATGCGGACACGGATCGGATCGTCGGTGCGACATTGATGTGTCCACGCGCTACGGATATGATAGGTGAGCTGATGCTTGCGGTCACGAATAAATTGACGACAAGCCAATTCCTGAGTGTTATGCATGCGCACCCGACCTTCGCGGAGGGTCTGCAGGAGGCTGTAGAGGATGTGAATGGCATGGCAATTCACACGATACCGAAGAGATAAGAGATTGATGAGGACATAAATTGCATACCGTAGCGCCTGCCGCCATATAATGGAATAAATGTATATTTACGGTAAACGGGAGGGCATTATGGCGGAGGAAAAAAAGATAAACCCACGGCACAGCGTTTCGATAGACAGGCGCGAAAAGATTAATATCACAGGTGTGCTTGACGTGATTACATTTGACGAGGAGAACATCGTAGCCGAGACAGAGATGGGGACGCTGGTCATTCACGGGACCGGTATGCATATAAACAAATTGAACTTAGACAACGGTGAAATGGATACAGAGGGCGAGATTGTAAGCCTGTCGTACGAACAGGAACGCGCCTATACAAAGAATAAATCATCATTCTTGTCAAAGCTGTTTAGATAAGAGGGCAAACTATGATCCTATCTATGTCCGAGCAAGCTTGGCTGTTTTTGCTGACGGTACTGACGGGGATGTGCGTGGGGTTGTTGTATGACCTGTTTCGGATACTCAGGAAGGTCGTCCGGCATCATCCCTTCGTCGTAAATATCGAGGACTTGGTATTTTGGATATTAGCGACGGGTATAGGCGCGTACTTCTTTTTAAACGAAAACAACGGAGAGGTACGAATATTTGCGGTATTGGGCATCATATTGGGTGCGGTGCTATATTTTGCGGTATTGAGTCGATATATAGTAACATTTGGTGTGTGGATTGTTAATCTCATAAAGTCATTCTTGAAAATGCTGTACAAGCTGACTATTCTGCCATTTGCAAGGCTTTTGAAGTGGCTTTGGCGCGTGTTGCCGATACATTTTCTGTATAAATTACTGTTGCAAAACTCCAAGCGATATGCAAAAATAGTTTCAAGCCGTATTCGTAGGGATGTATCTGTGATCAGGAAAAAGACATAGCGCGGGGGCGTCAATGGATAGAGATGAACGAGACTATGCAATTGAAAATGTATATCAAAACTATGACACTGTATTTAAGGACGCGCTTACGTTATTTTTGAACAAAACCTTATCGTTTGTTGACAGGATGGCTGATGCGACCATAACCGCTGTTCTCGGCACCGAGAAGAAAGAGGTCTTTGTAGAGACAGAGTTTTCAGATTTAACCTTTGACACAGATAAGGGTTATGGTATACATATCGAAGCCGAGGTGGATGTAAGCAAATCGGATTTGTTGAGGTTCTGCGGATACGCAGCCGATCTATGGAAACGATATAATAAAGAATTCAAGACGATAATCATCACACCCAAGGAACCTGCCTGTAGGGAACTCTCGGGAGAAACGCTTATTTACAAACCTATATTTGTAAATATGTCAAATAGAGATGCAGAGCAACTCATAGCCTCGTTAAACGATAGATTAAATAGCAGTGAGACTATAAATGAGTTGGATTTGATATTTCTGCCGCTATGTAAAAGCACCAGACTTACAAAACTGGAGCTACTAAAGACAGGCATCGAACTGACATCAAAGTATAATACGAACCCGGGATTACGTGAAAAGATGGTCGCGTTGATGCTTGTGCTGTCCAATAAGTACATCGATAAAGATCAGATAGAGGAAATGTGGGAGGAATTCAAGCTTATGACAAGGCTTAAGATATTAGAGGTTGCGGAAGAAAAAGGCATGGAGAAGGGCATAGAGAAGGGTATCGAAAAGGGCATAGAGAAGGGTATTGAAAAAGGCATTGAGACCGGGGTTAATAACAGAAATAAGCAGATAGTCAGCAATATGTTAACAAAAGGGTTCGATATAAATATTATATCGGATGTTACGGGATTATCGGAAGGTTATATCAAAAATATTC
>CAYURR010000070.1:0-14568 GCA_964446745.1 uncultured Defluviitaleaceae bacterium | reverse complement strand
CATTTATGCAGAGTATTCTTACAGTATAGCTCCGTTTGTTAATGAAGCGGGAGAAACAAACATTTTACTGTTTGCAATGCCAAGTTCTACATCTGTAATTCAAATTAGTTTTGAAGGTTATTTCCTTTTAATATTTGGAGCAATGTTTATCTTTCTGTTTATTGGTATAGGAGTCTTATATAGCAAATGGTCGGCCAAAAAAATAGCGGAACCATTAACCCGAATGACAGAGGCAATTAGAAGCTCGGGCGAAGATGGCATATTGACCAACATACAAGATTTTTACGCCACAACTGAGCTGGAAGAAATTAAAACTGCATTTAACGCTCTTTCCGAGCGCCTTATCAAGGCAAAGCAAGATCGCGAACGATTATTGTCTGACCGTAGCCGAATGATTATGGACATTTCACACGATATTAAAACCCCAATAACAACGATAGCCGGTTATGCCAGAGCGTTGGCGGAGGATGTTGTTACGGATGAAGAAACAAAAAATCGTTATGCATGGACATTATATGAAAAGTCTTTGCGTGTTGGCAAATTGTTGGATGACCTTTTCACCTTGACAAAGCTGGATGTATCATCGGATATGATTTGTAGCGACTGTGATTTGGTGGAGCTTGTACAGCGTATTGTGGCGGAATACTATACCGAACTGGAATCAAACCATATGGAGATTATTTGCGAGTTCCCTGAAAAGCCTATCATTTGTAAAACTGACAGCCAAAGCATATCCAGAGCCGTAACGAACATCATTGAAAACGCAATAAAATACGCCAGCACTGGGGGAGTGTTGGCGGTTATAATGTATGAAGTAGATCAATATGTAATAATACAAATATGTGATAATGGTGAGGGTATATCTGATGACCTTTGCGCAAATATTTTTGAACCCTTTGTGCGTGGAGATAAAAGCCGTACAGTTGGACGACATGAGAAAGGAGGGAGCGGTCTGGGCTTGGCTATTGCTAAGGCCGCAATTGAAAAACATGGCGGCAAGTTGGTATTGGCAGCTCACACTAATGAATATAGAACAATATTTCAAATAACCTTGCTTACTAAATCTTAAAAAGGGAGAGCTTATGAAAAAAATCATTATATATATAATAGCGGTATTTGTACTGCTATCAGGATTTGCAACACCATGTTATGCGCTGTCAGATACACAATCAAATTCAATACAAGCCTTGTTGGATGACGCCTGCCGTATATCAGGTGTGCCGGGAATGTCAGTCTCAATACTTACAAACGATGAAGTACTATATTATTCTTCTGGGTACGCAGATCGTGAAAAGGGACTGCCGGCAAGTGAAAGTACTCTGTATGAGCTGGCATCAGTCAGTAAAGCGTTTACAGGCTTGGGAATTTTACTGATGGAGGAACAAGGTCTGTTGTCTATGACTGATCCCATCCAAAAATATTTACCTTGGTTTACGTTGAGGTATCAGGAGAAAGCTGTCGATATGCAAGATGTTACGCTAAATAATTTTTTGCATCATACAAGCGGACTAACAAATGGCAGTCATATTCAAGACATCCCGCAAGGCAATACGCGGGATATGTTGCAAAAAACCATAGAAATGTTCGTGGATGCTGAGTTAGCGTTTTACCCCGGTGAGCAGTACACGTACGGAACTGTTAATTATGACGTGCTGGGCTTGGTTATAGAGGTTGTGTCGGGGCAAAGTTATGAGCAGTATATGAAAGAAGAAGTGTTTAAGCCGTTAGGGCTACATCAGACCTATGTTTACAAAGAAGATGCTCAAACCGCCGGGCAAATGGCACAGGGCTACCGATCTTCGTTCTTTATGACTACGCAGTATGATGCTCCGGATTATGCGGGGAATAAACCCGCCGGTTACATCATTTCATGTACTAAGGATATGGCGCGTTGGATGGGTATACAGATGGGCGTTATTCAGGATATACCCGATGTATTCCAAGGAGTTATTAAGAAATCGCACATGGGGGATATGTCTGTTTCGGATGTCAACGGAATGTTTTATGCAGCGGGTTGGTTAGTAAACTCCGAACAGTCAATTATTGAACACTCAGGTGGAAATCCCAATTTTGCAACCCATGTATCGATACTGCCAAACGAGCGGATAGCTATATGCTTGTTGACCAACGGCGCAAATACAAATAGAAATATAGTGTCAAAGGTTAAGGAGATATTGGATGGTAACCTGTCTCAGTCGTATGAGATTAGCGGCACACAGTTTCTTGACATTACTTTGTCGTCTGCCACAATTATTTGCAGTCTGCTGGCTGTAATGTTCTTGCTTTTAGGATTACGCAGAAAGAAAATGAATGGGTCCCGGCCGATGACAAAAAAGAATATAGTCGCTACTGTTATTTGCCTTATAGTTACTGTTGCCCTATTTATACTGTGCTGGGTATTCCCGATGCTTATCGGATATGATTGGTTTACGGTACTTGTCTGGCAATCGTATGGCATAATCACATCTTTAATTTCATTGGCTCTATTATCGGCATGTATTACATGGTTTGTATACGCTCGCCGATATAAAACCGTAAACCGATTCTAATGTGACACACAGCTGTTCCATTTGGTTTGTTACCATAAGGAAAAAACCAAAGGAGCATGATAAAAATGAACGACAAACTGTTTCACAAGAGCTTTTGCTTTATGATTTTGGGGCAAATAATTTCAATATTTGGAAACTCTATTTTACGATTTGCTATGCCGTTATGTATATTAGACAAGACAGGATCTGCCGGCTTGTTTGGTAGTTTCGCATGGAAATAAGCGACAGTATACCGGTGATCGCTGTTACGATGATGTTGTTGGCAGTTATACAATCGTTTTACCAGCCGGCCGTGCAGGCAAGTGTTCCATTGCTTGCAACCAAAAATAATCTTGTAAAGGCTAATGCGATAGTCAGTCAAGTAAATGGATCTTTCTTAGTCACTATTTATTATCCTATTAATGAATGGATGGTCGGTCATATTTTATCATTCGGTAATTTTATAGAGATAGTAGAACCGAATGAAGCAAAAAAGCTGATAAAAGAAAGGGCCAGATTAATTTTCAATATTTATGATGAGAAACTGTAACAGGCAAAAAAACGTAATTGACGGAGTTTAAAACGGTTTTGAAAAGGGGGATTGGAATGGGAGAGACATGCAGGGAGATTTGCGAAATGATCAATCTATGCGACGAGGCGAAGGACGAGGTGCTACGCCTCGCAGGCGAATTTGATCCCGCAAAGCTCGGCGAAACCATTGCCACGCTATGCGATCCATTGCGTGCAGACGAGGGCTTAAAGCTACTAGAGCAGGTGATCGCTTCCGTTGACAGTGATCCGAACAACAATAGGGCCAGAGGCTTTTCGAAGCTCGCAGTGTATATATTGGCTGCAAGTGAAGCGTATCGAAGATACGAGATTATGGGCATAAGAAAAGAGATATTTGCGGCTACTATGGGCTGTTTCTCGCGATTCGTGAACGAGCACAAGGCTAGCTTTGGTGAATACGGTTTCGACCGGGAATGGTGGACGACGCGGCAGCTTTCGCTGCGATTATTCCGTATCGGCGAGCTCGAATACGAGCTGCGGGAAAATATAACGCCCGATACCGAGGCTGTCGGTAAGGGCACTGATTCTAACTATAGCCATAGAACAGTCGCGATACATATACCATCGGACGCAGACCTGTCGGCCGACAAGCGTCATGCCTCATACAAGGCCGCAAGGGCATTCATAGCGCGATATTTCCCGGCATATGCGGACAGCGAATTTACATTGCACACATGGCTTTTGTATCCGGGACTCTCAGAGGTGCTGCCGCTCAATTCGAGGATATTGGATTTCCAGCGTGACTACGAAATCATTGAGGTCGATCACGAGGACAAAGGCTTTATGCATTGGGTTTTTAAGAACACTAGCCTCTCACTGGAGGAATTGCCGCAGAATACATCACTGCAACGCCGCGTTAAAGAGCTGTTGCTATCCGGCAGAACCCTCGGAGCGGCAAGAGGGAGGTTATTATGATTCTTAATATTGGGAAACATGAAACTAACGGAGGTATTGAAAGAGGTATATATTATTTCAATTTGCAAAATTATCCCCAAATCTCTATAGCTGAATTGAAATGTGTCGTAGCGTTTGTTTTGTATGAAAGACTATATAATCGACAAACAGAAATTGTATGTGATGATGAAAATATTGTAACAACTGTTATGAATGCCGTTGCTAATCCTAATACAATAGAGCCGTTCATCCTGTCTGAAACAACTGAATTTGTTTATCATGCTACAGGGCTCAGTGGTGCACAAAAAATATTATCCTGCGGGAAACTACTTTCTGCGGTAAATGTATATGGAAAGACTGGCGAAGCCCTTTCTAATGAAAGAAAAGATACTCCATGGAATGACCCAGCAGATTTTTTTGAGTATGTAATGTTTTGCAACGGTGATGATATGACTGGAGATTATGTTGTGATGTCTGAGAACCTTCCAAGCGATGAAGATTTAGATAGTGGTAATTTCAATGCTGGGGTTCGTTTTTACATTAGGTCTGAGGATATTATGCGACACCCCGGAAATGTGTTTGATGGCTATCACCCTACTAAAGTAAAAGATGAAATTTTACTATCTGAATATCTTTTCGCTTGCATTGTACCAGAACATTACAAGAAAGAAGTGGAAGGTCTTGTTCTGCCAGAACTTGCTCCTAAGATATATTATTTATCTCAAAAAGGTATGAAATTGTCGGAGTGGAATAGAAAGGTTAATAATTTTATATTAACGAGGTATTATTAATAGTTGATGCTGGTATTGGTTTGCAAAGTGTTGCTCCAATAAAAGAATAATAAACGGTTTATGAGTGAAGACATACAAATTGACAGTATCAGCATATACGGTGAGCACGACAAAGTGCTCAATGTTGGAGATAATATCTTGCATTTCGAGTCATAACGCTGTTCTTGGTAAAGATGTTTTTGATAAAATTGAGAAGGGAATAGAAGAACATGAATTATATAAATCTACCGACGAAATCACCTGAAAACATTACTCATAGAACATTTTATAGCCAAATATTGAATCATGAAATCGGCTATAATATTTACCTTCCGCCGGAATATTTGGAAAGCGAAGAAAGATATCCGGTTGCATATCATATTCATGGTTGGCAGGGTAATGAATCATCAGAAATATGGTCAATTGAAAAAGTTTATAGAAGTCGGCAGGCTATTACTATTTTTATGAATGCCATTTCTTTAGAGAATGAGTACTTCGATGCTTTATTACAAATTGAAGCTATTCTTATTAAGGAATTAATTCCTCATGTCGACGGGCAATACAGAACAAATGCAACTCGTGAAAACAGGATGCTGTCAGGTTTCTCTATGGGTGGCGCAATGGCATTTTTTTATGCTGTTAAGTATCCCGGATTATTTGGCTCTGTCACTTCTTACGCCGGAACATTTCACCATCAATACCACAAGGATTATAATGGTGTAGGAGAAACGCCCGAAAAGGCTATCGAGTTATATGAGAAAATGATGTATGAAGAGCGGTATTTAGAGAAAAAAAATATCTTATGCTTGGTACGTCAAAATGCAGATAAAATACGCGGGGATTTGCACATAGACATTCACATCGGAACAAGTGACATATTACATTGTGACAATGAAATTATGCATTTATATTTAAATTCGTTAAATATACCACATGAATACGTAAAATTTGTTGGATCAGAACACAATTTGGATAAAATAATATAGTGTATGAAAAATTATTAGGGAAATATCCCTTCCCGCCCGCTAATACTTTTGAGATTCAACTACTTGCGCTTGTATATCGTCTTAATCCTAACCGAATAGCAAGGTAAGATGAAATTGCAAAGAACAAACCTATTCCTAAATATACAAGCTACAAGCATTGACATCCCATCGCTTCGGCCAATCAAAACCTTAAATTGATTTTCCATAATCCAGATGCCGGAACAGATACCAAGTCTAAAATTGAAAAGCTAATGAAGCATAAATAGTGTTTATAGGGTGATGAGCTGCTGACCCTGCATCAAGGCGGTAACAATATTTAACAGCGTAAAGCCTATGCTACTCATCGATTGCTTACGCATTAGTACGAGAGCAATACATAACGCCGCCATAAATAGATTAATATGAACACCAAAAGAGGTATTGTATTTTGTATATACAATACCCCCGATATAGCAAATGCCCAGCTGAAATATATAAAACGCAACAGCAAAAATACAGTCCCATTTGGTATATGCCATTAGCATTTCTTTATATTCCGCATCGGCGGACAGGAGGCGATTTATAATTTTGCAACTTACTTCTCCATCTTCGCCACCTGCGTATTCGTATTTTTGATCCGCTCATATATTTCGTCCGAGAACTTCCGCTCACGGTCATATGTATACAGCCCGTTACATTCCTGCTCGACATCGTAGAGTTGGGTATAGCAGAATGCACACACGGCCTCGCTGTTAAGCAGTGTAGATGTGAGGCCCTCATAACGTATGCAGACCTCTTCCTCAGTCTTTGGGCGCGCACCGTAGCCCCAGCTTTCATCGGTTGCCTTGGGGTTCCACCATGTGCCGCCGTATTCGCTGACGAAGTACGGCTGATTCCCGTATTGCTGGCGACTCGGGAAGGTCTCATGTATTTGCCCGGGTTTGAGGTCGGCGTATTTATCCGCAAAGCTCTCGGGCTTTTGATCGTAGTCGTGAACGTCGTAGATGTCCGTCACGACATGATAGTTACCGCTCGTATCGATAACCGGGCGCGTGGGGTCGTAGGCCTTTGTAGCTAGCCAGACTACGCGCAGCACGTCGTTGTCCTGCTTCGCGGTCGGCGAGTCCCATGTTTCGTTAAACGGGCACCAGCCTATGATGGACGGATGATTGAAGTCTCTCTCGATAATCTCGAGCCATTCGGGCAGGAAGTGCTTAATGCCTGCAGGGGAGGAGATATCGAGGCCCCAGCTCGCATGCTCACCCCAGAGCAGGTAGCCCATCCTATCCGCGTGATACATAAAACGCTCCTCGAACACGCGCTGATGCATACGCGCTCCGTTGAATCCCAGCTCCTGTGACAGACGGATATCCCGTATAAAATCCTCTTCGGATCCCGCTGTATAGATGCCGTCGCGGTAGAAACCCTGATCTAATACAAGTCTCTGGAATACGGGCTTGCCGTTTAGGTACATGCAGTGATTTTTCCATTCGATGCTACGCAGCCCGCAATATGAATCTACAGTGTCCGTCATGCCGTCGTTGTTGAGAGTGAAGCGTAGGTCATATAGATTGGGCTCATCTATGCTCCACAGACGTGCCTCGTCAAATGTCAGACTGCACATGGTTGTACGGTTGCCTATCGCATAACTTACACTGCCCGCAGGCTTTTGTTCAAATGTCGCGTCTATCGTGACCTTCGCGTTGTCGTAATCACCCTCGATCGTGACCTCGGCATAGAGGGTGGCGTTGACAGGATCGGTGGTCATTTTGATACGCTTTATGTATGTTTTGGGCACAAACTCGAGCCAGACCGTCTGCCAAATGCCCGTCGTACGTGTATAGTCACACGCGTGTGAATAGAAGCTACCGCATTGCTTACCGCGTGGTTGCTTGCCACCGCGCAGATCGTCGCGTGCGTAAACGACAAGGGTGTTTTGTCCGGTCTTGGCCGCGTCTGTGATATCTATCGCGAACGATGCATAACCGCCGCTGTGCTTGCCTACGAGTGTTCCGTTTACCCACACCATGCATTCATAATCCACCGCACCGAAGTGTAATATAACACGCCCGTCGAGTTGCGTTTCAGACAGCTCAAACCCACGTCTATACCATACCGCCGGTATAAAATCCACAAAGCCTATACCCGATAACTTGCTCTCGGGGCAGAAGGGGACGTTGATCGTCTTCGTAAACGCCAGCTCTCCGCGTTCAAATCTTTCCAATCCGCTGACCGAAAAGTCAAAGTCAAATTCCCATTCGCCGTTCAGGTTTTGCCAGTCTGATCTATACATCTGGGGTTTTGGGTGTTCGGTTCTTGTCGTCATAGTTACCTCCCTATATATTCGTTGACAGCTGTGTCTTACACAGCTCCGTATAAATCCCATACTTTGCAAATAATTCCTCATGCCTGCCCGATTCCGCGATCTCGCCCTCGTGTAAAACGATGATGTTGTCCGCACGCTTGACCGTAGACAGTCGGTGTGCGATTACGATCACTGTGTGCTGTCCCACGAGCGCATCGATGGCCTGCTTTATGCGCATCTCGGTCTGGACGTCCACCGCTGCGGTAGCCTCGTCCAATATCAATATCGGCTTGTTTCGCAACACCGCGCGCGCTATCGCGAGGCGTTGCTTTTGCCCACCCGATAGCTTTAGGCCGCGTTCGCCGATCTGTGTATCATAGCCCTGCGGCATCGCACTGATGAACTCATGCGCCTGTGCGATCTCGGCGGCCTCTGTTACGCGCTTAAGATCAGGCTTTTCCGATGCATGCTCGCCGCCATATGCGATGTTGTCTAAGACCGTGCCGTTAAACAGGAAGATATCCTGTGAGACCATACTGAACTGATCCCTCAGGGAGGACAGCGTGAGCTTACGGATATCCGTACCGTCTATCAAAATCTCGCCGCCCGTGGGCTCATAGAACCGTACGAGCAAGTTTATCAACGTGGTCTTACCTACACCTGTAGCACCCACGATTGCGATCATCTTGCCGGGCTCAGCTGTAAACGAGATCTTGTTTAATACGGGTATTTCTTCATTGTAGCTAAAGCTCACATTCTTGAGCTCGATGTGACCACGGCCGGTAGGGAGGCTGATCGCGTCCGGCGCGTCTACGATATCGGGTTCGCTATCCAGCACCGAGAATATCCGGTCGCATCCCGCGAGGCTCTGCTGCACATCCTCGACGATACGCCCGAGAGCTGTGAGTGGCTGGTAAAACAACGACAGATATAGGAAAAACTCGACGATATCGGTTGCGGTCATCTGCATGTTCAGCACAAACAAGCTACCGAACAGCACAACGATGACCGTACCGAGCGAGGTCAAAAACTCCACGCCCGGATGGAACACCGCCGAATACAATAATGCCTTTAGCATATCGTTTGTATATGTAAGCGAGGACTGCTCGACATGCTGAGCCTCCGCGCATTGCTTGTTAAAGACCTGTATCTCCCGCAGTCCCGAAAAGTTGTCTTGCAAGACCGCGTTCAAATCCGCGAGATCGCTTTGCACCTTACGAAACATCGGCCGTATCTTTGTCACGAACACCCATGAACAAACGAGCAGAAACGGCACGGGGATAAACGTCAAAAGAGCCAATTGAGGGTTGACCGTAAGCAATATGATCGTAACGCCGAGAAACAATAGGATATTTACGACGATGCTCGGTATCGAGTGTGCGATCAAAAGCTCGAGAGTGGCGGTTGCGTTGGTCGTGTAGGACATCAGCTGACCCGTTTGCTTGTCATGGAAATATGCGAGCGAGAGTCTTTGGTAATGCTCGTACATACGCACGCGAATATCGGAGACGAGCTTCCACGCTGCCACATGATTAAAGTAGTTGGATAGGTACGAGAATACGGCTCGCAGTACATACACCGCGCAGATAATCAGCGCGAGCTGTAGTATGTGTGCAAAATCGATCGAATGCTCGGTGAGCCTGCCCACGAGTCCTGAGAGCTGCGAGGGGATATACAGGTTCACACCGGTCATCGCGAATGTCGCAAGTGTACCTATCAATAACTGCGGATAATACGGCCTTGCCATACGGAAAACCCTAAATAGATGCTTCATGAAACGCTTCCTTTCAATTATAGCTAATTATTTTAGTCAATTCGGCCAGGAACCGCCAATACATGCATGTCCGAGCTCGGTCGCTAATTTTATGCGTTGCGCCTCGCCGCCCGACAGATATTCCGTGCGCCACGAAAGCCCCGCCGAGAACACGACGCCGTGCTCAACGAGGTTAAAGTGTCTTTCTTTCTGTCGATATCGGACTTTTCCCAGACGGTGTCGTAGGCCATGCTGCCCTCGAGTATGATGGCCAAGATGTTAGTGTCGGGCTTGAGGCGTTCGATCAGGCTGCCAAGCGCCTGCCTGTAAAGTGCCGAAACGTCTTTGTAAGCTGCCATTTTTCCTCCTTTAGAATGTGTTACTGATCGTTGTACCTGACCTTGTTGTATGCATCCGTCAGCTCTGCGATATCCTCGGCAGCCGCTAGCTTTTCCCGGATTTCGTCCGGCGTGTCGGAATGCTGTATATCAATGCCACGTTGTTTGTGGCGCTTGACCTTTTTTACAAACTGTCGGCGTACCTTGTTTTCGGGCAGCGACAGAAACGGAAGGTTGAAAAGCCCCTTGAATAGGCTCGCGGGGTTTATGAGCTCTGCAGAAATGATCTCGGTCACATCGGTGTCCGGGGCCTTTGCAGTGTTGAAACGCTTGTAGAACGTGTAGAGTGCCCACGCCACGAGTGCCATCGAACCCACGATGAGACCCACATACACCGCGATTTCTAAAACCTTCTCGAGTATTACCCAGAGGAGAAACGGATCCTTCGGCGGTAGTGACATGAGATAATCCATTGTAGGATCTCCGGCCGGAGGAGCGCTCTCGGGAGGCGGGGCCTCGATCGGCTCGTCGGCAAGAAACGACAGCAAGAATCGCAACAGCAGAAATAGCCCGTACAGCAGCAGGTTGATGAGCCTGTCGATGGCCAGAAACGGTGAGATCACAGCAGCACAGATCAGGATCACGACCACGATCACGAGCAGCTTGTTGTTGGTCGCTAAGATATGCTTTACGGGTTGAACCGTCGTGCGTGTGATCAATGAGAGGGAGTAGTCCAGGTTGACTAAGTTGCTCTGAACAACCCAGCATAGTATCACGACGAAAATGCCGACCGGGAACACGGGTGCTAATATCGCATAACCCAATCGGGATGCACCGACACTGAGTGCTATGGACGCGACGCCTGTGAACGCGACTACCGATAGCGATATGCTCATCTTTTCGCCGGTGAGCCTATTAGCTATCGAGAACACTGTGCAGACGGTCAAGAAACCGCCGAACACGAGTTTTTGTAAAAGGGTAGGGCAGAGAATGAACGCTGCAAGCGGCGGTAGGATGTGCAACAGCAGAAACAGCGGCAGTATACGCACGTGGCTTCTGACGAAGTGCAACGCGATAAACGGCAACAGCATCGCAAAAAGCCCAAGCACCGTAATGGAACTCGGGATGATCATATAGGCGGGGATGATCAGCAGCATGTAGATGATCGCAAAGGCCGTGATGACGAAGGTCATTTCCTCAATCAAGAGACGCGCTTTGCTCATTATAGGCCACCTCCCATTTGCAGATAGTGTTTGTGTCACACGGAATAGTAACAGGCAAGTCGGCGTAACACGGGATGATCCAGAGTGCCTTTGCGCTTGTCTCGAGTAAGTGGGTAAAGCGGGTGTACAGATCATTTTCATGATAGGTAGATATGAGGATGTACAGTGTGTCGGCGGAGGATGTTGCGATGATGTCGTCGAGGTTCAGGGTAAAGGAGGCTACCTCCTGCTGTAGATCGAGCCGTGCGAGGGACTCGAGTATCGTCTGCAGATGACTCTGGCTCTGTCCGGCCTGAACGGAGAGCTCCTTTCCTGTAGCGATATCGCGCCCATTGGCAATGAGGGCGGTCGGGATCGCATCCGTGATCGTGTGCGTCGCGATAGATGCGGCCATGCGTATCGCATATTCGTAGAGGATGTTGTCCGCGCTCGCCTTGTAGGGCTGAGTGTTCAGCAGCAGGCATATGTTTTGTGAGGCTGTGTAGTCGTATACCTTGACCATGAGCTGCTGCGCCTTTGCAGAGGCGTTGAAACTGATGGCCTTGAAATCGTCATATGGACAGTATTCACGTATACCCTTGAACTCAAACGGGTCTGGGTTTATAAATCGCCGCGAAAATATCTCGCCGTACATCTTCATGTATAACGCGTCGATCCCGTCGATAGGCACGAGCTTTGGATAAACGGTAATGGCGGTATGCGTAGGGCACTGCAGTGCGAGCTTTTTGACCATGTTAATATCGGAGCTCACAATGTCGACGCTCTTGATGCTGTAGTAGCCGCGCCGAGAACAGATGAAGCTGAGCTTTCGCGTGATGCGCATGTAGCTCATAACGCTGAAAAGGTCGTTACGGTAATAGTCGTCAGTTACAAAAGAGTTCTCGGTGTCGGTTGTATAGATATTACGCGACATCGAGAACTTGACTGCTACGAACGGCAATGGGAGCCATTTCGCGTTAGATACGGTTTCATATAAGAAAACACTCTGGCCTTCGGTCACGGCCTTTTCGGAAAAGCTCAGCTCACAGGATAGCTTCTTGGACCAGAGCTGTCTGTACAAAAATGTATAGATGCCTATGCACCCGAACACACAGATAATAACGACCAGCGCGGACATTAGAATTCCTCCGAGGGCACCCTCACACCGTCTAAGACCTCCGCAATCACCGAATGCGCGCGGGTAGTCTTTGAGCTTAAACCGCTGCGCAAAATCAGTCTGTGACCGAACACATACGGGCACAGGTCCTTGATGTCCTGCGGCTTTACGAAGTCCCTGCCCATGATCGCGGCATAGGCCTGTGCGGCTCGTGCAAGCGCGATACTGCCGCGTGGGCTCACACCGAGAGCGACAGCATCATGTCGGCGCGTGGCTTCCGTGATATCGATGATGTAGCGATATATGTCGTCGTGTATGCGAACGGTTTTGACCGCAGATTGGATCTCGGTAAGTGTCTTCAGCTCGCAGACCGCTGTTAAGGATGTGAGCGGCTCTTCGTTTATGTAACGCCTGACCACATCTACAGCGGATGCTCCCTCGGGATAACCCACGGACAGTTGTAAAATGAAACGGTCGAGTTGAGCCTCGGGCAACGGGAAGGTGCCTTGGGTTTCGATCGGGTTCTGCGTTGCGATAACGAAATATGATGCCGCGAGCGGATATGTAGTGCCGTCTATACTGATCTGACGTTCCTCCATGCTCTCGAGTAAGCCCGACTGTGTACGCGGTGTCGCGCGATTGATCTCGTCCGCGAGCAAAATGTCTGTAAACAATCCGCCCGGACGGAACACGAACTCACCGGATTTTGGGTTATAGAAATTGATACCCGTAAGGTCGGTCGGCAGCAAGTCCGGCGTAAACTGTATACGCTTGAACGTACAGTCCACGGAACGTGCGAGTGCCTTTGCAAGCATGGTCTTACCCGTGCCGGGCACATCCTCTAACAGTACATGCCCCGACGCAAATAAGGCCGTCATCACAAGGTTGATTTGTTGCTCCTTGCCGATGATGACCTTCTCTATGTTGCTACGTATGTCCCCGGCTATACGGGATACGTCGCCTATATTCATATATGCCTCCTCGCCTTGTCTGAACGATTCCAACGATTGTGGAATACTTTACTACAAAACGAGGGGAAATACAAGTTTTATACTTTCTTTTCTTCTTTTATGGCTAGGGTCATGATGGATGAGATTGTATTTACTAAATTCTCGTTGCTAAATAGAAGCTCTAAAAATGACAGGAAACTTGCTTCATCGTGGCAGGTAACTTTTTTTGTGTATACTGAAAAAGAATCGTCTGAAATCTCAAACTGATCATTTTCGTTTATGTTATCAATTAAGTATTCGTTGATATTAATGGTGCATGGATATAAGCTAAATGTATGATGTATACTAAATATCGTATACTTAAATCCTGTTAAAAACGTTGATCCAATATAAAACTCATAGTTAAAACT
Source organism: uncultured Defluviitaleaceae bacterium (assembly GCA_964446745.1). GTDB lineage: Bacteria > Bacillota > Clostridia > Lachnospirales > WQUN01 > CAYURR01. The sequence goes on along the minus strand of CAYURR010000070.1, from coordinate 766 downwards.
TGAGCTATCAGCTGGTTTTAAACTTGAAAGTTTACCTACAACATATCCACTTGTTTTTTCTCTCAAGAAATCACACTGCTTTTCAATTATTTCTTTGGGGGTGTTTATTTCCTTTTTAACAAAATCCACGTTCCATAGATTTTCCATTTACTAATCCTCCTTGATAGAAATTAAAATTGGTAAATGATCACTTATATTTTTGTTTGGTTTACATTCGTCATCAATTAATGAATATTTTTCGGTTTTGGTGATAATCGATATTCCTTCATCTGCGACTTTGCTTATTAAACTGGGTCTTATTAAAACCTGATCAAACATATGCCAATAATAACAAGTTAGTCCACATTCTTTGTAATGATATGTTCCATATGGAGGTTTCTCTGAACCGTAAAATCTCCACATAGGATTATAAAACATCTCGTATTGTTTATAGTTTATCTGTCTTTTACCATCATGCTTTGCTATTTCTTCCTTGTACGGAATTCCATATAGACTATCTGCGTTTATTATACATTTGTCAAATGGATTGGAATTAAAGTCACCTAATATAACGGTGTTTTTATGCCCCAATTCACTCTCTGCGTATTCCACATCGCTAACTAAATCCCTTAATATAGCCTGCCGTTCTTGATCAGCATTTCTTAAATCACTCACTATATGTATACTGGCTATTATCAACTTTTGAAAGTCATTATTTATATGCATTATTTTATAAAATGATAATAAAGATAGCTCATGTACAAAAATCACCAACAATGGTATAATA
>CAYURR010000069.1:0-14867 GCA_964446745.1 uncultured Defluviitaleaceae bacterium | reverse complement strand
TGCCCGAATAACGCTTCTTGAACGAGTTAAACTCCTCGCCCTCGTATTCGACCGACGGATCCTCGTCATTGCTCTGCGGCGGGCGCCTCATACCGCTCTGCGGCGTGCGAATTGGCTGACGCGCGTTCAGATGCGGATTGATCTTTACAGCGGGCTTTGGCTGCGGCATATCTGCGCGACCTGAGGCATCGCCTCGATTAGACGGAGCGTCCCTATGCCCATCAGTTCTGTTTCCATCAGTTCTGTGCCCATCAGTTCTGTGCCCATCAGTTCTATGCGCGGCATCCAGACTGCGTTCTATTCTACGAGCCACCATAGCACTTGCGTCCTGATCGATGATCCCTGTATCTGAAAAGCCTTTAACGATTGTGTTATCCCTATCCGGATCGGAAGCCTCAGCCACTCTCTTCGGATCGCTATCCGAAAACAACCGGCCTACTGCCCTTCTGGAGACATTATTTTCATCAAAGTATTCCTTTGCCGGTCTATCATTTCTGTCGTTTCTATCTGAATCACGGCTTGAATCTCGACCCGAATCACGCATATCTGCGCCTTGATCCCTGTCGTCTTCATCTTGTGTATGATTATTCAAGCAATCACCTCCACAATATTGCATTCCATGGGTATTGTAGTATTTATTCACAGTCATGTCAATCTTTTCAAGGATTGTTCAAGTTAATTTTCCTCACAACTTGCACATTTGGCCCCCTTCCCTTATAATGTGAAGGCTTTGATTAAACAAAGGGGGATTTTTATGAGTATAATCCGTGACAAATCGTTAGCACCGGCTGGCATAAAGAAAATTGAATGGGTCAAGGAATTCATGCCCGTTTTATCACAGATAGAGCAACAATTTGCAAAAGACAAGCCGTTCGCGGGTATGAAGATAGCCGTTTCGGTTCATTTGGAGGCCAAGACTGCGTACTTGGGTTTAGTATTGCGCGCGGGCGGCGCTGATGTTGCCGTTACGGGTTCAAACGTCCTGTCCACCAAGGACGATATTTGTGCTGCTCTCGACTCGATGGGCATGAATGTTTATGCATGGCACAATGCGACCGAAGCGGAATACTTCGATCATTTAAAAAAGACACTCGAGTTCTCGCCGGATATCATCATCGACGACGGCGGCGATCTTGTAAACCTTTTGCACGGCGAATGCATCGACAAGGCCAAGAACCTCATCGGCGGCTGCGAAGAAACCACCACGGGCATTCACCGTCTGCGTGTGCGTGCAAAGGCCGGCAATCTGAACTTCCCCATGATGGCCGTCAACGACGCGAACTGCAAGCATCTGTTTGACAACCGCCACGGCACAGGTCAGTCCACTTGGGACGCAATCATGTACACAACGAACCTGATGCTCTCGGGCAAGGTTGTTGTCGTAGCCGGATACGGTTTCTGCTCGTCCGGTATAGCTATGCGTGCCAAGGGCCTCGGTGCGAGGGTTATCATCACAGAGATCAACCCATACCGCGCACTCGAAGCTGCGATGGACGGCTATGAGGTTATGCACATGGACGAGGCGGCTAAGCTCGGCGATGTATTTATAACCGCAACGGGCTGTAAGGACGTTATCGTCGACAGGCACTACAAGGTCATGAAGAACAATGTATTAATCGCAAACGCGGGACACTTCGATGTCGAGTTCAACAAGCCTATGCTCAAGGACATGTCCGAAAGGATCGAGACACGCAAGCCGTTTATCGACGGCTATTACCTCAAGGACGGGCGCGTGATCAACGTGCTTGCCGACGGTCGCCTCGTAAATATTGTGGCGGGCAACGGTCATCCGGCAGATATCATGGACCTGAGCTTTGCCATACAGGCACTCGGCGCATTATATATCAAGGAACACGGCAAGTCCCTTAAGCCCGATCTCTATGACATCCCCGAAGAGATCGATCACAAGGTGGCTATGATGAAGATAAAGGCTATGGGCATCGGTCTGGACGAGCTTACACCCGAACAGGACGCCTATATGAATCACGAATAAATGAGTTTTTTACCGATAAGCAAACAGGAATTAAATAACATGGGCGTAGACCGCCCGGATTTCGTAGTTGTGACGGGTGATGCTTATATAGATCATCCGTCTTTTGGTATAGCCGTGATCTCGCGGCTGTTGCAAAGCCTCGGCTTCACCGTCGGTATCATCGCCCAGCCTGATTGGAAGGATGTTGATAGCTTTCGCGTCTTTGGACCGCCGCGCCTTGGTTTTTTGGTCAGCGGTGGAAACATCGATTCAATGGTCGCGCATTACTCAGTCGCTAAGAAACAGCGCGATAAGGATTATTATTCGCCGGGCGGTAAGACGGGCTTGCGTCCGGACAGGGCGTTGATTGTGTACTCTAACAAGATACGTGAGGCATATCCCGAGACTGTGATCATCCTCGGCGGTCTCGAAGCGAGCCTGCGTCGCCTCTCGCATTACGACTACTGGGACAACGCCGTGAGGCGTTCGGTGCTGTTAGACGCTGCCGCGGACCTTTTGGTCTACGGCATGGGCGAAAGACAAATCACCGAGATAGCGCGCCGTTTACACGACGGAGAGGCTTCATGTAACATCACTGATGTGCCCGGAACGATCTACAAAACGCGAGAGCTTTCGGATGTGAGTGGATGTCAAGAGGCCATAAGGCTACCGGACTTTACAGAGATCAAAAAGCCCGACGCCGCTTCGAAGAAACGCTTTGCACAGAGCTTTATGACTCAGTACGAAAACACCGATTACAAAAACGCCAAGACCCTTTACGAGGCATACCCGCCCTTTTATGTCGTACAAAACCCGCCCGCGGAGCCGCTCTCGACTGCGGAGTTTGATAAAATCTACAACCTGCCGTATATGCGCACATTTCACCCGATGTATACGGACGGCGTACCAGCCATCGAGGAGATAGCACTGAGCATAATCAGCAGCCGCGGTTGCTTTGGCTCGTGTAATTTCTGCGCTCTGACGTTTCATCAGGGACGCTATATCAGTGCGCGCAGTCACAAATCAATACTTTCGGAGGCTAAACGCATTACGGAGGATCCCTCGTTTAAGGGTTATATCCATGATGTCGGCGGCCCTACCGCGAATTTTAGGCTGCCCTCATGCGCAAAGCAAGGCAAGGTCGGCATGTGCAAACAAAAGCGCTGCCTGTTTCCAAATCCTTGCAAGGAATTGAATGTCAGTCACGAGGATTACTGCGACCTGCTAGAGAAGCTTTCTGCTCTGCCGAAGGTAAAGAGGGTGTTTATACGCTCCGGTATCCGCTTTGATTACCTGATGGCCGACAAGAGTTCTCGCTTCTTTAACCGGTTGCTGAAGCACCATGTCAGTGGACAACTTAAGGTCGCGCCCGAACATGTAAACGACGCGGTTCTGTATTATATGGGCAAGCCCGCGAATGCTTCTTATGAGGCTTTTTCGAAGCGCTTTTCGGATGCATGCGGTCGCCTTGGGCTACAACAATATTTAGTGCCGTATTTTATGTCCTCGCATCCGGGCTGCACACTCGAGGCCGCTGTGGACATGGCTGTATATCTGCACAAAAAACGCATATCCCCGCAACAGGTGCAGGACTTTTATCCAACTCCCGGTACACTCTCCACATGCATGTATTACACGGAGACAGATCCGCGCACGGGTAACCCTGTCTATGTCGCCAAATCCCCGCATGAAAAGGCCATGCAGCGTGCACTAATGCAGTTCCGTCTGCCGCAGAACCGCAGACTCGTCCAAGAGGCACTAGCAATCACGGGCCGGAGCGACCTACCCGGGTTTGGGGACAGAGGGAGAGGGAGTGAGAGAGGTAAAGTTAAAGGTAAAGATAGAGTTAAAGGCAAACGTCTAGACATAGGCAGAGCAACGAGCACAGACATGAAGGAAAAGGGCAGGAGTAAAATCAACGTCAAAGAAGAAAGTCGAAATATAGGCAAGGGTAATCCGAGACAGAAAGGCAAGTCCAGTAAGCGGAGGGATTGATATGCCCAATACACATGACAAGGGATACCGTCGGATTTTGACAAAGAAGAAACATTTTATTTCTTTATTGCACTCATTTATCAAGGAAGATTGGGCGCAGGATATCAATGAAGACGATATCGAGTTGATTGACAAGAAATTCGTTACAAAGGATTTCCGCGACAAGGAAGCGGATATCATCTATAGGGTCAATCTCCACGGTAGGCAGATCATCTTTTACTGTCTGCTTGAATTACAATCCTCTGTGGATTTCACGATGCCGTTTCGCCTGCTCGCGTATATCTATGCATTGTTGAACACAATATTTACACAGACTGATACGAATACACGCGAACGATCGGATTTTAGGTTACCGACCGTTGTACCCATCGTCTTGTATAACGGTTCATCTGAGTGGAGTGCGGTCAGACGCTTCAGGGATTATCAGAACGCGCCGGACATTTTCGGAACACATGCCATCGACTTTTCATACATACTGTTAAATGTAAACCGATTTGATGACGATGAACTGCTCGATCTCGGTAATCTAATTTCATCTGTGTTTCTGCTTGATAAGGTAAATGATTCGAACTCGATCATCACCAATCTCAATAAAATAGCAAGCATATTCACATCGCTTTCGTCAGATGAACAGATCGAGTTTACCGATTGGCTCAGGGATGTTTTGATATCGAGGATACCTAAGGGTAATAAAGAAGTAATTGAAGACGCTGTAGCCGGATTATCAATGAGGGAGGCTCTGGATATGACATACGCTATCGAACGTGTCTTAGACGAGATGATAGAAAAGAGTAAATTGGACGGTAAATTAGAGGGTAAGGCCGAAGGTAAGGTCGAACTGCTTATCCAAATGGGCAAAGCCAAGGATGAGATTTTGAGCATCCTAAAACTCACCGAGGATGAATATGAGCGTTTAAAAATGGCTATCGACGAAGCCGGTCTATAAAATAAACCGAAAGGACATTGTATATGAGATATATTTCCACACGCGGCGGTTCCGCCGTCACGGCCTCCGAGGCGATACTCAGGGGCATCGCACCGGATGGCGGGCTCTACGTGCCCGAGTCCTTCCCGAGCATTACAGCCGAGACGCTGTCCTCGCTATGTAAAACGTCTGACTATAGACTGCTTGCCTACGAGATACTCCTATTATTTTTGACGGATTTTACCGAGACAGAGCTTCGCGAGTGCGTCGATCGCGCGTATGATGGCAAGTTCGACTGCGATATCATTGCGCCCGTTTCCGCTTGCGGTGGCTTCTATTTCTTGGAGCTGTATCATGGGCCCACACTTGCGTTTAAGGACATGGCTCTAACTATCTTACCGCATTTTATGAACGTAGCCGCAAAACATACCGGCAAGGACACAAAGACCTTGATACTCACGGCCACCAGCGGCGATACGGGTAAGGCCGCACTCGCAGGCTTTGCCGATGTAGCGGATACAGCTGTAATGGTGTTCTATCCGCAGGATGGCGTGTCGGAGATACAAAAGCTCCAGATGATCACGCAAGAGGGTTCAAATACTTGCGTTGTGGGCATAGACGGCAACTTCGACCACGCGCAAACCGGAGTTAAAACTCTGTTTGCTGATGAAAACCTACGCAAGGAGCTTGCAGACCTCGGCTATACATTATCCTCTGCCAATTCAATTAACATAGGGCGATTGTTACCCCAGATCATTTACTATTTCCATGCCTACGCGCAGATGGTATCTCGCTTCGGTCTATCCTGCGGTGAGGCTGTGGATTTCTGCGTACCCACAGGTAACTTTGGCAACATCTTGGCCGGATATTACGCAAAACGTATGGGTTTACCGATCGGTAGCCTCATTTGCGCGTCCAATGACAACAAGGTGCTCTACGACTTCTTCACTACCGGCACATATGACAAAAATCGCCCGTTCTATACAACCATCTCACCGTCTATGGATATCCTGATCTCGTCGAACCTTGAGCGCCTGCTCTATCACCTGAGCGATGCTTCACAGGTATCCGCTCTGATGAAAAACTTGGAACAGTCCGGCTCTTACGACTTTTTACAAAAGACTGAGGGCTTTTTAGCCGGATACGCGTCCGAGGTCGAGGCCTTAAATGCTATCGAGACCTTGCATAGCAAGGGCATGACGATAGACCCACACACGGCTGTGGCTTTGGCTGTCGCACGCTCACTGTCCGATACGCAGCCAGCCATAGGCAGTGCCGCATCCAAGACGATCATCCTTTCCACCGCGAGCCCGTATAAGTTTGCCGCCGATGTATTAAAAGGGATTGGATATACCGATATCGGCAGCGCCTCACCGGTCACCGCTTTGTCCGAGGCTACGCATACAGATATACCGGAACGCATCAAAGATTTACACAAAAAGCCCGTTCTGCACAAGCAAAGCTGTGCACCCGAGGGCATGAAACAGGCTGTTTTAGATTTCGTCAGGCTATGACCTACAACGTCTTAGAGCTCTTCGACCGCACAACTGCGGAATGGTTTACAACCGGGTTGGGTACGCCTACCCCGGTACAAGTCGAGGCATGGCCACGCATCTCGGAGGGTTTTCATACCCTCGTGAGTGCGCCGACGGGTACAGGTAAAACCCTCACGGCGTTCTTAGTTTTCATCGATCGCCTGAAGGCTTTATCACGCGCGGGTGAACTAAAAAACGAGTTGCACCTGATATATATCTCCCCCCTCAAATCCCTCGCGGGCGACATCCGAGCAAATCTGCGTCGCCCCCTCGACGGGATTTTTAAGCAGGAGGAGATTCATGGTGTCGCACCGAAAAACGCGCCGTTTGATATTAACATCGCTATACGCACGGGCGACACCCCAGCAGCCGACCGCAGGAAGATGATCTCCACCCCGCCGCATATCTTGATCACGACCCCCGAGTCCCTATACCTGTTGCTGACGAGCGTCTCGGGGCAAAAGATGCTGTCTACCGCAAAAGCGATCGTCATAGACGAGTTGCACGCTATGATCGATACGAAGCGCGGCGCTCACCTGATGCTCTCAATCGCGCGTCTGGACAGGCTCTGCCCGAGACCATTACAGCGTATCGGTCTCTCCGCTACGATAGAGCCGTTAGAGACCGCAGCATTATACCTTTCGCCGGATCCCGTTGCGATCGTCGCGCCTAAGATGCACAAGGAGATCGATCTAAGGGTTTTATCCCCGCGTACCGAAAGCGGCTTTTTGGAGGGCGCTATCTGGCCCGCGTTATCGCGGATCGTTTTTGAGAAATGTAACGAAGCCAACAGCGTTATAGCATTTGTGGACGGTCGCAGATATGCCGAGAAACTTGCGTTTCACCTAAACGAAATGGGCGGCGACGGCTTTGCGCGTACGCATCACGGCAGTATGTCAAAGGAACATCGCCTACAGGTCGAACAAGCCCTGCGCGACGGCGAGCTCAAGCTGCTCTGCGCGACCTCGTCAATGGAGCTCGGTATAGACGTAGGGGATGTGGATCTTGTTTTGCAGATCGGTTGCCCGATGACCATTGCTGGTGCGAAGCAACGCCTCGGACGTTCAGGCCATAATCCCGGCCGCGTGAGCGTGATGTATATGTTTCCGCGCACCTCGTCGGATGGGTTATATTGCGGGATCACGGGCCGGATTTTACTGGACGGCGGCATCGAGCACACTAAACCTCCGAAGCTCTGCCTCGACGTGCTCGCCCAGCACCTGGTGTCCATGGCCTCCGGTGACGGATACAGCGTAGCGGAAGTTATGCCCTTACTCAGTAGGGCGTACCCGTTTGCTTTTGTGACCCAGGAGGATGTCAAATCCGTGCTGCGTATGCTCGCCGGGGATTATGAACACGACCGCGATATCCCCGTGCGTCCGCGCATCCTTTACGACCGAATCAATGAACGCGTTGCCGGTGACACATACAGCCGTATGCTAGCGGTCTCGAGCGGCGGTACGATACCCGATACCGGACAGTTCGCGGTGCGGCTTGAAAACGGTACAAAGCTCGGTGAGCTCGACGAGGAATTCGTATTTGAGACCCGCGAGGGATATAAATTCCTGCTCGGTTCATTCGCGTGGAAGATCGTCTCGATACGTAAGGACGAGGTCATCGTGACCCAGACCAACGCCGCCGGTGCATTACCGCCTTTTTGGAAGGCCGCAAAGGCCGGTCGACCGCTCGAGACCGGATTACAATTTGGCCGCGCAATGCGTGAGATCTACGACGCTATAATCGCTGATGATCTCGAACACACCCTCGAGCGGTATTGCCTCGACGAAACCTCGGTAAATCTCGCAAAGGGCTTTCTGGAATCCCAGATCCGCGCCACGGGTATTTTGCCCGACGACCGCACGATCGTTGTCGAGCATTTCAACGATGAGGCCGGAGACAATCAAGTCATGGTCCACTCGATGTTTGGGCGCAAGGTCAATGCCCCATTAGCCCTGCTGGCTTCCCACACCGTAAAACAGCTTACGCATATGGATGTAAACGTCTACGATGCCGAGGAAGGGTTTCTGCTATTCCCGTTTGGTGTCTCGCCGATACCACAGGGCTTTCTGAAGGCCATCAATCCCGAGACAGCACGTTCGATTCTCGAGGCGTTACTGCCCAGCACACAACTATTCAACATGGCGTTCCGTTACAATTCCGGGCGTGCACTGATGATGGGTGTGCGCAAGGCCAAGCGCGTGCCGCTCTGGGTGCAACGCCTGCGTGCTGCCGAAATGCTCGACAATGTCGTGCGTATTAAGGATCATCCGCTCATGATCGAAACGCGCCGCGAATGTATAGAGGATTACTGGGATCTGCACGGCCTTGAATATGTTTTAAACGGCATACAGACCGGAGCCATACAGATACGCGAGGTATTTACAGAGTCTCCGTCCCCTATGTCCTTGCCGTTTACCTATCAGGCCGAAACCGATCTGTTGTATACCTACTTTCCGACCACTTCAAAGATACAAGCCGCCACACAGACCGGTATAGAGGATCTCGATGGGCGCACCGACCTGCTAACACCGGACCCGGAGCATATACTAAAGGTCTCGGAGCGTTTACGCAGCCCTCAGGATCCGGATGCCTTACACACACTGCTTATGATCGAGGGCGATCTATGCGGCGAACCGGAACTTTCTGAACTTGAGGACGAACGTAAAACCGTTGGCGACTCTGTGATCGATTGGCTGACTACGCTCGCCGGGCAAAACAGAGCATTATATATTGAACCCGGACTATGGATAGCCGCAGAACAAGCAGAGGAATATAGAACCGCTCTCGAAAGCACATCGACCGGCAACGAAACAGGTGCCTCCGAAGGTGACGCCACATGTTTCGAGACCAGAAAACGCATCGTGCGCAGGGTGCTACGCTATCGCGGTGCACAGACTATCGAAACCATCTCCGCTCGATATATATGGCCTTTAGAGACCACGAAAGCCATCCTAGATGCTTTATGTGCAGATAAATCCAGTGTGTTTGTGCCGGATGCCCCCGGCATCTACTATCACGCGGAGCTTTACGAGCGCGCACGTCGCGAGACCGTAAAAAGCCGCCGCGCAATGATAAAGACACAGCCGCCCGAGCACTATGCGGCTCTTTTAGCCGCAAAAACCCAGGTTTCCGCACCGGCTGCCGAACAGCTTGCAAATGCCCTGACTGCGCTGTGCAATCAGGAATATCAGGCCGATGTATGGGAAGATGTCATTTTGCCCGCCCGTGTCAGCGGATACCGCCCCACGATGCTCGATACCTTACTGACAGAGGGACATGTCTTCTGGAAACTCTCGGGTAATGATCTGAGTTTTTGTCTATACGAGGACATCGACTGGGAAGCTGAGGTTTCATATCCGTCTGGCTACGAGGACATCAATGAAGAACCCTCCGACGAGATGGCTATATTTGACGCATTATTAAAACGCGGCGCGAGCTTCATGCATATGCTCACAGGGCTTTTGCAAGGGGATGTATTGGTCTCTGCGTTCATGTCATTGGCCGAGCGCGGGCTTGTTCACGCGGATAGCTTCGCACCGATCCGTAACCGTGACGAGCTGAGCTGCAAACCGAGTGCAAAGGCGAGCAGCAAACCGGCCGAGATATTAGATACCCGTTCGCTCTCAAAGCAAGCTGCAAAGGGCCGCGTCGGTATGCGTGTAAAGGCCTTAACCACAGGTCGTTGGGAGCTCACACGCCCACTCAAGAGCCTGTCCGCAGAGGAACGCATCGAGCGCGCGTTAGAACGCAATGTAATCCTCTGTAAGGAAACAATCTTATTCATCCCATGGGCCGAGGCTTTGCAGACCCTTCGCGTATGGGAATATACAGGACGTGTACGCCGCGGCTATTTCGTCGAAGGACTCTCGGGTGCGCAGTTTATCCGCGACACGGATTTTAACGCGGTCATGCAGACGCTCGAGCATCCGACCGACGATATCATCTGGCTGCCCGCGATCGATCCCAACCAGCCATGGGGCAGAAAGCTTGCACACATTCCCGGCAGAGACTTTATTTGCGTTGCAGGTACCTATGTCGCACTAAAATCCGGCAAACCTATCGCGGTGTTTGAACGCAAAGGCCAAACGCTACGGGTGTTTGATGGGATAACGGATGAAGATAACGCCTTGACCGAGGCATTAAAACTGTTTACGACGGGTTACGCACAGCGCAAATTCTACGGCTCACAAAAGCGTCTCACCGTCAAACAATATCCGGAGCATGCAAAAAAAGCCCTGCGGGATGCGGGCTTCGAAAGTCAAATGAATGATTTTGTTTTGTATCAAGGGTATAAATAAGGGGTTATCCTTACTCATTTCGACCCTGTCTCATATAATGTTAAGACAGGGTCTTCGCCCATTGACTGATTTGCCCCGTAATCTCCGACTGTGTTTTCTTTGAATTTATACTCAATACGGATAAGAGCTGAGCGTTCGGTTGCAGTTGCTTGACATCAGCCTCGGTTTTGTCTGCGGTACCGGACATCGATGTAGTTAAAAGCGCGAGCTTCTTGCCCGAGAAGTCATTTTCGGTCAAGAATGTGCGCACAGGCGCAGCGATATGTCCCGCCCATATAGGGGTAGCCACGATGATCAACTCCGCACCTTTCTTGACCTTGTAAGGCTGCAGCTCAGGCGTTTTCTTAAACATAGCGTCTTTACCGCAGATAAACATCTTCTTAAAGCCCTTTGCCGGATATGGCTTTTGAATCTTGAGCTCTGTAACTAGACCCGACGCGTACTTAGCGGCCTGCTCGGCTGCAAATTTAGTGTTGCCGTCCAGCGAATAATAAACAATACCCGTGATCATAACATCGTCCCTTCCCCATAATGATAACATTTACAACCTATGCCAATATGCTTGGATTATTGCTTATGTAGTCCTTCTTGAACGCGGTGAACGCAGTATCTGACCGCATCATGGCGTTTATTTGCTTCTTATAATACAGGCTTCTACTGCTTTTGTATTTATCCAACACCTTGTAAAACTTCGTCATTTCGTTTTGTAAAGCCTCTATTCTTATCGTAGCTGCCTTTTCCCGGGTCACTGTGGATTTACCGTTGAAGCATTCATTTATTAGTTCAGCGGTCTTGTTTGCGCTTTCAGAGATGGCGTTTAAAGCTATTACGTTTACCTTATGGCCATCGAAGTCGTGACTCAGTAATGTGCTCGGGTCTGTGACCGTGCAATCAATTACTCCCGTTTCGTATTCGGCACAATTCTTTATCCCATTACAATGCCCACATGCCAGAAACAGATTTGTCCAAGCGAATTTGAGTTCACTATTGCCTTTATGCGATTTAAGATGCTCTATTACCCCCCCGTCTTGCACAGGCTTTATTTCACATATATAACACTTATCATGAAAGTCCTTGTATAGTTGGGTCTTGACATCCGGCTGATTATAATCCCCATGAGATTTTTCCCTTTCGATAGCCAGTGATGCGGGGGTTGTATGAGTGCGTTCAACGAAGATCACTGTGTTACCCCCTATTCTCCATCTCAAGCTTTAGCCTTTGATACTCCGACGAAAACTCCAGAGACAAATAATCCGGCAGCTCATCCAGATAATACTCCAAATCTGCAAGCTCGGCATAATCGTCATCCGTTAGTTCATGTTTATTTACTAGCACCTTATACCGCTCAAACCGATTTCTCAATTCCGCAGACAGAGTATCTGCACCGAAATAACCCTTTATTATACCTGAAAGCGTATAATCCTTTAACATATCATCCGTGACAAGCGTGTTGTTTTCAAGATCGTATATCACACAATTCTCAGCACTACTTATTACAAATGGGGAGTGAGTTGTTACTATAAACTGAATGTTTGGAAACACACTCGTTAAAAACGGCATGATCTTTTTTTGTAAATCTATATGCAGATGTGTTTCGATTTCATCTATTAATACAATGCCTTGAATACCGTAGATTTCCTTAACTTTATTCTCCATACGTAGCATCAAATCTACTACTATATCAAGCATCGCCGAGTATCCGCTCGACATTTCATTGAAACTGAAAGGCTCTCGGCCAGTTGTAGAAATAGTAAATGCATAGCTCTTGTAGTCAAAGACTAACTCTAATTGCATGTCGTTAAATATATCTTTTAACAGATTCTCAAAATTAATAAACCAATCATTTATCCTTTTTGCCTCATTATGCTCGCCCTCATTTTGAGCAAATAATTGCATTGTTTTTAAATCAAGTAAATACTTAATCAGTTTGGTGTTTGGCTTTTCATCTGTTCTGTAATTGTTGTTTAGGTTTACTTTTTCAATGTGAATCGGCTCTTCGGCTCTATAGTTTCTATGTGCAGCATAGTACCCAAAGATAAAATAGCCTGTTTTGTACGCTTCGACTATATCAAATTCATATTTTTTTTTAAAATTAAGTTTAATCCCTGATGTGTATTTATTAAGGTCAGATTTATAACCTTCTAAACATCTCTCAAGGTTTATTTTTTCGTGCCTTTGTTGTTCATTCTCTTCTTGATTGGAATTAATTAGATGCTCACAGCTTGTAATATACTGCATTAGCTTTTCATACGTTATCTCCTCCGGATACATAGACAGATACCGATCCATCGCCTCCAGAACACTGGTCTTGCCGCTGCCGTTTTTTCCTGTCAATATCAGGTGTTTCCGCTCGGTCTCCGACAGGGGAATATGGATATCTTTCAAATGTCTAACGTTTTCAATAAATATGTTTGTAATAAAGTTTTGTAAATTTCCACTCTGCTCCATTCCGATCTCCTCCCTGTCGTTATTATTCCCATCTCTTACCTATCTTTTACCCATTCTCTACCAAATTCCTCACCCACACATTACTCTTTACCCTCTTAAGCGCAAACAAGCACTTCGAGATCTCCTCTGACTGCGAAAGCAATACAACCCAATATATCGGCAGATTCAACAGCGCACCGCCGATAAAGCTCAGCGGTATACCCACCAGCCATACCGTCGCGAGATCCAGCGTTAGACAGAACACGGTATCCCCGCCGCTTCGGAGGATACCTACGATCGTCGTATAGTTCAATGTCTTTATAATCATCGACACTGAGATCACAATCATTATCTTAAAGGTGCTGTCCTTTACGTCCTGAGTGACATTAAACAGGCTTATCAAAAACGGCGAGGCGCTTATCAACATCGCGCACATTACCGCCGAAAATATCAGCACATACTTTATAGACAGCCGCGCGAAGTACACGGCCTTTTCCTTTTCCCCGGCGCCAAGCGTATTGGCGATGATGATGCCGCAACCCGTACCTACCGAAAAGCCCACGACACTGAACAGGTTCTGGATCGTACCCGCGATCTGAACAGCACCCTGACCCTCCGTACCGGTGAATTTGTACGCGACCTGATACAAGGTAGTACCAACCGCCCATGTGGTCTCGTTCAATATTACAGGCAGTGCTATCGCATAGAAACGCTTCGCAAACGCCCAGTCCGCAGTCATATAGGCCTTAAAATTCGGAGCGAGTATCGGCGAGCGTATAACCCTGACCAATACGATCTGTAACACGAGCTCCACAATACGGGATATAAGCGTTGCGTAAGCCGCACCCGCGACACTCATATTCAATTTGAAAATAAACACATAGTTCAATGTGACATTACACAGCAGCGCAATGATAGTAGTTACCATCGGCAGTCGCGTCTGACCTGTGGATTTGAGTGCGACATTTGTGCACACTACGATCGCCGTTATCACATAGCTAAAGCAAATCACGCGTAGATACGACGAGCCGAGCTCGATGACCTTCTGATCGTTGTTTGAGTAGAGTTTCATCACAAACTCAGGAAAGATGAACGCAGCTATTGCGAACACGAACGCAACAACAACACCGGATGCGTAATTAATACCCATCGTTTTATGTATGCTCGGTATGTCCTTTTTACCCCAGTATTGACTCATGAATATCTGTGAACCGCTGGTCACACCGAATATCATGAGCATAAAGATAAAAAATACCTGATTGGCCAGTCCAACCGATGTCACCTCGTGCAAGCCAAGCCTACCGATCATAAAGGTATCGACCATGTTGACGAGCGCACCGACGAGTTCTTGGCATATCATCGGCAAGGTTAGAAATAGCAAGCGTTTCTGGAAAAATTGTTTGTCTGTTTTCATGTAGGCTCCCGTTGACAAATAATGCTGACATTTTTTTTGAAAGATTCGAAATATGCTGTTATAATAACATGGTACAGAGAAAAACACAAAATGAAACGTAGGAGGCTAAGTATATGAGATTGCTGACAAGATCGGATTTTGACGGATTAGCTTGCGGAACCATCATGAAGGAAGCAGGAATCATAGACAGCTGGAAGTTTATACACCCGAAGGATATTCAAGACGGCCTGATTGAGGTAACCGATAACGACATACTCGCAAACGTACCTTATGTAGAGGGCTGCAACATGTGGTTTGATCA
>CAYURR010000068.1:0-15170 GCA_964446745.1 uncultured Defluviitaleaceae bacterium | reverse complement strand
ATACTGCTACCAAGAATCATTCTGGAACATTTAATTGTTTACCGAATTTTTTACCGAATGGAGGAATTTGTTTGAAGAAGAAAAAGATTGCCGTATTGACAGGCGGCGGGGATGCCCCGGGTTTAAATGCCGTTATTTATGCGCTCGTGCGCGCGTGTCACAGGAAAATGGACTGTGAAATGATCGGTTATAAGTTCGGCTACAGAGGTTTATACAACAATGATTATATGAAGCTTACCTTCTCTAATACCTCTGGCATCTTGCACAGGGGCGGCACGATACTGTATAGCTCAAATAAGGACAACCTGTTTGATTATACTATCATCGAAAACGGTGTAAAGGTCAAAAAGGACGTTTCCGATGTCGCTATCGAAAACCTCAAAAAGGAAGGCGTAGACGTACTCGTTGTATTGGGTGGGGACGGCACACTCACATCGGCGAGGGATTTCTCGAACAGGGGCGTAAACGTTATCGGTGTACCTAAAACCATTGACAATGACCTCTCTGCTACGGATGTAACCTTCGGCTTTGACTCCGCAGTCAATGTCGTAACAGAATGCCTCGGACGTCTGCACACGACCGCAGAGAGCCATCACAGAACGATCGTCGTTGAGGTCATGGGCCGTTCGGCGGGTTGGATCGCATTGCAGTCGGGTATCGCCGGCTCTGCTGATATCATCTTGATCCCGGAGATCCCATATACGATCGACGGCATCGTAAAGAAGATCAAGGAACGCGAACGCCTCGGAAAGCTGTTTACGATCATCGCGGTTACGGAGGGCGCTATCGAAAAGGGCGGTTCCGCAGTCGTCGGCAAGATCGTTGAGGACAGCCCGGATCCGATTCGGTTTAGCGGTGTAGCGGCAAAGATCGCACATGATCTTGAGAGCCGTCTTGAGAACGAGGTACGTACCTGCGTATTGGGTCATATCCAACGCGGCGGCGATACCTCTCCTGCGGACAGGGTGTTGTCGGTACGTTACGGCGTACAGGCCGCAGACCTCATCGCTCAGGAGAAATTCGGCAATATGGTGTGCATGAAGGACGGTAAGATGAGCTATGTAAACCTCGCGTTCGCGGTAGGTGAAACTAAGCGCGTGGGTCCGGAAGACGAGCTCGTTCATGCAGCACGTAGCTTGGGCATTTCATTTGGCGACGACTACCAGCCCAAGGCATAGGTAAAACTCGAATCAATAGTAGGGAGTATTAAATACAAATGGGATTACTGGAAAAGATCTTCGGCAGTTATAGCGAAAAGGAACTGAAACGCATTAAGCCGACGATCGCTAAGATAGAAGCACTCGAGCCTGAAATGATAAAGCTGACCGACGATCAGTTGCGCGCTAAGACTGCGGAGTTCAAGGAGCGCTTAAATAAAGGTGAAACCCTCGACGATCTTCTGCCGGAGGCATTCGCGGCGGTCAGGGAGGCTGCGGTGCGTACAAACGGCCAGCGTGCGTTCTGGACGCAGCTTATCGGCGGTATACTGCTGCATCAGGGCCGTATCGCCGAGCTGAAAACCGGTGAGGGTAAAACCCTCATGGGAGTGTTCCCGCTATATCTGAATGCGCTGACCGGAAACGGCGCGCACCTCGTGACCGTAAACGAATATCTCGCGCAGTCTCAGGGCGAGGAAATGGGCAACATCTTTAACTTCATGGATATGAGCGTGGGCGTAGTGCTCCACGACCAGAACAATGAGGATCGCAGGGCCGCGTACAATTGCGACGTCACATACGCTACGAACAACGAGCTGGGCTTCGATTATCTGCGTGACAACATGGTCGTGTTTGAAAACGACATGGTACAGCGCGGATTGAGCTACGCGATCATCGACGAGGTTGACTCGATCTTGATTGACGAGGCGCGCACACCGCTGATCATTTCAGGTAGCGGCGGCAAATCAACGCAGCTGTATAAGGTTGCGGACGGATTTGTTAAAAACCTCAAAAAGGGCCGCATTGTAAACGAGACCGAGGCTATGAACGCGATCATACGTGCAGAGATGATCGAGGAAGGGGATTTCGTCGTAGACGAAAAGGCCAAGACCGTTACGCTCACGCAAGAGGGCGTAAAGAAGGCCGAGCGCTTCTTCGGATTAGAGAATCTTTCGGACCCCGAAAACCTCGAGATCCAACACCATATCAATAACGCGTTGAAGGCAAACTTCAACATGCACCTGGATAAGGATTATGTTGTGGCCGAGGACGAGATCGTTATCGTTGACGAGTTTACGGGGCGCTTAATGCCCGGTCGTAGATATTCGGACGGCTTGCACCAGGCCATCGAGGCCAAGGAAAACGTAAAGGTCAAGCGCGAGAGCAAGACCCTCGCGACGATCACATTCCAAAACTTCTTTAATAAATATACAAAAAAGGCCGGTATGACCGGTACAGCGCTCACCGAGGAGGGCGAATTCCGCCAGATCTACGGCTTGGACGTTGTCGAGGTACCCACATACAGGCCTATGATCCGCAAAGATCAACCCGATCTTGTATATCGCACCACGGAAGCGAAATACAGGGCTGTCGTAAAGGATATCGTCGAGTGTCATCAAAAGGGGCAGCCCGTTTTGGTCGGCACGGTCTCGATCGACAAGTCTGAGCATGTGAGCGCGCTGCTGCGCAAAGAGGGCGTACAGCATACCGTTTTGAATGCGAAGTTCCATGCGATGGAGGCTGAGATCGTCGCACAGGCCGGTCAGCCCGGTGCTGTAACGATTGCGACGAACATGGCCGGTCGTGGTACTGACATCAAGCTCGGTGAGGGCGTAGTGGAACTGGGCGGCTTACGCATCATCGGTACGGAACGCCATGAAGCGCGCCGCATCGACAATCAGCTGCGCGGTCGTGCGGGTCGTCAAGGTGACCCGGGTTCGTCACGGTTCTATATATCGATGGAGGATGACCTGATGCGCTTGTTCGGTTCGGAGCGCATGATGAAGATCGTTGACACATTGGGTATGGATGAGGACGAGCCGATCGAGCACGGCATGCTCACAAAGGCTATAGAGAACGCGCAGAAGAAGGTCGAGGGTAACAACTTCGGCATACGTAAACACCTGCTCGAATACGATCAGGTCATGAACGAGCAGCGCGAGATCATCTACGCCGAGCGTATGAAGGTGCTAACGGGTGAGAATATGCAGGAGAGCATCATGTCGATGCTGAAGGCGCATCTTACGCGTATGGTGAACCTCTATGCGGGCGAGAGCCAGAACCCCGAGGAATGGAATGTAAACGGTCTCAACGAGGCGTTGTTGCCGATCTATCATAAGATTGCGTTGGTGCTCACACGTGAGGATCTCGAGAAGATAAATAAAGACGACGCTATAGAACGCCTGTATAACGAGGCAGTCGAGCTGTACAAGGGTAAGGAAGTGGAGTTTGGAGTAAACGAGCAGGGCGAGCCGCGTATGCGCGAGCTTGAGCGCATTATACTGTTGCGCGTGATCGACCAGAAATGGATGGATCATATCGACGACATGGATCAGATGCGCCAGGGTATCACGCTCCGGGCATATGCTCAGCGCGATCCGCTCGTTGAATATAAATTCCTGAGCTATGATATGTTTGACGAGCTCGGGCACAATATACAGGACGATACGGTTCGCGGACTGTATAACGTGCGCATAGCGATACAACCCGAGCGCGAGCAGGTGGCGAAGGAAATGTTTACGAATAAGGACGAGACCGCAACAAAGGGGCCTGTGCGTAGAAAGTCCGTAAAGGTCGGACGGAACGACCCATGCCCATGCGGTAGCGGCAAGAAGCATAAGTTTTGCTGTGGTAAATAATGGAGGCTTGTTTTGATAGAATTAGATGAAATGATGCAAGAAATGAACGGATATAAAAAGAGAATCGCCGAATTGGGGGATTCACTTTAACGTCGCTAAAGCGAAAACAGAAATAGATGAGCTCGAACAGGTGACGGCTCAGCCGGAGTTTTGGCAAAACCCCGAGGAATCTCAGAAGGTGCTGCAGAAGATCAAGCAGCTAAAGAATAAGGTGGATGGTTACGAACGCCTGAGCAGAGACTTTGATGATTTGCTCACGATGGGTATGCTCGCGTCTGAGGAGGACGACGAGGACGCCGCTAACGAAGCACTTGGGATGTCACGCGAGTTTGTGAAAAACTACGATAACATGCGCATATCCACGCTCCTGTCCGGCGAATACGATGCTAATAATGCGATCGTGACCTTGCATTCGGGCGCGGGCGGTACTGAGGCCTGCGACTGGGTTGCGATGTTGTTTAGGATGTATAGCCGCTGGGCTGAGAAATCCGGTTACAAGGTCGACATAATGGATTATCTGGATGGCGAGGAAGCCGGTATCAAGTCTGTTACATTCGAGGTCAACGGCGAGAACGCATATGGATACCTGCAAAGCGAGAAGGGGATACACCGCCTGGTGCGGATATCACCGTTCGACTCGTCGGGGCGTAGGCATACATCGTTCGCGTCATGTGATGTCATGCCCGAGATCGACGATAATATCGATTTTGAGATAGCAGACGATGAACTCAGGGTGGACACCTACCGCAGCAGCGGTGCGGGTGGCCAGCACGTCAACAAGACCGAATCAGCGATCCGCATCACGCATGTGCCGACAGGTGTGGTTGTGTCCTGCCAGACCGAGCGCAGCCAGTTCCAAAACCGCGACCGCGCGATGAAGATGCTCAAATCCAAGCTGTTTGAACTGAAGCGTCAGGAACAGATGTCAAAGATACAGGGAATCAGGGGCGAGGTAAAGGATATAGCCTGGGGCAACCAGATACGCTCGTATGTATTTCACCCGTACAGTATGGCAAAGGATCACCGCACCAACGCGGAGTCCGGCAACATACAGGCTGTGATGGACGGCGGCATAGATATGTTCATGAATGCCTACCTCGTGCAAAAGGGTCTCGGAGAAATAATGTAATGAATGACGAAATAAAGGAAAACGAAATAATAATTTCACAGCAAGATAGCGACAGGCGTCTGGATAAATATTTGTTAAAATATTTCAACTTGGCGCCTTCGTCATTTGTGCACAAAATGCTACGCAAGAAGCGTATAAAGCTCAACGATAAGAAGGCGGAGGGTAATGAACTGTTGAAAGAGGGCGACCGGATTAGGTTCTATATTTCGCCCGAGACGATGCAGGGACTTATGGCCGAACGCGGTGTGCCCGAAAGCATATCGATTGCGCTGGATATAATATACGAAGACGAGAATGTGCTGATAGTCAATAAACCCGCGGGCTTATTGACGCATCCGGGGGATAATAGTGCCGACGACAAACAAGAGGACACCCTCGTTGACCGCATACTCGCATATCTAAAGGCTACTGATGCATATGAGGTCTCGAAGTTTTCCACCTTTACGCCCGCTGTAGCCAACCGCCTGGACCGTAACACGAGCGGGGTTGTTGTATGCGGGAAGACATATAAGGCACTGCGTGCGCTGAACGAGAGTATAGGGAATGCCGAAAAGACCTATTTGGCCATCGTATGCGGGAAGCTCGAGCGCGGCGGTACACTCAGGGGCGTGCATGTAAAGGACGAGCGGAGCAATACGGTACGGATAAGCGAAGCGGGTGTTGTGCCGGAAATGGGATCTGAGACACACGCAAAGCTTGCAGTTACCGGATACGAGCCTGTAGCATACTCCAAGGAACTCGGACTGACTTTGGTAAAGGTGCGTTTATATACAGGCAAGAGCCACCAGATCCGCGCGCATATGGCCTCGATAGGGCATCCGATAGCAGGGGATCCGAAATATGGCAATGCATCGGCAAATAGGGAGTTGCGGAGAAGCTTCGGAATTGAAGGCCAGTTGTTGCACGCACGGAGTATAGTGCTGCATGATACTGGGGCTCTGTCATATTTGGATGGCAGGGAGTTCGTAGCGGAGCCCGGAGCAGGGTTCGCGGAGGTCATGAAATGCCGATCGACGAAGCAAGGAGGTAAAAATGAAAGCGATAATATTGGTAGCGGGGTATGCGACACGGCTGTACCCGCTGACAAAGGACATGCCCAAGGCGTTGCTGCCGATAAAAGGCAAGCCTATCATCGAATACATCATAGACGAACTGAACACGATCGAGCAGATCGACGAGATCATCGTAGTGTCTAATCATAAATATTACGAGGCGTTTATCAACTGGGGACAAATGAAGCCCGTGCGCATACTCGACGACGGCACAAGGAGCGTGGAGGATCGCAGGGGCGCTATAGGAGACATCTTATTTACAATCGAGGAAGCGAACATCGATGATGATACGATCATAATAGCCGGAGACAATCTGTTCACATTTGCGCTCGCAGAGTATGTCGACTTCTTTAAGCGTATGAATGCAGACTGCGTGTGTGCAAAGCATATTGACGACATTGAGCAACTAAAAAGCCTTGCTGTGGCCGAAACGGACGAGAACGGTATGATTACGGATCTCGTTGAAAAGCCCTCGGAGCCCAAATCACATCTTGGGGTTTATGCGGTATACATGTATAAGCGCGAGACCTTGCCCCTGTTTAAGCAATATATAGCCGAGGGGAATAACAAAGACGCACCGGGACATTTTGTGCAGTGGCTGTACAAGCTTAAGCCCGTATACGCATATAAAATGAATGGCGACTGCATAGATATCGGTACCATCGAAGCCTACAATGAAGCAAACGCATGAATATGATATCTCACAGCAGTTAAACGATTTCGAAGCGCAAACCGGATGCATTACGGGGGTATGCTCAGCCGAACCGTTGGATGAGCAAACGATCGAGCGCCTCGGTACAAGCCATACGCCGTTTGTCTCTATAGACGTACGCAGGCGTACCGACCCACGGTTGCACATGCCTGAGGCGCAGAGCATTGTGGCTGTTGGCATGTTTCATACGGACGCGGAATGTTTGATGCCTGAGCTATACGAGAGCGGTTTGGCACTTGCGCTAGACAACTACAAAGTCTTCTGCGCAATGGCCACCGTAAAGGACTATCACGTTGCAATCAAGGATAGACTTTGCGAGCTCTACGATGCGATAAGCTTAATGATCGGCCTTCGGCCTCGTAGCCTAATGATGGCCGACAACGGACCACTCGCAGAGAAGCCGTTTGCGGAGCGTGCGGGTCTTGGTTTCATGGGTAAGCATAGCATGTTGATATCACGTCACGGTTCTTATTTTAATATCGGACTGTTACTGCTGGATATAAAGGTAACAGACAACCGAGACACTAACACTAGCGAGCGCGACATACAGCATCTGCGCTCCGCGTGCGATACCTGTGGCCGTTGCATAAGCGCGTGTCCTGGGAACGCTATCTCGCCGGACGGATATAAAATCGATTACGAACGCTGCATTTCATATATAACACAAAAGAAGAACCCGACCCGGGAGCAGATTTATCTGAAAGGTCAATGGGCATATGGCTGTGACATCTGTCAAGAGGTATGCAAGCACAACGACCCATCTGTAAATCCGTCAGCCAAGCGACCCACTAAGGGGTACATACGCGCGGGGGATTTCGGGGCGTATCGAGATATAATCAAGCAGACCGCCGCAGGCTGGCGATTGAACAATATGGTTTAAACAGCAGGATATGAGGGGATAATCCAAATGGCATACTGGAATACGCGGGGGTTACGCGGCAGCACCTTTGAGGAAATGATCAACATGACCAATAAGCAATACATGCAAAAGGGTCTCGCTGTGGTGCAAAAGATTCCAACACCGATCACACCGACGGCCTTGGATAGCATGTCGCGCATCATAACCGAAGCGTATTTCGAAAAAAAGAGCACGGTGGACTATATAGGTGTGGCGAATGGGGCGGCGATATGCTTCGACGCAAAGGAAACGAGCCGGAAATCCCTGCCGATACAAAACATACACAGCCACCAGATCGACTTCATGGAAAGCTTTGTAAAGCAGCAGGGCATCGCATTCATGCTTGTGCACTTTCAGGCATTGAATGAGATATATCTGATGCCGTTTGAGACGATCAATGCGTATTGGATGGACGCGAAGCACGGAGGCAGAAAGTCTATACCTTACGACGCGGTGGACAAGGCGTTGAGGGTAAATAACAAATCGGGCTTTCCTGTGCATTATCTTGAGGTTATTGAAAGACTGCGGGGTTAAGATGGGTACGAATGAAAAGAAAAGCATACGATATAATCATGAACGGGGGCCGAGGGCTCTCGTTTTTTTATGCGCCGCGCTGATTTTGACGGTTTTTGTAAGCACGGGCTGCAAGGAATACTATGTCGGTGACGCACCACCGGACAAACCCGAATACACAACGGCAAAGGCAAGCGCGCCGATAGTGCAGCCGGTCGCGGCGTTTTCACAGATCGAGGAGAAATACGAGCTATATTACGAATACCCAAACTATATAATGGCGAAATACGAGCCCGAGAGCGGCTGTTACCTGGGTGTCGATGTAAGCAAGAGCAAAGAAATAGGGGCAGACATAAAGAAGTTTGACAGGCTCGCCGGGAAAACGCATGCCGTCTCGCGATATGATATGAAGCTCGGGGAGGAGTTTCCGGAGGATTTCGTGATCGAGAGCATAGCCGCGATGAAAACACCGTTTGTAACCGTAACGGCCCAGGGATATCCAAACCTGCGCGCGCTATCGAAGCTTGCGGAGGGCTTTGCACGTTACAAGGTGCCGTCCTTTGTGGAGTTCATGCCCGATCCGATGTCATGCGGACTGAAACCCGAGGCATATGTCTCGCTATACAAGGCCGCGCGTGCGACCTTTCAAAAGCTCGCACCGAATACCGCATTCGTATGGAGCGTCGCGGCTCAAAATGTATATGAAAGCTCCGCGTATTATCCTGGTGGCGAATATGTGGACTGGGTGGGTATACAGATCACGGAGTCTATAACAAAGAACCCAGACGGCTCAACCGGCTTGTGGCCGCCATTCGAGGCTTCGCTTGAGTATATCTATTATACTTATCAAAAGGATAAGCCAATCGTAATATCAAAACTAGGAGTGAGCCACTATTCGAGGATCGACCATGGCTACAGGGGCAATGATGCAGCAGAGGAGATAGGCACCATATACGAAAGCCTATCGAAGGATTTCCCGCGTGTAAAGATGGCGATATATTTCGACGGTGAGGATCGCAGCGACAATTATTCGGTGAGTGCGAACGAATACACGCGCGATGCATATAAAAAAGCCGCGGGCGGCGAATACTTCCTCCCGGGGCTTATTGATAAAAATACGCGTATGCCTGTAACACAATTGATGCGTTCGCCGTTTCCGGCTTATCGGGTCGGCAACGATTACTTCGTGGCTGAGAGTACGTTCCGATACGATATGGATGTCAGGGGTGTAGGCGGTTCAAAGGTTATAAACGGACGGCGTTATGTGTCGATCAATGTCTTACTAAGTAATAGACGCCTCGATGTGCAAATCGAGGATGTGTCCAAACGGATTTCAGTTTGCAGGGTGGAGTGAAGTTTAAAACAGCCCTGTTATATTCCCGTTCTCATCTATATCGATATTTTCTGCCGCGGGGGCTTTGGGAAGCCCCGGCATAGTCATGATATCACCCGTGATCGCAACCACGAAGCCTGCGCCAGCCGATATGCGTATCTCCGCGACGCTGACTGTAAAGCCGCTCGGTCTACCCAGCAGTGTCGGGTTGTCCGAAGGTGAATACTGTGTCTTAGCAATGCAAACGGGCAGATGGTCCAGCCCGAGTGAGCCGATCTGTTTCAGGTCGGCTTTTGCTTTTGCGGAGAATTCCACAGACGCAGCGCCATATATCTCTTTTGCAATACGCTCGATCTTCTTCTTTACCGGGATGTCTAACTCGTACATGAAATGCGGCTCGCTCTTGTCGGTAGCCTCTATAGCCTCAAGAACCTTCTGCGCTAATGCCTCGCCGCCGGCTCCACCTTTTGCAAATACCTCTGACACCGCGAAGCTCGCACCCATCGATGCTACGTGCTCGCGCACGCATTCGATCTCGGCCGCTGTGTCCGTATGGAAGGTATTTAATGCAACTACCACCTTCACGCCATACTTCTTGAGGTTGTCTATATGTAACGAAAGATTATCCAATCCGGCCTTGAGCTTCTCGACGTTCTCGGTAGCCAAATTCTTCTTATCCACACCGCCGTTATATTTAAGGGCGCGTACCGTGGCAACGAGCACGACTGCATCGGGCCATATACCGGCCATACGGCATTTGATGTCGAGGAATTTCTCTGCGCCTAAGTCCGCACCGAATCCCGCCTCAGTTACAACGATGTCGGCCAATGAAAGCGCAAGTTTAGTAGCGCGTACGGAGTTACAACCATGTGCAATATTCGCGAACGGCCCGCCGTGTATAATCGCAGGCGTACCCTCGAGGGTCTGTACGAGGTTCGGCTTGATGGCGTCCTTCAGCAGCGCGGCCATTGCCCCCTGTGCCTTTAGATCACCGGCGGTAACGGGTTTGCCGTCCATGGTATATGCGCAGATGATCCGTGACAGGCGCGCTTTCAAATCCTGTATATCGGACGAGAGGCAGAGGATTGCCATAACCTCCGAAGCTACAGAGATAATAAACCCGTCCTCTCTGACCATGCCGTTCGCCTTGCCGCCGAGGCCGATTACGATGCTGCGTAATGCGCGGTCGTTCATGTCCATAGCACGTTTCCAGACCACACGACGCGTGTCGATGCCGAGTGCATTACCGGAATTCAAATGATTGTCGAGCATAGCGGAGAGTAGGTTGTGCGCGGCTGTGACTGCGTGGATGTCGCCCGTAAAATGCAGGTTGATATCCTCCATCGGCAGCACCTGAGCATAACCACCACCGGCTGCTCCACCCTTTACGCCCATACATGGCCCGAGTGACGGCTCACGCAGTGCTGCAAAGGTCTTTTTGCCGAGACGGTTCAAGGCTTGCGCAAGGCCTACGGTCGTTGTGGTCTTGCCCTCACCGGCCGGGGTAGGGTTTATCGCGGTTACTAATACGAGTCGGCCCTTGTTGGCGCTGGCATTGACATGTTCTGTGAATATCTCCTCAGACAGTTTTGCCTTGTACTTACCGTATGGCTCCAAGTATTTGGTGTCGATGCCGAAGCGTTCGGCAAGCTCGGCGATTGGTAACAGTGTAGCGGCTTGTGCGATTTCTATATCAGATTTCATGCTCTGCTCCTCCATTCCTCCATCGTGACTAGGACGCGGCGTGGTTTGCTGCCGTCCTCGGGACCTACGATCCCCTTTGCCTCCAGTACATCCATGAGCCTAGAGGCCCTGTTATATCCTATTCTGAATTGCCTCTGTAATAGCGATGTCGAGGCCTTTTGCTTGCGTATCAGAAACTCTACGGCCTCGTCAAAGTATTCCTCATCGTCGCTGTCGGACGTAAAGTTACCGGGCTCGGTCACGCGTTCTACAGTCTCCTCATCGTAAACGACTTGGTGATGCATCTTTAAAAAGCTTACGATGTTCTCGACCTCTTTTTCGCTGATAAAGCCGCACTGTACGCGCACAGGCTTGTTCATACCCACGGGCAAAAACAGCATATCGCCCTTGCCCAAGAGTTTCTCAGCGCCGGTCATATCCAAGACCGTGCGGCTGTCCGTGCCGGACGAAACCGCGAACGCAAGACGTGATGGGATATTAGCCTTGATAAGACCCGTGATGACATCGACCGACGGACGCTGTGTTGCGACGATCAGATGGATGCCCGCTGCACGCGCTTTCTGTGCGATACGGCATATGGCTTCCTCGACCTCACCCTTTGAAACCATCATCAAATCCGCAAGCTCGTCTATGATAATAACGATCTGTGGTAGGATCTGCTTCTCGCCGTTTTCGGTCAATATGGCGTTATAGCCCTTCAGATCCCTCACACCGCTCTGCGCAAACAACACATAGCGGTTGTCCATCTCCGCAACGGCCCAATTTAACGCCCCGGCGGCCTTCTTCGGATCGGTCACGACCGGGATCATCAGATGCGGTATGCCGTTATAGACGCTGAGCTCAACGACCTTCGGGTCGATCATCAATAGCTTGACCTCGTCCGGACGCGCTTTGTATAAGATACTCGTGACCAAGGTGTTTATGCAGACAGATTTACCGGCACCTGTTGCACCCGCTATCAATAGGTGGGGCATCTTAGCGACGTCCCCGATGACCGTCTTGCCCGCGATGTCCTTACCCGCGCCAAACGCTAACTTCGAAGGGAAGTTTACAAACGCGTCGTCCTCGAGTATCTCACGCAGCAAAACAGGTTGTGTTTCTCTGTTCGGTATCTCAATACCGACTGCGGATTTGCCCGGTATCGGGGCCTCTATACGGATACCCTGCGCAGCCAAGCCCAATGCGAGGTCGTTTGAAAGGTTCGCAATAGCGCTGACCTTGACACCCTGTCCGGGTGCGAGCTCGTAACGTGTAACAGTCGGGCCGATCGAAACCTCGACCACACGCGCCTCCACGCGAAAGCTCTTTAAAATCTCCTCAAGCTTGCGCGAGTTTTCCAATACCTCGGCACGCGAGCCCACGGCTTGTACGGCTGTGTTCTTTTTCAGCAGCTCGATAGGAGGGAATTTGTAGTCGGAATAGTCCGGATATAGCGCACCGCTCTTTGTGGTATCGGGGATAGGGGTATCCGATGCTGCAACCGCACGTTGAGGAACGGGCTGGGTTAATCTGCGACGTAGAGATACAGGCTGCGTCGCGGCCTTACGTGATGCGGGTTCCGGACGCGCCGTGTTCCATGGCGGCTCCTCGATCGGCAGCTCATCTTGTTCGTCTTGATCGTCGTAAGATTCGTATTCCTGCTCGTCCGGATAATCTTGATCGTCTAATTCGTCTTGATCGAATGGATCACTTATATCGTCATCGATATCCGGTTCAGGTTCTTCAGTGAAATCATCGGGTTCGAGATCGCTCACAAGCCCCCGTACACTGATGCGGCTCTGCTCAACATAGTCGGTCGGCGCTGTGTATCCATCGCGCGCGGCCTTAAACATGGCCTGCTCCTCGGATGCTTTTATAGTATCGAAAGCATCACTTAAGTTTTCGTTTAAGTCTTCGTTTACGCCCTCATCGGGTAAAGGTTCTTTTATGTATGTATTAATAACGGGCTCTGACGGAGCGGGAGCCGGAACTGGAATAGCTTGTCCGCCTTGCATCGGGCGAGGCGTGAGTATCGGGTTCGGGGGACGGTTGAGCTTGATGTCCTCATGAAACAACGATATACGCTCGCGGCTTTTCGGGGTGGTGTCGGCTATGTCTAATACAACGGTCCTTTTGCCATTCTGTTTAGTGGCGCGCTTAGCCGGGGGGGCCTGCTTGGGCGGAGCCGATTTGTTCGGAGCGGTGTTACGAGCGGGTTGCGGTGCAGGAGCTTTCTGGGCTGGGGGAGCCTTTGGTGGTGCGGCCGATTTTACGGGCTCGGGCTCGAAGTCCGAAAGATCCTCAGCATCGAACTCGTCGTCGTAATACTGGTTTGCGGCACGTGTAGCGCGCATGTCCCCAATCTTACCACCCACGAGCTTGAAGCCCTTTCCGAGGGCTTGCGCGAAGGACTTGCCGGTCATCAATATAGCGGTCACGATCATCGAAACCAGCAGAAGCAGCACGGCACCGATACGCCCGAGTACGCCGTCGAAGAAATTGCCGAACAGCGCGCCTAAAAGACCACCGTTACTGAGGTTGCCGCCGTCGAAGTTCGCTTTCATGTAGGATATAAAATCCGGATAGACAGGCTGCTCCTTGAGGTTTAATACATGAGTAAAGCATATGGTCAGGATAAATAGAATGATTGCATACAATCGCAGGCGGCGAATGTTTTCGTATGAACGCACGATTAGCGAATAGATACCCCCACCCATCATGCCGAGCGGCAAAAACACAGCGCCAAACCCGAACAGCCCACGCAGTATTTTGTTTGTGAGGGCTCCGAACTGCCCGGCGAGGTTGCCCAGTGTCAACACGCTCAATAATACAAACGCCCCGACCGCAACCAGAACCCATGACGATACCTCGGTGATTAACGGGTTTGCAGTCTTTTTGGTCATGCGCATATTGTTCTTGAGGTTTTGGTTTGTGTTAGGAGATTTTTTATTGGAATTGGATTTGGATTTTTTTGCGGCCATTTGATACGAACCCTTCATGGAACTAATCTAATTGCAGAATAGGAGTATAGCATATTTTCCCTATAAGTGCAAAGAAACACTAATGAATTAATCCGAAGAACGCTTGCGTGAAGGGATGAATAATTTTATAATGACAACGATATTACTAAGTGTTTTGTGTGTGATGTATGGAGGTTCTTATGGAGAATGTAGTTAATGTCGCTCAACATATATTTGATGAATATAAAAAAATCTCGGGAGAGACTATAGACGAACTAAAGCTTCATAAGCTACTGTATTTTTCTCAGCGAGAACATATCGCGATAACCGGTGAGCCGATGTTTCTTGACGACTTTGAGGGATGGAAACATGGACCGGTAAACCGAACGGTAAGGTTTTTGTTTACTCCGGACGGATTAAATTATGTCTGTGAAAATATTTCCACCGAAAGCGCATATATTGTCCGAAATGTAATTGAAGAATATGGGTATATTGAATCGTGGAAGCTCTCAGAGATTTCACATAACGAGACTTCATGGAAAAACTCTCGTAAGGGTCTTGCGAAGGACGACATAGGTGATAAGCCACTTAAGATGGAAGATATTTATTTAGATGCGGAGAAGGTAAGACCATATGATCATGTGTGGGATATGTTTTATGATGAATTTGAGGATGCAGAGGTGCACACATGATAGGCAAGGTATGCACCTCTGTTTTTCCGTTTTATGATGTGAAGACAAGGAAGAACGCTTTTAAGGTAAGGCCTATTCTTATTATCGGTGCTCCAGATGGCGGTGATTATACGGTGTTGCCGATTTCTCGAGTTACAAAGCCCGCAAATGTAGATATCGAATATGATATTCCGCTTGATCCAGTGCATTATCCATTATTAGGACTGAAAGAAAAATCGTATATCAGAGTACATAAACAAACGATTGTACATAGAGCTTCCATAGATAAACAACTCGGTGATTTAAAGAATGAATATGCGGAGCTATATAAAAACATTATGGATAAACTTGAACAATTTAATAAGCAATTGATTTCAAATGCGTTATAAAGTCATATTTTCCCTATAAGTGCAAAGAAACACT
>CAYURR010000067.1:0-15263 GCA_964446745.1 uncultured Defluviitaleaceae bacterium | reverse complement strand
GGACTCCAACGATGTATTTTACGTGCGCGTAGACAGGACCAGAAAGGTACCCGTCACGGTGCTGATCCGTTCGCTTGGTGTGGGCACAGACGCGCAGATCATCGATATGTTCGGTGAGGAACCCAAAATCCTCGCGACGATTGAAAAGGATATCGCGAAGAATGTTGAGGAGGGTCTTGTAGAGGTATACAAGCGTATCCGTCCGGGCGAACCGCCTACGGTCGAAAGCGCCGAGTCGCTTCTTAAAAACCTATTCTTCGATCCTAAGCGTTACGACCTTGCTAAGGTCGGCCGTTATAAATTTAACAAAAAGCTGTCGTATCAGCACAAGATAAAGGGCTTTACGCTCGCGGAGGATGTGCAGGATCCGGAGTCCGGAGACATCATAGCTCACAAGGGAGACATCGTGGATACAATGACGGCTGAGATTTTGCAAAACACAGGCGTGCCCTATGTCTATGTGCAGGTAGAGGACAGGAAGGTCAAGGTACTGAGCAATCTGTCGGTCAAGATCGACGCTTATCTCGAAAAATACGACCTGACACCCGATGAGCTTGGCATCAAGGAGCTCGTATACTATCCGGTGCTCAAGGAGCTGATCGAATCTGCTCCTACAAAGGACGAGTTCAAAAACGCGGTCAAGAACAACATGAACCGCCTCGTACCGAAATGCATCACAATTCATGACATACTCACATCGATTAACTATATCATTCATCTCGACTACGGCGTAGGCACAAATGACGATATCGACCATTTGGGCAATCGCCGCATCCGCGCGGTCGGCGAGCTGCTTCAAAACCAGTTCCGCATCGGCTTAACGCGTATGGAGCGTGTCGTAAAGGAACGTATGACCATACAGGATATGGACATCGTGACACCGCAGGCGCTCGTCAACATCCGTCCCGTTACCGCCGCGCTCAAGGAATTCTTTGGCAGTTCGCAGCTGTCGCAGTTCATGGGTCAGACAAACCCGCTCGACGAGTTGTCGCATAAGCGTCGTCTGTCAGCGCTCGGCCCCGGCGGCCTGTCAAGAGAACGCGCGGGCTTCGAGGTGCGTGACGTTCATACCTCGCATTACGGGCGTATGTGTCCTATCGAAACACCTGAAGGCCCGAACATCGGCCTTATCAACTCCCTCGCGACGTTCGCACGTATTAATGAATACGGATTTGTCGAGGCGCCTTATCGCGTTGTCGAAAAGGTCAACGGTGTGCCGAGGGTAACAAACGAATTTATATATGTGACCGCAGACGAGGAAGAGAATTTCATCGTCGCTCAGGCCAACGAACCGCTCGATGAAAACGGCTACTTTATTCACCCGAAGGTCACCGCGCGTCACAAGGAGGAGATCGACGAGTTCGAACCGAGCCGTATATCGCTGATGGACGTTTCGCCCAAGCAGATCGTTTCGGTCGCGACATCGCTGATCCCGTTCCTTGAAAACAACAACGACACACGTGCATTGATGGGTTCAAACATGCAACGTCAGGCTGTTCCGCTTCTGACATGCAGTTCGCCGATCATCGGTACGGGCATGGAATACAAGACCGCACATGACTCGGGTGTCGTGATCATCTCGAAGAACGAGGGTATAGCCGAAAAGGTTACCGCAAACGAGATCATCATCAAGCGCAAGGATGGCGTAAAGGATACCTACCGCTTGACTAAGTTTATGCGCTCGAATCAGGGTACATGCATAAACCAGCATCCGATCGTATCGAAGGGCGATAAGATCGAGAAGGGTCAGATCATAGCCGACGGCCCATCGACCGAGAACGGCGAGCTCGCACTCGGCAAGAACCCGCTTATCGGGTTCATGACCTGGGAGGGCTACAACTTCGAGGATGCTATCCTGTTAAGTGAAAAGCTTGTAGAGGAGGATGTATACACCTCCGTTCATATAGAGGAATACGAGGCTGAGGCACGTGATACAAAGCTCGGCCCTGAGGAAATAACGCGCGACATCCCAAATGTCGGTGAGGACGCGCTGAAGGATCTGAGTGAAAACGGTATCATCCGCATCGGTGCGGAGGTGCAGCCGAATGATATATTGGTCGGCAAGGTCACGCCGAAGGGCGAGACGGAGCTTACCGCAGAGGAACGTCTGTTACGTGCGATCTTCGGTGAAAAGGCTCGTGAGGTACGTGATACCTCATTACGCGTGCCGCATGGTGAGAGCGGTATCATCGTCGATGTCAAGATATTTACGCGTGAGAATAAGGACGAACTACCGCCGGGCGTAAACCAGCTCGTTCGTGTGTATATCGCCCAAAAGCGTAAGATATCTGTCGGTGACAAGATGGCCGGACGTCATGGTAACAAAGGCGTTATCTCGCGCGTGCTACCCGTTGAGGACATGCCGTTCCTGCCGAACGGACGTCCGCTCGATGTCGTGTTGAACCCGCTAGGCGTGCCGTCCCGTATGAATATCGGGCAGGTACTCGAGGTGCATCTGGGCCTCGCCGCAAAGGTACTCGGCTGGAAGATCGCTACACCGGTATTTGACGGTGCTAACGAGATTGATATCATGGATACGCTCGATCTTGCAAATGACTATGTAAATCTTGAGTGGAAAGACTTTTCGAATAAATGGAGCGAAGTGTTGGACGAGGATTTGTTCATGTCGTTCGAGGAGAATTATGATAATAGAAATGAATGGAAGGGCGTACCGATAACGCGTGACGGTAAGATACGCCTGAGGGACGGTCGTTCGGGCGAGTTCTTTGACAATCCTGTAACGGTCGGCTACATGCACTATCTAAAACTCCACCACCTTGTAGACGATAAGATCCACGCACGTTCGACGGGCCCGTATTCGCTCGTTACGCAGCAGCCGCTCGGCGGTAAGGCGCAGTTCGGCGGACAGCGTTTCGGCGAGATGGAGGTTTGGGCACTCGAGGCCTATGGTGCGTCATATACACTGCAAGAAATCTTGACCGTCAAGTCCGACGATATCGTGGGTCGTGTAAAGACCTACGAAGCCATCGTAAAGGGCGAGAACATCCCGCAACCCGGCGTACCCGAGTCGTTCAAGGTATTGCTGAAGGAATTGCAAGCGCTCGGTTTGGATGTCAGGGTACTCAGGGATGACGACACAGAGATTGAGATAAGGGAAACCGTTGATGATGCCGAAGAGCTGAATGTAAACATCGAGGGTAACGAACCCTTGGATGATAATGTAGCGCCGGACAGACGGCGTATGCATGACCGCTCATCCTATGCAAAGGCCGCCGCAGAGTATTACAAGGAAGATGATCTCGAGGACGGGTATATTGAAGAAGAACCCGAGGACGAATTTTTGGGCGGAGATAGTGAAGTGGATGAGTTTGAAGAGGAAATGCCAGACGATTTTGAGGATGAGTTTCCGAATATCTTAGACGATGACGACCTCGAGCCGTCGCATGAGGACTTATTGGCGGCGGACGATCTGCCGGACGATTTGGATCTGTTTACAAATTAATGCCGGATAAGGCTCTTTGGGAAGGAGTATTGGATTGACAGCTGCAACGAATGATCAAAGTATCGCGTTTGATTCAATAAAGATAGGCTTGGCTTCCCCGGACAAGATCCGAGAATGGTCTCGCGGAGAGGTTAAAAAACCCGAAACAATCAATTACCGTACACTGAAGCCCGAGCGTGACGGCTTGTTCTGCGAGCGCATATTCGGTCCGAACAAGGACTGGGAATGCCATTGCGGTAAGTACAAGCGCATACGTTACAAGGGTATCGTATGTGACCGCTGCGGTGTTGAGGTAACAAAATCAAAGGTGCGCCGTGAGCGTATGGGTCATATCGAGCTGGCCGCACCTGTTTCTCATATATGGTATTTTAGGGGCATACCGAGCCGTATGGGGATCATACTGGGCATGTCGCCGCGTGCACTGGAAAAGGTGCTGTATTTCGCGTCGTATGTTGTACTTGATCCGGGCGATTCGCCGCTCGTGGAGAAGTCCCTGCTTACGGAAAAGGAATACCGTGACAACTATGACCGCTACGGCAATACATTCCGTGTGGGCATGGGCGCAGAGGCTATAAAGGAATTGCTTTGCGCAATAGACGTAGACAAGGAAAGCTATGAGCTTAAGGCTATGCTCAAGGATGCAACAGGCCAGAAGCGCATACGTTTGATAAAGAAGCTTGAGGTAATAGAATCCTTTCGTCTGTCGGGCAATAAGCCCGAGTGGATGATAATGGACGTGGTTCCGGTTATACCACCGGATCTGCGCCCGATGGTACAACTGGATGGCGGCAGATTCGCCACATCGGACCTGAACGATTTATATCGTCGCGTTATTAACCGTAACAACCGTTTAAAGAGGCTCTTAGACCTCGGCGCGCCCGACATCATCGTCAGAAACGAGAAGCGTATGCTTCAAGAGGCTGTCGATGCGTTGATCGATAACGGCAGACGTGGTCGTCCCGTTACGGGTCCCGGCAATCGTCCGCTTAAATCCCTTTCAGATTTATTGAAGGGTAAGCAGGGTCGTTTCAGACAGAACCTGCTCGGTAAGCGCGTAGACTATTCGGGACGTTCGGTTATCGTCGTAGGACCCACGTTGAAACTATATCAATGCGGTCTGCCACGCGAGATGGCTATCGAGCTGTTTAAGCCGTTTGTAATGAAGAAGCTCGTGCAGAACGGGCTCGCACATAATATCAAATCCGCAAAGCGTATGGTCGAGCGTTTACAGCCCGCCGTCTGGGACGCTTTGGAGGAGATCATCAAGGAACATCCGGTCATGCTGAACCGTGCGCCTACGTTGCACCGTTTGGGCATACAGGCGTTTGAGCCCGTACTCGTTGAGGGCCGTGCTCTGAATCTGCATCCGCTGGTGTGCTCTGCGTATAACGCAGACTTTGACGGTGACCAGATGGCTGTGCACGTTCCATTATCCGTAGAGGCTCAGGCCGAGTGCCGTTTCCTGCTGCTCGCGCCGAACAACCTGCTAAAGCCGTCTGACGGTGCACCTATTACGGTGCCGTCGCAGGACATGGTCTTGGGTATATATTACCTGACGATGGAACGAAGCGGCGAAGACGGAGAGGGTAAGTATTTCGTCAGCGAGAATGAGGCAATACTCGCTTACGATAACCATGTAATCGGTCTGCATGCGAAGATCAATGTACGTCGTACAGTAACGTTTAACGGTCAGACATATACAGGCATCGTCGAGACAACAGTCGGACGTATCATATTCAACAGCGCTATACCGCAGGGCATCGGCTTCAAGGATCGTACGAACCCGGATGAGGTTCTTTTGTATGAGGTTGATTGGCTCACAGACAGAAAGGCCCTGGGACGCATCATCAACCGCTGTATAAACACATATGGCACGACGGAAACCGCCGAAGTGCTTGATAATATAAAGAATTTGGGCTTTAAGTATTCGACGAGGGGCGCGTTGACGGTTTCGATATCGGATATGGAGATTCCGCCTGAGAAGAAGGAATTGCTCGCTCAGGCTGAGGAAACGGTCACGAAGATCACACGTATGTTCAGACGCGGTCTGATGACCGACGAGGAGCGTCATGCAAAGGTTATCAACGCATGGAATAAGGCAAATGACGAGATCACAAAGAAATTGTTGTCAGGCCTGGGCGAGTATAACAATATCTACATGATGGCAAACTCCGGCGCGCGTGGTTCGAGCAACCAGATCAAACAGCTGGCGGGCATGCGCGGTCTCGTTGCGAGCCCGTCCGGTAGCATACTGGAATTACCTATCAAGTCTAACTATCGTGAGGGCTTGTCCGTATTGGAGTACTTCATCTCCGCGCATGGTGCACGTAAGGGCCTTGCGGACACCGCGTTGCGTACGGCGGACTCGGGTTATCTGACACGTCGTCTCGTAGACGTATCGCAAGATATAATCATCCGCGAATGGGATTGTATAAAAGAGGGTCACGAGGTTTCAGGCATGTGGGTCAACGCGTTCATGGACGGCAACGAGGTCATTGAATCGCTGGCGGACCGTGTCAGTGGTCGATGGTCGATAAATGAGATCAGGCATCCGGAAACGAACGAGCTGATCGTTGAGGCCGATACCATGATCACACAGGACCAGTCAAAGGCTATCGAGGACGCGGGCATTGATAAGGTGTATATCCGTACGATCCTTACATGCAGATCGCGCATAGGCCTTTGCACAAAGTGCTACGGCGCTAACATGGCTTCGGGACGTATCGTGCGCATAGGTGAATCCGTAGGTATCATCGCAGCGCAGTCGATCGGTGAGCCCGGTACACAGCTTACGATGCGTAACTTCCATACGGGCGGTATCGCGAGCGGCGAGGACATCACACAGGGTCTTCCGCGTGTCGAGGAATTGTTTGAGGCCAGAAAGCCGAAGGGTCTTGCGATCATCGCGGAATTTGGCGGTTCGGTCACTGTAAACGATACAAAGAAGAAACGCGAAGTCGTAATCACAAATAACGATACCATGGAATCTAAAGAGTACTTGATTCCCTACGGTTCACGTATAAAGGTATACTCGGGCGATACGGTGCAGGCCGGTGACGAGCTTACCGAGGGTAGCGTATATCCGCACGATATCTTGAAGATCAAGGGTATCAGAGGCGTACAGGACTATATGCTGCAAGAGGTGCAGAGGGTTTACCGTCTGCAGGGCGTTGATATCAACGACAAGCATATCGAGGTCATCGTGCGCCAGATGCTCAAGCGTACCAAAATCGAGGAGAGCGGGGATTCGCAGTTCCTGCCCGGCAGTCTTGTAGATTGGCTCGAGTTTGAAGAGGTCAACAAGGAGCTCGATGATCAGGGTATGCAACCCGCCGACGGATCGAGAGTACTGCTCGGTATCACCAAGGCGTCGCTCGCAACGGATTCGTTCCTGTCGGCTGCGTCCTTCCAGGAGACCACGAGGGTGCTCACAGAGGCCTCTATCAAGGGCAAGGTCGATCCGCTGATCGGCTTGAAGGAGAATGTCATCATCGGTAAGTTGATACCGACAGGCACAGGTATGCAGGCGTATAAGAGCCTCGAGGTTATGCCGATAGGCGAGAATGAGGTTGAGTACCAGACGGTAGAGTAACAAAAAAATACCACGTATATACACAGATATAAACGGATTTACACGGATAATAATATATTGTATTAATATCCGTGCGAATCCGTAATAATCTGTGTAAATCCGTGGTATTGTTTATTTCTACAGCCCCCAGTTTTTACGACTCCAGCTTTGATACGGAGATTTCGTATGCGATCTTGTCTACGACCTCGCCGTTGTCATATTTCTTTTGGTACGAGCGGCTCTGCATGCGTCCGAAGACACGTAGATTGGTGCCGACGGGCAGTGAACCGGCGAACCTTGCGTTGCGACCCCATGCGATGCATGGTATGTAGTCGGACTTGTTGTATGAGCGGTTTACGGCTATGAGCATATCCGCTATTTCACGTCCAAACGGAGTGGTTCTGTAGACGGGTGTCTTACAGATATATCCGTCCAAGAATATTTCATTCGGGCTTAGGTCTATGCTTTCTGTCAGTATCTCGATGTCACGTACGAATATCGTAAGCACGAGCTTGTTCTTCTTGTCGGATTCCACGTAGCTGTT
The DNA here is from genome assembly GCA_964446745.1 of uncultured Defluviitaleaceae bacterium. GTDB lineage: Bacteria > Bacillota > Clostridia > Lachnospirales > WQUN01 > CAYURR01. The sequence goes on along the minus strand of CAYURR010000067.1, from coordinate 7,685 downwards.
ATAAGAGCGGATTTGACCGGTGATATGTACCAGTGTGCCTTCAGGGTATTTCTGAAAATCCGCGGGATTGATCAGGCGCTCGGATACGGTAACGGGCAAAATGTCCGATACCTCACTCAATCGCTCGACCTCCACATTAAAGTTATAAAAGCCTTCACCATACACCGCATGGCTGTATGTGAACTCCGAGGCTATCCGACCCAAAATGCTTGCTTTGTTATTACCGAGTATGGCATCTGATAACATTATTACCGTCCCTTTCCAGATAGCTGTTTTTCATGACACAAATATCTTATTCCGCGTTTTTTCGGTTTAGAACAAGTAGTGCGGTAACAGCCGCAAGCATGTACTCCGGATTGTGCCCTACAAGCGAAACGGGAAACTCCTGCTGCAACAAAAACCCGCCTGAAAGCGTCGGTACTCGCCTCTGAACGCATATGAGCATGTCGCTGTCCGTGATGCTGGAGGCCGTGACACAGGCCTTGGAATTAAAGCCGTAGCTCACGATCAAGCCGCAGTCCTTCGGCAGCTTATAGCGCTTGTCAGAGTTGATCACAAACACTGCGTGCGTGGAAAAAGGGATCATGCGCTTTTCGCCTGCCGTAACGCGACCGCTTAGTACCAAGATGTCGCTCGGAGAGACCTGAACGGGGTTTGTATCCGTCTCCTCCGGAGTGCCGTCGATGTATACAAGCTCGTCTCCGCTAAGGTTGTAACCTCTTAAAATATCCCCTGTTTCGCTGCTGCCGGTTCCCATCAAGCCTATCACGGACATTCGCTTCCCTCCCATTATGTGTCACCATCATCGAGTCGTATTTATTCTTGATATCTGATGTAAATTTATGTAGAGAAATTTTGCCATATGTCGATAAGAACATATGTTTGAATTTTTCTTATGGATTGCTTGACTTCAAAAAAATTTATAGCTACAATAGTGCTTACACTTTTATAGAAATACTGGAAAACGCCGGGGGGAACAAAGCATGCAGTTAGATAAAGAGATAAAGAGATACTTCACAAAAAGCCTTGAAAAGGCCAAGGATAAGAGCGTTTACGACCTGTTCAACTGGAAGAGGGTAGACGTAAAGTTAAAGAACTATGCAACCAATCAGCTCATCACGGACATGGAAAATTTAGAATTCCCGGAGGGCTATTCGCAGAGCGCCTGCGATATCATCGCGGGCAAATATTTCCGTAAAAAAGATGTGCCCGGCGAACGCGGATGCGAATATTCGATGCGTCAACTGGCCCATCGCATGGTGAAGTTTTGGACCGATGCGATGGTCGCAGAGGGACTGCTGAGCATTGACGAAGCCGTCATAGTATATGACGAGCTCGTGTTTATGATGCTTGCTCAGATATGGGCCCCGAATAGCCCGCAGTGGTTCAACACGGGCATGCAATCAGCCTATGGTATCAAGGGTCGAGCGCAGGGACATTTTTACTATGATGAGGAGCAGGGGAAGGTCGTAGAGTCTGAGGACGCATATACGCGCACACAGGGCTCCGCGTGTTTTATCATCAGCGTAAAGGATTCTCTTGTGGGGCCGAAGTCCCTGACCGACCAACTCACGACCGAGGCTTTGCTGTTTAAATACGGCTCGGGTGTCGGTACGAATTGGTCGCCTATACGCGGTGTGAATGAGTGTCTGTCCGGCGGGGGTAAGTCGTCCGGGTTATTGAGCTTTTTAAAGGTGTCGGACCGCAACGCGGGTGCAATAAAGTCCGGAGGCACTACGCGTCGTGCGGCTAAGATGAATATATTGAACGTCGATCATCCGGAGATCATCGACTTTGTGGATTGGAAGTCCAAGGAAGAAGACAAGGTTGTGGCGCTCGGCAAGATGGGCTACTCGACCAATTTTGAGGGCGACGCGTACGAGACCGTCTCGGGTCAGAATGCGAATAACTCCGTACGCGTGCCGAACAGCTTTATGAACGCGTTGGACATACCGGGTTCGATATGGCAGACCAGGGGACGGATGGACAGCGCAGTAGATCGTGCAATACCGACATCGGAGCTCTGGGACAAGATCGCCCACGCGGCGTGGCGCTGCGGGGATCCGGGCATACAGTTTGATGATACGATTAACGCGTGGCATACCTGCCCATACGGTGAGGACGGTGACTATAACGCGCCGCATAACCGCATCAACGCGTCGAACCCATGCTCCGAATACATGTTCCTAGACGACACGGCATGTAATCTGGCGAGTATTAATGTGCTCAAGTTTCTGAATGAAAGTCACAAGCATAACGAGACCTTTGATATCAAGGGTTATCTGCACTGTATCTTTATGGTACAGCTTGTGCTGGAGGCTACCATATATGCGGGTCAGTTCCCGACGGAGGATATCGCGCGTAAGTCATATATGTTCCGTACGACGGGCATCGGTCTTACGAATATGGGCTCGCTGTTTATGCATCTGGCTCTGCCGTATGATTCGGATGAGGCCAGGACGCTCGCTGCGACACTTTGCAGCTTGATGACGGGTCATTCGTATTATGCATCGGCGTTGATGGCCGAAAAGGTCGGTGCGTTCAAATGCTATGAGATGAACAAAGATGTGATGAAGAGCGTCATAAGGAATCACGCACGTGCGGCGGCTTATGATTTGAACGCGATGAAGAAGGGCTTTGAACATATGCCGTATGTGCCCGTGACGATCGACCATATGGTGCTCGCTCGTATGGGCATGTCAGATCTCGCATCGGCGCTCAAGAGTGTATGGAAGCAGACGATAGAAGCCGGGGAGCATTACGGCTACCGCAACGCGCAGGTGTCCGTGCTTGCACCGACCGGTACGATCGCGTTTGCTATGGACTGTGCAACGACATCGTCGGAGCCGTTCTTCAGCCATGTAATGTATAAAAAGTTAGCGGGCGGCGGCATGATGACACTCGTGAACCCATATATACCGATTGCGTTAAAAAGGCTCGGATATACCGAGGAACAGATCAACGAGATCTCGGAATATGTAATGGATAAGGACGAGAGCGGTTTTGTAAAGAACGGATGCATAGAGGGTGCACCGCATCTGTTACCCGAGCATTACGCAGTGTTTGATACCGCGAACAAATGTGGCAGCGGTAAACGGTTCATATCGCCTGAGGGCCATGTGCGTATGATGGGAGCGCTCGCACCGCATGTGACGGGTGCGATTAGCAAGACCGTGAATATGCCCTCCGACGCGACCTCGAACCAGATTAAAGAGATATATAAACTCTCGTGGCGGCTGGGCGTAAAGGCAATCGCCGTTTATAGGGATGGCTGCAAGGCCTGCCAACCGGTTACGACCGTTCTGACCGATAACAAAGAAAAGCCCCTGTCGGATTATACCTATCAAGAGCTTCTGGAATTTGTAAACTCGAAAAAGACCGTATTTAAGCCCAACCGCATAAAGCCGCTGGGTATACGCACCGCACGTGTCCATGAGGCCGCAATCAACGGCTTGAAGCTGTACGTGACGACCTCGTTCTACGAGGATGGGCGTCTTGGTGAGGTTTATATCTCTGCGGGCAGGCAAGGCTCGCTGACCAAGGGCTTGTTGGACAGTATGTCCACCACCATATCAAAGGTGTTGCAATACGGTATCCCACCGCAAGACATCGCACGTATGTATAGGGGCCAGAAATACGAACCGGCCGGAGCCGTAACGGGGCATCCGTATATTAAGTTTGTGGATTCGATATCGGATCTGATCAGCAAGATCATCGATATCGAAATGGGTGACTATTCCCATTGCCAAGTCAAGCCCGAGGGTTATGAGCATCCGAATGGCGATATCTATGAACAGCTGTCGCTTCAACCGTCGCTGCCTGTACAGGCACCGAATGCGTCAGAAAAGTCTTATGGCTATAACGACTTCCTGCACGGAGAGGTCTGCCCGAATTGTAAGGGTACAAAGATGGTGAAAAACGGAACCTGTAAGGTCTGCACCGAATGCGGCACGACCACAGGCTGTAGTTAAGTTATGGTTATACGAGACGATTTTAGTGGAGTGGTGTCGGTAAGGAAACAGGGCGGAACGGTGTTTTTGAAGGGATTTGGATACGCGGATAAGGCAAATGAAGTCCCGAACGAACCCGAAACGCGCTTTGCCACGGCATCCGCAGGTAAGGTGTTCGTCGCAACGGCTGTGCAAATGTTGATTGAACAGAAGCAATTAGCATTTGACAGCCGGATAGGGGATTTGTTGGATTTTGATTTGCATGCAATAGACCCCGACATCACCGTGCGTGAGCTGTTGAACCATACCTCGGGAATACCGGATTACTTCGATGAAACGGTCATGCATGATTATGAGGAGTTGTGGAAGGATTTACCCAACTACCGGATCAGGCGCTCAGCGGATCTGATACCGCTATTCATCGATAAGCCGATGATGTATCCAAGGGGCGAGCGTTTCCAATATAACAACACGGGTTATGTGGTGCTGGGCCTTGTAATCGAACGTGTTACGGGTATTATGTTTGACGAATACCTGCATAAAGTGATATTTGAGCCCTGCGGGATGGTGTCCACTGGATACTACGAGCTGGATCGACTGCCCGCGAAATGCGCAAATTCGTATATATTCGACGCTAAGCGTGGCGAATACCGGACCAACATATACAGCGTAGACGTGAAGGGCACCGGAGCGGGAGGTGTGTTTACAACCGCTGCCGATGTCGAACGCTTTTGGGATATGCTGCTAACTGGACGCTTGATAGGCGAGGATATGTTAAAGGAAATGATATCGCCGCAGGTAGCAGAGGGATGTTACGGTTACGGTTTGTGGCTTCTGGGTGGGCGGGTCCCGTCGTTTCAGGGCTGCGACCCCGGTGCTAACTTCATAACCTCATACGACCCGGAGAGCGGGTTGAATGTGACGATATTATGTAACGTGGAATATGATGTGGAGAAATTACATAATGAGATCAGTGGCTGTTGTTTATGACAGCCACTTTTTTTGTGGGGAAATTAATATGCACTCACTGCGTCTGCGCCAAGAACATCTTTCAGCATAATCTGTGTAAACTTATCAGGCTCTTCTACAAAGGGACTATGAGCAGAATTATCGAATGTATAAAACCTCTTTAACGGTGCTTGAAGCTGATCAAAGTATTCCTTTGATAATTGATAAGATACCTGCGCGTCAAATGCACCATGGGTGATATATACCGGGAGCTTTAGTTCATTGATAGTGTCAAACAAACTTGTTGAGAATTGTATTTTGTTAATGGGCTGATCAAGGCATAATGCTGACCCCATAGCATAGCCATATTTGTCTGCCAATGTGTACTCGTCTAACTGAAAGATGGGCAGCAACAGACTAAATTTACTTATCGGTTTGTGAAATACGCCATAACCTTGTTTCATCATAATCTCAGAACGCGCCATTAGGTATTTTGGTGATGAATTTTCAACATCAGCTAAGTTAAATTGCTTGAGCTTTTCTAAAGATTTTGTATCCCCCCTTGACTGTGCTACCTCTAACATTTTGGCATAACCCATTTTCTCGGATTCGATTTGATTCGTAACCTGTCCTATACCTATGTAGGCTTCATAAAGCTCGGGATATCTTTCGGCAACATGTATGCCTAAAAAAGAGCCCCACGAATGCCCCATTAAATATACCTTTTCTTTTCCGAAACGCTCACGAAGATAGTTTGTAACCTCTACGGTATCCGAAATCATCTGCTCCAACGTAATCGTTCCGGGCTTAATATCTGACGAATAAGACATGCCTGTCCCGCGTTGCTCCCACCAACAAACTGTAAAATTGTCTTCTAAATTGAGGGAGCTGTTTTTGGCAAATACATATTCAGGATTGCCGGGGCCACCGTGCAAAAATAATATTATAGGATTATTAACGTTTTTACCTTTAATAATCATACCTTGATCCATGCCGCCGATTTCAACCTTGGTAATCTCGGCAACACTATCAGATAAGATATTACCGTTTTCATCTAAGTATGGCTTTATCTTACCGGGACTCCATATCCGTAATACCAATAACAAACCGGCAAAAATAAGTACAATCCCGCCAATAATAAAACCCGCCATCTTGATAATCCCCCTTATTGATAATAATTTCGTAGCTCTGTTTTGCATATGCTTACTCCCTTTCAATAATTTTGTATAGGTTACTGCGAATTTCATCTATGTGCTCCGTTGGAGGAGACATGCATTTGAACCATAGATCAAGCAAGGCATCCACACGTCTTTTTTTCCCTGCCGCGTCCGCCTGCGGCAATATACCATCTTCGGTTACTGCTTTTGCGAGAATGGCGCAAAATTCGGCCATTTCTTCAGGGTAGTCAGAGTGGTATAAGCCATTGTCGTTATACTCACAAATAATATCCTTCATAACCGGTATCATGGCTTCAATATTTTTGTCTCGTAGCCGATAATTTACAATGGAAGAAGGATTGCTCTTGCTGTATTTATATAGATTTTGCGTGACATCATTATTGGCTGCATTAAAAAAGAAAAACAATAGCTTTTGTTCAAGTGGAACAGTTTTCATCCTCTCACGTAATTCTTCAACACCCTGCGAAAGTCCATATTCAATGACTGCATCTAAAATGTCTTCTTTTGATGTAAAGTAATGGTACATACCACCTTTAGTTAAACCGAAAATTCTCTGCAAGTCACTGATTGTTGTGTTTTCATACCCTTTCTCAATAAATGCGTTTAGTGCCAGTTGAATGAGTTGCTCACGTTTGCCTTCAAAATCTTTGTTAGTTCGTGCCATTTTAAGCCCTCCATTAATAAACCGACCGCGGTATAAATATATAGTATATTGATTGAGATATTTTGTCAAGAGGGTTTTTCAGAAACTTGATTAATGAGAAAGTGTAAATGCTTCTGAGGAGGTTATATAAATTTGACAAAAAAAAGCCGTCGAAATTAAGCGACGGCTTTGTAAGATTCTTAAGCATATCAGTTGGAAATGGATATTAATGCAACAAAGATGGTGACAACAATATGCATTATATTGCCAAATTTAATCTCCGCTTTATCCCCAGTGTTTCATATCGGTATTATGCTAAAAGGGTTATCGCAAGAATTAACATGTTGATGAATTACAATCGGGTCAGAGATTAAACTGAACTGTTCATCTTCAGGATAAGTAATTGCTAGATAAGGTTTATTTCCGGCATAAAGTTTAATATCTTCCCAAGTGCTCCATATAGTGCAGAGAAAAAAATGACTATACTCATCTTGGTCTACGATCTTAGTATATACCCCTTTATTACCAGCTATTTCGATAGCCTCATTTACGCCTGTTTGGTTTAAATATGATTCAAAGTCGTTTCGTTTATTTTTAGGAACCATTCCATGCCAGGTGCGTGAAATCATAAGCTGCCTCCTTAATATAAAATTTGTTCGTTACGGCATAAATACAGTTTATCATACATTATTTTTCTCATTTATAGTTTGGTGAAATATGATTGTTTATCTTGTTATTTCAATCCATGCTCCCGCGAAGGGAGCGACGGGGAAACCGCTGTCTTGTGCTGTTAATCCGTATAATTTCAATCCACGCTCCCGTGAAGGGAGCGACTAGGTACATTTGGTGCACTTGAATATTATCTATATATTTCAATCCACGCTCCCGCGAAGGGAGCGACGGTGCGAGCAATTTTAAGTACAGTGTATCAAACAAAATTTCAATCCACGCTCCCGCGAAGGGAGC
>CAYURR010000066.1:0-15430 GCA_964446745.1 uncultured Defluviitaleaceae bacterium | reverse complement strand
ATTACAAACCGAGGGTTGATAACGAGGTTCTCAGGCAGCATTCGGAGGGCCTTATCGCGCTGTCCGCGTGCATGTCGGGGGCTGTGGCAACCCATATACTGAACAGCCGTTATCAAGTCGCAGTCGATACTGCGCTGATGTATCAAGATATCTTCGGCAAGGGCAATTTCTATCTTGAAATACAAAACCACGGCATCAGGGATCAACAAGCGATCATATCGGGCATAGCGCGCATCGCGAACGAGACGGGCATACCGGTCGTCGCGACAAACGACTGCCATTATCTAAAAAAGGACGACGCAAAGGCTCACGAGATACTTTTATGCGTGCAGACCAACAAGACGATACACGACGATGATCGCATGGTATATGAAGGCGATCAGTTTTATTTAAAATCCCCGGACGAGATGTACGAGCTATTCGGCGGCTTTGAAAGCGATATGGCCGCGGAAGTAGATTTGCCTGCGCTGAATGTGCTCTCAAACACGGTTGAGATCGCCAAGCGCTGCAACGTAACACTCGAATTCAACAACTACAAGCTGCCACGCTTTAGCCTAGAAAAAGGTATCGATTCATACGATTACCTCAAAACCCTCTGTGAGAACGGCCTTGTGGAACGCTATAAAGAAATCACCGAACCGATGCGAGAGCGACTGGAATATGAGCTGTCTGTTATAAAAGGCATGGGTTTTGTGGAATACTTTCTGATAACATGGGACTTTATAAAGTATGCGAGGGACAATAACATCATCGTTGGGCCCGGTAGGGGTTCCGCGGCGGGCAGCCTCGTAGCATATTCGCTGCATATAACCAATGTCGATCCGCTCAAATATGACCTGCTGTTCGAACGCTTCTTGAATGCCGAGCGTATTTCGATGCCAGATATCGATATCGATTTCTGCTACGAGCGTAGGCAAGAGGTCATCGACTATGTCATACGCAAATACGGAGCGGATCATGTCGCACAGATCATCACGTTCGGAACGATGGCCGCGCGCGCCGCGATACGTGACGTAGGCAGGGCGCTCGGGATGCCATATGCGGATGTGGACCGTGTAGCGAAGATGATACCGTTCGAGCTCGGCATCACGATAAAGCGCGCGCTCGAGATGAACCCTGAGCTCAAGAAGGCATATGATGAGGAAGACGATACGCGATACCTGGTAGACATGTCGATGCGGCTCGAGGGCCTGCCAAGACATGCGTCGACCCATGCTGCCGGTGTCGTGATCTGTGATAAGCCTGTTTGGGAATATGTACCGCTGAACCTGAACGACGGCGTAGTGACCACGCAGTTCCCGATGAACACGATTGAGGAGCTGGGGCTTTTGAAGGTAGACTTCTTAGGCCTTAGGACGCTCACCATCATCCGCAACGCACTCGATGAAATCAAGCGCCGCACGGGTAAGTCTATCGACATAGACAAAATAGACTATGCCGATCAACGCGTGTACACATTGATATCCTCTGCCAAGACCGAGGGCGTGTTCCAGCTCGAAAGCGCGGGCATGAAATCCTTTATGCGTGAGCTCACACCGAGCAGCCTCGAGGACATCATCGCGGGGATATCACTGTATAGGCCTGGGCCGATGGATTTTATCCCGAAATACGTCAGGGGTAAAAACAACCCCGCACGGATAGAATACACACATCCGGCGTTAAAACCGATACTTGAAAATACCTATGGCTGTATCGTCTATCAAGAACAGGTCATGGAGATAGTCCGAAAGCTGGCGGGTTATAGCCTCGCGCGCGCGGACCTGGTGCGCAGGGCCATGTCAAAGAAAAAGGCCGATGTCATGGCAAAGGAACGCGAGGGTTTTGTCGCGGGTTGTTTCGAGCGTGGTATCGATACGCCCACAGCCGAGAAGATATTCGACGAGATGACGGACTTTGCTAAATACGCGTTCAATAAATCACATGCGGCTGCATATGCGGTGATCGGTTATCAGACCGCGTGGCTCAAGGTCTATTATCCGGTCGAGTTCATGGCCGCGACGCTCACGTCTGTAATGGATTCCTCCGCGAAGATCGCCGAATACGCCGAGGAATGCAAACGCCTCGGTATATCCTTACTGTCGCCCGATATCAACGAGGGCTACGGTCATTTCTCGGTTTCGAGTGACAACGCGATACGCTTTGGTCTCAACGCGATAAAGAATGTCGGACACAATACCGTGTCCGCATTGATAAAGGAGCGGCAAAACGGTAAATATAAATCCATGACGGATTTTGTTCACCGGCTCGAGAGTAAGGATTTAAACAAGCGTTGCATGGAGAGTTTGATAAAGGCCGGCGCGTATGACTCGCTTGGCGGTAAGCGCCTGCAGTATATGACGGCCTTTGACAAGATCATGTCCGGCGCGCAGACCGAGCGCAAGCAGGTTATGTCTGATCAACTGAGCCTGTTTGACATGATGGACGATCAGGAAGATACGGTTGAGGATATCCTGCCCGAGAGAGAGGAATATCCGGTAGCCGAGCTGCTGAATTACGAAAAAGAGGTGCTCGGCATGTATCTGAGCGGGCATCCGCTGTCCGAGTATCTGGAAATACTGAACAAGTATGTAAATACAACAGGGCTCGATTACATAGCCGCTGAAAACAGCGTGCCCAATGTGACGGACGGTAGGAATATCAGCTTCGGCGGTATTATCACCGCACGTAGTGTCAAGTATGTACGATCGAGCAATAAACCGATGGCCTTTTTGACTGTAGAGGATGTATATGCGGCTGTGGAGGTTGTTGTGTTTGCGAACCTCTACGAGAAATGCGGAACGCGGCTGTTGGAAAACGAAAAGATCATCGTAAACGGACGCGCGAGCGTGCGCGAGGAAGAAAACGCTAAGATCGTAGCGGGCGATATATTGTTTATCAAAGATTTAAAATAATTGTTTAAATAATCAGGAGGTTATCAATGAAGCCAGTAGGCAAGAAACAGACAAAGATTGGTGTACTCACAAGCGGTGGCGACGCACCGGGTATGAATGCCGCAATACGTGCGGTGGTACGTACGGCGGTTTATTATGACATGAAGGTAATGGGCATCATGAGGGGCTATGAGGGTTTGCTGTCCGGCGAGATCACAGAAATGTCGCCACGTAGCGTATCGGACACGATACACAAGGGCGGTACGATCCTCTTGACAGCGCGCTGTGAGGAAATGATGACCGAGGAAGGTCAGAAAAAGGCTGCGGAGATATGCAAGGTCTTGGGTCTGGACGCGCTCGTTGTTATCGGCGGTGACGGTTCGTTTAAGGGCGGGCTGGCACTGTCACGCCACGGTATCAATATCATAGGTATACCGGGTACAATCGATCTTGATATCGGCTGCTCTGATTATACGATCGGCTTTGATACGGCGGTAAATACCGGTATGGAAGCGATAAACAAGATCCGCGACACTTCGAGCTCACACGAGCGTGTGTCGGTCGTTGAGGTAATGGGAAATCACGCGGGGTATCTGGCGCTCTGGTGCGGCATGACAGGCGGCGCAGAGGAGATCATGATTCCCGAATACGCTGAGGTCAACACGGAATCGGTCATACAGCAGATCATACAAAACCGTTCGAAGGGCAAGACACATAACCTGATCGTCGTAGCCGAAGGTGTTGGCGGCTCGCAGGCGCTCGCAAAGGAGATACAGCGCGTGACGGGCATCGAATCCCGCGCTACGATCTTAGGGTATCTGCAGAGGGGCGGCATGCCGACTGCCATCGACCGTATGCATGCATCGGTCATGGGACATTTGGCTGTAGAGACGATTAAGAATGGGGACCGCAACAAGGTCATAGCATATAAAGAGGGCAAACATGTCGCTCTGGATTTAGAGGAAGCGCTAGCTATGACAAAGCCATACGATCAGCGCATGTATGATATGATTAAGATCCTCGCAATATAAGGGATCGGGAAGACGGAGGTAGAGATGAGAAAGACAAAGATATTGGCTACGCTCGGGCCCGCGAGCCACGACAAGGAAACGATAAAGTCGCTGATATTGAACGGTTTGGATGCAGCGCGCATCAACTTTTCACATGGCACATATGAATCACACTCGGCACTCATTAACGAATTCAAGGCCGCCCGCGAGGAGCTGGGCCGCCAGATACCGCTGATTTTGGATACAAAGGGCCCCGAGATACGTATTAAGACATTCTCCGAGGAGCAGGTGTATCTGAAGCAGGGTGAGGACTTTACACTCACCACCGAGGATATCGTAGGTGATGTAACGAAAGTGGCCGTCACCTATAAGGAATTGCCTAATGACCTGAAGGTTGGCAGCCGCGTGTTGATAGACGACGGTCTCGTGGAGCTCAAGGTCAAGGAGCTCACGGATACCGATATTCATTGTACGATAATAAACAGCGGTTTCCTGAGCTCACGCAAGGGCGTAAACGTACCCGATGTCTATGTAAACCTGCCTTCTTTGACTGAAAATGATATCAGAGACATCGAATTTGGTGTAAAGATGGGCTTTGATTATATAGCCGCGTCGTTTATACGCTCCGCAAACGATATCGTAAAGATCAGACAGGTGCTGTCGGATCTGGATGCGGACTATATGCGCATCATCGCGAAGATCGAGAGCCGCGACGGCGTAAACAATTTGGATTCGATATTGGAGCTTGCGGACGGCATCATGGTTGCGCGTGGCGACTTGGGCGTAGAGATACCGCCGGAGGAGGTGCCGCTCGTTCAGAAGCTGCTTATAAAGAAGGCGAACCTCGCGGGTAAGCCAGTCGTAACAGCTACGCAGATGCTCGAGTCCATGGTCAAGAACCCGAGACCCACACGCGCGGAGGCCAATGACGTAGCCAATGCGATCTTCGATGGTTCGGACGTTATCATGCTCTCGGGTGAGACCGCGAACGGTAAATATCCGGTCGAGGCTGTAAAGATGATGGCACGCATAGCCATAAAGACCGAAGAATCCATCGACTACTATAACGAGATCACAAACCATACGGGTTCGTTTATCTCAAATATCACTAATGCGATCAGCTACGCGGCCTATACAACCGCTGCTGATTTGAATGCGGCATGTATCGTCACATTGACGGATTCGGGCTTTACGGCGCGTAGCGTTTCGAAGTTCAGACCTCCATGCCCGATCTTGGCTGTTACTCCGAACGAACGGGTCTGCAGACAGCTGGGCCTGACATGGGGTTGTATACCGGTGCTGTCTGAGACGATCATCCATGGCACGGACGAGGTGTTCGATAATGCCGAGAAGATCGCATTCGAGCAGAAACTCGTAAAGAACGGAGATATCATCGTAACCGTAGCGGGTGTGCCGGTGGGTATCGCGGGCACGACAAATACGCTTAAGGTGCGTATCGCGGGTGACGTGCTGACAAAGGGAAAAGGCTTCGGCGGTGCTCTCGTAAAAGGAAACGCACAGGTCATCAAGGTCGTCGAGCAGGCGAACCGCTTCTTTGACAGAAACGATATCATCATCGCGTCGAAGACCACGGACGAGATGATACCGTTTATCCGAAAGGCAGCAGCGCTCGTTGTGGGTTCGTGGGATAAATCCGACAATGCCCATGCATTGACGGTGTCAAAATCGCTGAACATACCGCTAATCATATCAGATCAGGGTGTAGTCGATTTGATACCCAATGGCGCGCCCATAACCGTTGACAGCATGAACGGCATTGTATACAATGGATACAAGGAATGATTCTTAAAACCAGAGAGGAATGAAAGAAATGGACAAGTGGACATGTGTAATATGCGGTTATGAATACGATCCGGCAGTCGGAGACCCCGACTCGGGTATAGCACCGGGTACACCGTTTGAGAATATCCCGGAGGATTGGGTATGCCCGCACTGTGGTGTTGGTAAGGATCAGTTTGAGAAGATCTGAATAAAAAGGGCATCTGAGTAAGAGAGAATGAATAAGTAAGTACAAAATAGGGCTGTAGTAAAATAAAACCTTTACCACGGATTTGCACGGATATAAACGGATAAACACAGATAAACCACTATTTACATGATGTTATCTGCGTAAATCCGAAAAAATCTGTGTAAATCCGTGTCATGGTTTTGATTTTGCAACAGCCCCTATTTGTAGTAAAAAAAGAATAGGGGGCTATTTTATGAAGGATCGAGAACAATTAATGCGGACTTACGCGAGATCGAGGATCAATTTGTTATCTATCGTAGGTTTTACGATTGTGAACGTTCTGCTCACGATCTTTAATGCTAGCATATCATTTCTGTTTTCGGCGAGTGTACCGATGATTGTGGCCGGGTTGAGTATGGATATAAGCAGGCAAAACGGCAGCCCTGTGTTTGCTATAGTCGGATTAGTCATTACGGCTGTAATGATCGGTACATATTATCTATTCTATCGCCTCTCCCGGACAAAGCATGTATTCCTGTTGATATCCGCCATATGCATGGTGATAGATACAGCGGTGCTGTTGTTGCTGACAGGAGCAAGCCTCGATACTTCGATCATAATTGATATAGGCTTTCATGTGTATATTGTGTACGGGCTATTTATGGGTGTAAAGGCTTCGTATGAATTGAATAAGCTTCCGGCGGAGGAGGTAACAGAGGGGATAGCCCCTCAGGCTCAAGCAGATGTACGGATGCCCGTTGCAAAGAAGCGCATGCTGCGGCATATCGTGGCGTGGGACTATGCGGACGGCTTTTCCGATGATAAAAACACGGCTAATGCACAGAAGGTAAAGGAGCAGTTGGAGGGATTAAAGTCTCAGATACCGGAGATCGTGGAGATTCATGTAATACTAAACCCGGCACTGTCAAGCCAGAGGCGTATTGTATTGGACAGTGTGTTTAGGGACGAAGGGGATTTGGCGGCGTATCAGGTGCATCCGGAGCATAAGCGCGTTTCTGAGTTTGTGGGGTCCGTGACAAAGAATAGGGTCTGCTTAGATTTTTATACAGAGTAATGTAGTGTAGATTATATTGCTGGAGGCAGATGTAAGTAAAAAAGTGGCTGTCGCGAAAGCGACAGCTTTATTTGCGACTCGGATGATCTGCCACACGATTATGAACAGAAGGGATATGTAAAATGAAAATAGCGATATGTGATGATGAGAAAGTTTATGTAGATCAAATAAAAGCACTATTGAGACAATTTACCAATAATACGGGAAAAAGAATTGATGTATACGATTTTACGTCTGCTTCAAAATTCATGACCGTATGTACATATGAAAGATTTGATGCGGTATTTTTAGATATCTCAATGCCAGAAATAGACGGATTGGAATTGGCAAGGCATATGAGAGAAGTAGATGATGGGGTTAATATAATATTTGTGACTTTCATTGAGAGTAAAATGCCCGAGGTATTTGATGTGACGGCATCGGGCTTTTTAACCAAACCTATCAGTGTGGAGGCGTTTAATAAAGTATTAAACCGATTAGTAAGAAAATATGAGATGAAAAGAGCAAAACCATTTGAGATAAAACTGAAGGGAGGAGGAAATGTATTAGTAGATTTACAGGAAATCATATATTTTGAAAGCATTTTACACTATGTAAATGTAAAAACCTTTAAATCCAAATATGATTTCAGATGTAATATATCAAAAATTGAACAGGACTTGCATGAACATGGCTTTATACGTATACATAGAGCATTTATATTAAATATCAAATATGCATGGATTATATACGATAATAAGGTGACATTAAAAACCTCTGAAGAGCTGCCCATTGGCTCGAAATACCTTGCGGATTTTAGAGAGGCGTACAAAGCGTATAGACGGGGTGTGTTGACATAATGCTGCTTTCATGGATTGTATTTGAATTATTGAATTCGGTTTTTGGTGTCTATATAATGATATTATTTGCTGACGGAGTGTTAAAAGAGCGACATAGCTATGGCAAATGGATAGATTACTTGATATACGGTTGCACCGTAATTGTTTCTTTTATTATTGATTATTATTATTTAAGCAATATGATTATTATATCGATTAAGACTGTGGTTTTAGCTTTTGCTTTAAATATTGTATTTTTTAGGAGTAAAATCTACTGGACATTTGCTTCAGCTATGATGTTTATTGTTCTAGCTGGACTTGCAGAGCTGTTAGCAAGCTCAATAGTCACACTTGTATTGAAGACAGAGCTTGCTTCGGTAATGAGCCATAGCCTTATTAGATTATATTCAATACTCATAATCGATTTTATAGTCTTAATTTGTGTAAAAACTATTTACTATATTAGAAATGAAAGAATAGGGGATGCTCAGACACGAGCCTGGGTACCGTTAATTTTGCTGTCAATATCATCGATGGTTATTACTATTCAAATAATATATTCTAGTCTGATCAGTGAAAGAACATTTATTTCAATATTGAGTATATTTGGCTTGTTATATTCCGATATATTAATTTTCTTCCTATTTAATCAACTGCTCAAACAAAATGAGGAAAAACGAAAGCTCAGCATTATGGAGGCTCAGCTTGAGCTACAAACTGAGCATAATACAAGATTACTTGAAAACCAATTTCAAATACGTCGATTAGACCATGACTTTAAACAGCACATAAATGGGTTTTTGCATTTGTGTGAGAATAAAGATTATGAAACGTTAACGGCAAATATTCAAATGCTTGCCGATCAGGGTCAATATATAAAACCCACTATAGATACAAAAAATCCCATGCTTGATGCTTTACTATCGCAGAAGAGGTCGTTTGCAGAACAGAACGACATTATCTGTATGTGGGAGATTTATATACCACCGGATTTGCGCATACCTATTTTGGACCTAAACGCTATTCTAGGTAACGCTTTGGATAATGCTATAGAAAGTTGCATCCGGTGTGATAGAGAAAAATACATAAATTTGTATATGACTGTTCATGGTAGTGCGTTTCTATGTGAAATAAGGAATACCATAGACAAAACACCGCTAATTAAAGACGGAAAAATAGTTACTTCAAAGAAAGAGAAGGAACGTCACGGCATAGGGTTGAAAAGCATAGAGGCGACATGTAAAAGGCTAAATGGTCAAATGCATTATGATTTTGATGAATCGGTGTTTGAATTGAGAATTCTAATTCCCACACATTGAGCTATAGCTTTTCGTGTCGAAAAAACACGATTCGTGCCAACTAACTTGAAGAACGATTCCATAGATGCTATATTAATTTTGGTGATTGACATGGTACATGTATTATCAAAAAAGGTAGCGTCTGTTTTGATTCTTAATGAAGTTATTCATTCTGAGGATGAAGATATATATGTATACGCCGGTGAATTGATAATATCCGCGGTGATTAATGTGTTGTGTTGCATATTAATTTCGTTTATTTTTGCAAAAGTAGCGGAGGGTGTTGCGTTTGTATCTTGTTTTGCATTGCTGCGAAGATATACAGGCGGATATCATGCAAATCATCATTGGAGTTGTATATTGACATTTTCATCTATTTTTACTGCTGCGCTCTTAATTACCATATCAACCCCGGAAGTATTTGCATTGACCGCTAGTATTATTATTTCTATTCTCTCTGCTTTAACCATATGGCTGTTTGCACCTGTTGAGCATGAGAATAAACCTATATCAAGTACGATGCGTACCAGGTTGCGTACAAAAAGCCGGATCACGGTAATAGTTATGGGATTGGTTGTTGGATTGGGTGCTATTTTAACGCATCATACTGTTTTTTATGCTATTGCATTATCAATGGCATCAGTGATGTGTAGTATGACATATGCAATCTTATCAGAAAGGAGGAAAAGTCATGAGAGAGACGAAAGCGAATAAGGGTAATACTGTTTTAAATGCGGTAGCCGCTATTGCTAAAAGAGCTGCGGTAAGTGATGCTCAAGCAGCTTGTTTTGTATTTGTTCATCAGCCTAAGCAACCGAAGGATATGTATGAGAGGTTGATGAAGAAAGAGAATTAGAAATCCCTGATTTATGGTAAGGCTGTTTAGACAATTAAACATAGGCAATCTAACACCTAACAAAGTTACTTACGTCAAAGCATATGGTGAGTTTGACTTGTTTTATTTGTGTTTGTTTTATGAAGTATAACTCAAGAACACGTAAGGCTAAAAAGCAGCGACATGATCGCTGCTTTTTGTGTGAATTGCGTATGGAAGATAATTTATAAGACATATTGTGTATCGGCAATGTTTTTAAATCTCGTGTCAAATCTTTACCGTACAAAACCCGCATGGCAAACAGCTTAGCTGTAGCTCGGCGGGTTTTTAATGTGCTTATTGACAATCGAACTACTCGTGTTACATTATACCGGCAATCGGGAAAATCTTATGCTGATAGCAAAGCTACGCCACATTGCTGACCCCAAACAGATAACCGACCGTCTACTCGTACAGTTTGGACTATCAGAGGCTGCGGACCTCATGGTGTCCACATACTCGGGTGGTATGCGCAGCAGAGTTGATATAGCCATGAGTTTAATTGATTTATAATCTATGTTTTATAAGAGCTGATAAGGGGGTGCTCACTTGAAAAAACGTATTGACGTTAGACTTGCTAAAATTGCGATCTTATTATTAATAAATATTCTGCAATTAACTTTAGCAAATAACTATGACAAGTATATCAATATTCCAAAGCTGTTCATATATGAAATGAAGAATGATAAATACTTTAAAGAGCAGCCGTTGCTAACAAAATATACTAACATGAGCCCTGTAATCAATAAAGGCTCAAAGCCGTTAATAGATTTAACTGATTACAAAATAAAGAGATATTTACGAAATGATAACAACATTTTACACCTACACACAAATTCCACGATAAGGCTCGATTTCACAAACGTACAGGTAGTAGATGTAAACGCAAAAATAGGCAGCAAACCTATTACAGTTCGAAGAGAAGAGGGTTTGTATTTTATAGGTTTGGATGTGGATGAAGGGATATTTACGATTGAAGTTGAAGCGGATATTCCATACTTACGTTTTACATATATTCTACGCGTTAAAACACAAGGAGAAAGTCTATGAAGAAATACTTTAGCATCGAACTAATTATTGTTATAGCCTTGTTTATCTCAAACATCATCTATTTCTCAAAAGTAAATGATAATTCAAAACGTAGAGATGCGCCCATAATCACTCTCTATGGGATAGATGGTGTCTTGACCCCACAATTACAACCATCACTTGTAAAATACGAAATAGGTAACAGAATATTAATCGACCTGCCTAAAGAAGCAACAATTAAATTAAGAGGCGGGGACGAGATTAGTAGAGTATTAGACCTATATTCGTATACAACATACAGATTTCTTATATTACAGATGGATGTTACAGATTTAAAGGTAACTATGAATGGAGAACCAATTCCGGTACAAAAGATTGATGGGGTGTATTATATTGACTTTGAAAGAAAAGACGGACTGTGTGAATATGAAATTATTGCTTCAGATGGACATTCAAAAGTAACATATATAATATGGACAGAAACACCTCCCACGGCGGAAGATGATGTTAACATTTTGCAAGGTAAGCAAGTGCTCAAAGATAAACTATCAATCACAGAAGAAAATGATATTTTATTGTCCGCGTATGATAATATTGGTACAGCAGGAGCACTGAAACCGGAAATTATGATTTAATTAACTGATACCACTTAGGAGGCTAAATAATGAGTACTGAAATCTTTGATATTTACGACGAAAGCGGAAACAAAACCGGAGCCGTGATTGAGCGTGAAAACTGCGATATGCTGCAGCCCGGCCAATACCACCTGGTTGTACATATATTTATTAGAAACAGTAAAGATCAATGGTTTCTGCAGCGACGTTCGCTGACCAAGTCGTTCATGCCCGGGGAATGGGACGTTACAGCCGGGGCAGTATCATCAGGTGAGGACGCACTCACTGCTGCCCTACGGGAGACACGCGAGGAAATTGGCATAGATCTCGATCCGGCATATATGCGCCGCATATGCCAGTTAAAACGTGAACATAAGCATTGCTTAATTGATATCTGGCTCGCAGAGGCGGACTTTAAACTTGGGGACTGCGTATTACAGCCCGAGGAAGTCTGTGAAATAAAGTGGGTTTCGAGAGCGGAGATGTTGCGTCTTACTTATGAGCAGATACATCATGGTGATGAGGATTACTGCGAGGTCGTTGAGGATATGGCAAGTATGGATTTCCTAAATGAGATATGAAACAATCGCCAAGGCGTACAAATTAGTTCTTGACAGAGTGACTATTGTAATAGTATTATGGCATAACTATTGCAATAGTCATTGGAGTGTTTATTATGGAGATTAAAATGTTTGATTCTGAATTAAGAGTGATGGAGGTTTTATGGAAGGAAGGTGACTTAACTGCGGGGCAGCTTGCAAAAATTCTCAACAAGCAAACGGGATGGAATCGTAACACTACATACACAGTTATTAAAAAGCTGATTGATAAAGGTGCGATAATACGCCTAGAGCCCAATTTCACTTGCAGACCAGCCATCACAAAAGAGCAAGTGCAGCAAAATGAAGCTACTGAACTAATCGGCAAACTGTTTGACGGCTCTGCGGAGGTATTTTTGTCTGCGTATTTAAGCGGTAAAAAATTATCCGCAAATGAAATAAAGCGTCTAAAACAGATTGTGGAGAATTTGAGGTGAGGTGGCAATTTTGAATATACTGCAAACGAGTATATCGGCCGGATTGCTTGTTGTTTTCGTTATGATAATCCGGGCTGTAGCCCTAAACCGTCTACCTAAAACAATGTTTCTCATTTCTTGGGGCGTTGGGCTTTTACGCTTGCTTGTGCCTATTTCTATTTCGCTACAAAATAGTATTTGTGCGGTCATAGATAGGGCTTTGGGATGGATAATTCCCGGTACGGCTACCCAGATTATTGAAAACATATTGCCGATTAATAATACAACAATAATTATTTGGTTTATCGGCATGCTTGCCACATTCGCATTTTTTATGATTGTGTATGTAAGAAGCCATAAAGCATTACGGTCTTCGGTTTCTATCCGCGATAATGATGTTTTGAATGCTTGGATAGCAGAACACAGACTTTTTCGAACTATTAACATAATGCAATCAGATAGGATTACAACACCGGTTGCCGTCGGAATAGTAAAACCTCGGATTGTTCTGCCAAAGTCTATGAACATGGACGACACACAGCTTTTACGCTATGTGCTTGCGCATGAATACTACCATATCCGGCGCTTTGATACGCTTTGGAAAGTCATTTTAGTATTTGCGCTCTGCATCCATTGGTTCAATCCTATGGTATGGGTCATGTTCATATTAGCTAACCGTGACTTAGAGCTAAGCTGTGACGAAATGGTTTTACGCCACTTTGGAGCAGAAGCAAAAACTGCTTATGCTTATTCACTTATTGGTATGGCTGAACAACGGAGCAAGGTTACACCACTATATAACGCCTTTGGCAGAAATTCAGTCGAAGAAAGAATAAAGGCAATTATGAAATATAAAAAACTATCAATAGCAGTTGTCGCATTAGCTGTCATATTAGTTGCCGGAACAATAACAACGGCATTTACACATTATTTTATATGAGATTGGGAGGTTAAAGTGAAATATCGAAAATTAATGGCTGCTTTGGGTATATTCAACGCAATAATACTTCCACTATATTTTATATCTGCCTATTTGGGGTGGTATCCGGTAGTTGAACATGTTTCGGGGTATACAGTATGGTTTTGGTCGTTTCCGCTGCCTGATTTTTGGCTTGCGCTAACATCTGCGCTAATGGCTTATGCAATAATAAAGAAACGTGATAATATGGCGATAGTTTGCGGATTGTTAACCGCTTCAGCCGGGATATTTCTATCGCTAAATGAGTTTATGTTCCTATTTTTTACCGGCATGAATAATTTGCCACTAAAAGATATTGGGTTTGATTTAGTTTCCAAGATATACTATGTATCTACAGGAACTTTCCTTATCAAGCAGTTTTCGGGAAACTTAAGTAACCTGCAGCATAAAGTAAGCCCGCCCCTCATTTGAAGGGCGGGCATTTTTTTGTTACGCTCATTTTCGAAGCGCGTTTTGCTGCACCCCTGCTTGCAAACCTACCGACTAGCAGCGTCAAAGTTTCTATATTGCCTTCATAGGCTCGCCCCACGCACCAAGCGTATTACCGCTCCACGAAAAATATGCCGCGCAGGTTGTGTGCACCGGGGCTATGGCCCTAAGCCTTTCCTCAAAGCTCTTGTCGTCATCACAGAGTGCTTGATCGGTAAGGACGTTGCGGACTTTGCATAACAGCACCTCGCCGCCGTCCAGTTGCATGGTTTTATCCACCTCGAGCTCAAATACCCACGGGCTCTTGGCGAGCACAGGCACATTCAATACATGTCCGTTTTCGGTTTCCACAGGTAATGATTTGTCCCCGCTAAAGCCCTCCTTGTTGCCGAAGTAATCGGCCACAGCCAAGATCTCTTCGGTTACAAGGTTAGCGGAAAATACCTTCGTAGCGGCGATGCGCTTCTTGGTTAGCTTGTCGCCGCCGATGCAGGCCATAACGCCCATTTCGGTGTCCCAGTAGTAGCTGAACCAGCAAAACAGACCAAAGTTCGGCGTGCCGTCCTCTTTGTATGTACCATACAGGAACAAGGTCTGCGGGCAAAAGTTGTTCGAAATAGGAATTGATTTTTTCATAGTGCGCTCTCCTCGCTTTCTGTGCTGTAATTATTCAAATTCCCCAATACCCTACGTAAAATCCCTTCAAAAGCAATAATCTCTTCATCAGCGAATCCCGCGTAGTAGATTTCGTTCATCTGTGATGACAGTCTTTCGTATTCGTCGCTCAAGCTGTGGGCCATTGAAGTCAGCGCTATGCGTATCTGCCTCCGGTCACTCTTATCAAATATGCGTGTCACGAGCCCGCCATCTTCCATGCGGTCTAGCATACTGGTCAGCGTGGTTTTAGCGAGGCCGGTTTTACGGGCGAGCTCCACGATCGGGATATTGTCTGACTGCCACAATACATACAATATCCGCCCCTGCGCACCGTTAAACGCTTCGACCCCCGCGTCCGAGAGCAGCTTTTCAAAGATCCTGCCGCCGACCTGTTTTATCTGCGTGATCAAAAATCCACCCTCTGATTTGTCTAACAACCCGTCAACACCTCCGTTCCGGATAAAATAATACTATATAGTACAATAATAAAGCAAGAAAAAAATTACCACAGATTTCCACGGATAAGATCGGATTTACGCGGATAAAGTGAATATATGCCTTAAATCCGTGTAAATCGGTATAAATCCGTGAAGATCCGTGGTAGTCTTTTGTTGTGTTACCCTACCGTATAATACTGCGCCTGCGCGTTCCAGAGCTCGTGGTATTTGCCGGCTTCATCCGCGATTAGGCTGTCGTGGCTGCCGCGCTGGATAAGAGAGCCTTCGTTAAACACTGCGATATCGTCGCAGAAACGGCAGGACGAGAGCCGATGTGAGATATATACGGCGGTCTT